>NZ_LT706946.1 GCF_900155525.1 Mailhella massiliensis
TGTTCGGCCGACTCAAGGATTGGCGCAGAATAGCCATGCGTTATGACCGTTGTGCCCACACGTTCTTTTCGGCTATTTGTCTCGCTGCCATTGTCATCTTTTATATTTAATGAGTCCTGAACCTAGGGAACGGAAATTCCTTGTTTTCAGGCTCCACCTATCCTGTCGGGTATCTTTCCATATCGGAAGGAGCTTGAGGCAGGAAACAGGGCCGTTGTATGACCTGGGGGGAAAGTTTTTTTCGTTGAGGAGGCAGAAGCTTTGTTTTTTTTTGGGGGGGGGAAGGCTGGGAAAATCTGCCTTCAAGAGCGGGCCGGCAGGCTTGTGTTTTCCCTGAAGAGAATGCTCTAGAGAGGTGGTATCTTTCCTGAAGCAGCGAGCGGGAAGTCCCCTATGAGCGCGTGGACTGCGCTCTGAGCCGTCGGTATCTTGGAAGTAGTTTTCCATGCTGGAGAGTCGCCGTTTATCGCCAGAGGAAAAAAGCGGCCTTCTGACCCAGGTCTATTGCCGGGGGAATACGCCCGGGAAGGGAACAATGCGGCATTGCGGTATATCCGCTGGATGCTGAAAGAAGGCTGAGGGGGCTGATGCTTCTCGCTGAACGTGAACGGATCATAAGAAAACGGGCAATTCGCGCTTTGGTGTTTGAACCCGGTGCCTCAGACATCATCCTTCCTTGCCGGAATAAGACGAGGGAGGGAAGAGAGGAAGCCGGACGGCAAAGGATTTTTCCGCGAAGATGAAACAGGCTCGACAGAACTTGCTTCTTTTCTCGTTCGATACAAGAGCGTCTTATGCGTAACACGCTCCCAGAAGCCCGACAGACAGGATCGACAGGGGAATACTCAGGAGAGGCGGGACGGGTAGCCAGGAAACCGGTAATCGGTTCCGGTATGCACGGAGATGTCTTCCTGCCATAGGAGTCCGATGAGGCCAAGAGGCTTTCGGTATGCTGCGAGAACGTGGTACTGCCGGTATTTTTTTGCTGCTCTCGTCGGTTTTGTGCGTTCCTGGAGGAGATTTCGCCAAAGGATGAGGAGGGTTTCTTCCTGACTGCTTTTTGAAAATGAGAGCGTACGGGGAAAAAAACGTGATGTTGTTATAGAAAATAGGATATAAAAATATTTTTTAAATACAGCAGGTTATGTTTATATTTCTATAAAAGGAAAATTTTTTTAAAAAACTTCGGCAAAAGTTGTTGACAGCGGAGGCGAAAAGGTACATAAAGCAACACCGCCGCGAGTGAGCGGCACGGTTCTTTGACAAGTGAAGAGCGAGTTGGGAAATAGAGCTTTGAGTTCGATTTGAGAACTTTGGTTCTCTGAATCAAATACTTTTCAACTGGAGA
>NZ_LT706947.1 GCF_900155525.1 Mailhella massiliensis
GGCAGTCCCCAAGACCGCCGGGGTTCTTCCTTACAGGATGGTAGCTGTCTGACGCCAGCTAACATCCTGCCAAAGGCTTCGCCTCTGGACACCCTCAGAGCGTTCGGCGCTACGCTTCTCACGCTCTCAAAAAGACAGGAAAGGCAGATGGAAAAACGGAAGGCCACAACCAGATTTCATAGGCGGCGGACACTCAGACTTAGCGCCAGGGAAGACGAAAAACTACAGACTCAGGCCGACAGCGCGGGACTGTCCGTGTCCGAGTACATGCGGCGGCTGTTCTTCGGCGGCAGGCCCATTATCGCCAGAACGGACGACCAGACCATCCGGGAACTGCGACGGCTTGGGGGATTGCTCAAGCATCATTTCGAGATGGTAAAGCGGACTGCAAATCCGGCCACCCTTTCGGAACTGGACGCTGCATTGCGGCAAATCCGACGGACTATCGAAACCCTGAGTGAAAAACGATGATTGTCAAGAAGCTCAAGCGTACCAGCTTCAAAAAGTCCAAGTCCGTCATGATTGGCGGTCTGGTGGACTACATCCTTGCCGAACACGACGACAGGGGCAAGGACAAGCTCGCCTACGCCGGAAGCAGAAACTTTCTGACAACGACCGTCGCCGCTCAGAAAAGGGAAATGATTTCTCTTGCCGAAGAATCCATTCAGAGCAGGATGCCGGTTACGCACTGGATTCTGTCATGGCAGGAAAACGAGCAGCCCTCTCGTGAACAGGTGGACGAAGCGGTCAATCTCTTTCTCCGGGGAATGGGGCTTGCCGAACACCAGACGCTCTATGCCCTGCACAAGAATACGGGTAACTACCATCTTCATATTGTCGTGAACCGGACTCATCCCTACACACAGAAAGTCATTCAGCCGCACAGAGGATTCGACATCAACGAGGCACATAAGATAGTGGCGGAAATCGAACACAGGCAGGGATGGGCACCGCAGGAGAATGCCCGCTATCGTGTCAATGAACAGGGGCATGTGGTCAAGAATCTCCAGCGGC
>NZ_LT706948.1 GCF_900155525.1 Mailhella massiliensis
CAAAGGTGTTCTGTGCAAGCTGCTTGTCCAGTTTTCGTTGAGCGGACGGGTCGATACCGTTCTCAATGGCTTTTCTGGCATCGGCGGCTTTTTCCCTTGCCTCTTTCAGGGATGTTGCGGGATAGGTGCCGAGGGAAATCAGCTTTTCCTTGCCCTGAAAATGGTATTTTAGCCTCCAGCTTTTTGTGCCGCTCGGCATGATGAGCAGGTACAGCCCTTTGGCGTCAAAGAGTTTCTGCTGCTTTTCAGCCGGTTTGGCGGCACGGATTGCGGTATCGGTCAACGACATGGGGTAGTCCTCCTTTTCAGGTTTGTTTACCCCAAGATATACCCCAAAAAATGGGGTATGTCTAT
This sequence comes from Mailhella massiliensis, assembly GCF_900155525.1. NCBI lineage: Bacteria > Pseudomonadati > Thermodesulfobacteriota > Desulfovibrionia > Desulfovibrionales > Desulfovibrionaceae > Mailhella > Mailhella massiliensis. The sequence goes on from NZ_LT706948.1 coordinate 355, forward strand.
GTGTCCAGTGAAATCCATCTGGACGATAAAAAATAAAATTATTCATTAATAACAATATATTTTAGACAAATATGAACGGGATTGTGCTGTATGAGGCTTTGTACATGTCCACGCAACCCCAGACGCCCATGCCCGCACCGGAGGCGTATCCGGCAAGGGTGACGCCCTTGGCGACGCCTTTGGCGTTTTCCGCCACATTTTCGCCGATTTCTCCGAAGGTGACGGCAGCCTGGACAATCTCAGGCATGAGGAGCCATACAGCGGCGACACCGATAACGGCGGCAGTACAGCGCAGCGGGGAAATGGAGAGCTGATGATTGATGAAGTTCATAGAGTCCTCCGTACTCAGCCAATGATGTTGGCGATGTATGTTTGCACGTCACCGCCTACCGTGGCCCCCAGGCCGCGCAGGAAAGTGACAAGGTTGACCGCGAGAATGCCTCCGAACAGATGGACAAGGCCCCGGCTGAGATTCATGCTCTGGTTCGGCGTGTCGCGTATGAGACACAGCCCCCGCGCAATGCCGATGACGCCGATGGAGGCAATGGCGTACACGGCGAACTGGATATAGATGGAACCGGGGGACGAAGGCGGGCTGTAGCTCAGGGCCT
>NZ_LT706949.1 GCF_900155525.1 Mailhella massiliensis
CTCCAGACTCCGCTTGTTTTCGCCGTTGTGCTTTTGAAAGAAAACGATGTCGGTGGTGACATCCGTCAGGGCATTTTGCCGGAAAGCGGTTTCAGGCAGGCGCACCGCGCCCAGGAAGTCGGCATATTCCGCGATATGTTCGCGGGCGGAGGAATCGACGGCGTCCATGAAGTAGCGGCTGACCACAAAGGCGGCTATGCCGCCCTCGCGCAGCAGGCGCATGGACTTGGCCAGAAAATAGTTGTGGATGGAAAATTTTTTCAGTTCGGGAAATTCGGGGTCGTAGAGAGACTGATTTCCGAAAGGAGGATTGCCCACCGCAAGGTCGAAACTCGGCGCTTTGAGGGGGATGTTCTGAAAGCCGTTATTGATGTGGCGGGCTTTGGGGTACAGGTATGCGGCAATGGCCGCCGTTGTCGGTTCCAGTTCCACGGCCAGGAACCGGGCCTGGAAACTTTCCGGGCAAAGTCCGATAAAGTTGCCGATACCCGCCGAAGGTTCGAGAACATGGAGTTCCTTTCCTGTTTCAACGCCGAGTCTGGAAATCCCCTGATAGATGCCCCTGATGACGGTTTCCGAGGTATAGTGAGCGTCCTGTGTGGAGCGCCGGGCGGCCGCGTATTCATCGGGGGAGAGTACGCCTTGAAGTTCCCGGTATTCCGCCGCCCATTTGTCGTTTTGGGGGTCAAAGACCTGCGGAAGACCACCCCATCCGACAAAACGCACCAGCGTGCTTTTTTCTTCCGGGGTGGCCAGTTTTGCGCCGTTGGCCTGAAGCTGCTTCAGCAGACGTATGGCGGCGAGGTTATCCGCATATTTTTTCTTTGCGCCGCCGACGCCAAGCTGATCTTCCGGGCTTATCCGGTAATTTTCAGGTTCATCTCCACCCCGCAGCTTTCCAA
>NZ_LT706950.1 GCF_900155525.1 Mailhella massiliensis
GTCAGCAGGTATCCCGTGCCGTAGCCGCGCTGCATGACGCCCATAACGGTTTTCTGACCGGCGTGATGGACGCTTTCCGTCAGGTTGACCTGCTGGTGCATCCCCTTTCGGCCCATGAGGCTCTGCGGGACATCCGCTTGTGCATTTCCCCGGAGATGACCGGTCGGGACTGGCGGCCTCTCATATCCGGCGATCCCTTGCCGCTGCGTCTGCCCGACCCCGACACAAGCAGGACGGACAGGCTGCATAACATGCTGTACCCGGATTTCAAGACACAGCTCTGGCCCCGTGAGGGAGAACTGATTTCCCGCAACGCCATACGCATCGGCGACAGAATATTCGGGCCTCTCATCATGACGCTCATGCCCCAGACGCCGAAACCGTTTCAGGAACTTTTCAGGGTACTTGCCAGGCGTGATGAACGACTGCCGTACCGCATTTCCTTCCTGCTGGAAGACGGCGGCCTGAACATGGGCCTCCGGCCCCTGCTTGCGGCCATCCTGGCCTTCAGCTCTTCGGACAACAAAAAGTTCAATAAAGCCGTCGATGCCCTGAAAGAGCTGGACCTTGAAGGCGTATGCTGCATCCGGTTCCGCATCTGCTTCTGCACCTGGGCCAGCGTGACGGATTCCGAGCAGGAAGCCCATCTGCTGCTTCGGCGGCGCATCGCGGAACTTTCCAAAACCGTTCAGGGATGGGGAACGGCGGATGTTTCCGAAGCCACAGGCGACCCGCTTCTCGGTTTTACGGCGACGCTTCCCGCCATGATGCCCGCAAGTCCGGCTCCCGTCACCGCCGCGCCCTTGCAGGACGCTCTTGGCATGTTGCCGCTGCGTCCGGCGTCGCCGTGGCGGGAAGGAAGCCTGCTGTTCCGAA
>NZ_LT706952.1:0-22204 GCF_900155525.1 Mailhella massiliensis
GGGCGGCCATCTGGGCCTGTTACGACGACCCTCGTCCGAGAAAGCTTTTTGAAGAGGAATTCTACCGCGCCTTCGGGGTGCCCTTCGAAGCGTAGTTTTCCGCAGACGCCTGCGGGAGATGTGCGCTCCCGCCGCGCGGCATGTTCACGCACAGCCCGCGCCGGGGGCCCGCCCCGGGTTCCGGCGCCGGAAAGCCGTGCCTCCTCAGGGAGGCGCGGCCCTGCAAAGGGGCGCAGGACACGGAGCGTTCTCTCCGCATGGGGCGGGGAAGAGCGTTTCGGAAACAGGAGAGGCAGCCTCCTTCAAGGCGCGCTTTTCCATGATGGAGGCTTCCATGTATCTATTTGAGAACGATCGCTTCACCCGTCGTACCTTTCTTAAAGGCATGGCCGCAGGCGCGGCTGCGGTGACTCTGTGCGGCGTGCCCGGCCTTTCTCTGGCGAACGCCCCCAAGCGCGGCGGCACGCTGCGTGTGAGCGTGAGCCGCGAACTGAAGTCCCTGAACCCCTACCGCCATGTGAACCTTTCGGAGTACATGCAGGGCGAACTCATGTACAGCGGGCTCGTCAAGCTTTCCCATGAGCTCAAGCCCGTGCCCGACCTTGCGGAGAGCTGGGAAAGCGCCGACGCCGTGACCTGGCGCTTCCGTCTGCGCAAGGGCGTTCGCTTCCAGAACGGCAAGGAAGTCACCGCCGACGACGCCGTGGCCTCCATCCGCAAGGTGCTGGACCCGGAAACCGCCTCCCCCGGCCGCAAGAACATAGGACCCATCGTTTCGGCGGATGTGGAAGACAAGTACACCGTGCGTGTGGTGACGGCCTATCCCTTCTCCTTCCTGCCGCAGTCCATGGCCTATCCCTGCATGAAGATATGCCCCAGGGAAGTGCTGGAGGGCGATTACGCCTCCCTCGCCGCCAGAGGCTGCGGCAGCGGCCCCTTCAAGCTGCGTGAATATGTGCCCGGCACGCACCTCATTTTCGACCGCAACCCTGACTACTTCGACGGGGACAAGCCCTACCTCGACGAAGTGCAGATGCTCATCTTCCCCGATTCCGTGGCGGAAACCAACGCGCTGCTCACCGGCCAGAGCGACTGGGTGCTGGAAGCCAACATCAGCCAGCTGGAAAAGCTGAAGGAAGCGGGCATCGTGATGACGCGCACGGGCAGCGGCCAGTTCCCCAGCGTGGTGTACGGCTGCGACATGAAGCCCTTCACCGACATGCGCGTGCGTCAGGCCATCAGCCTTTCCCTCGACAGGCAGATGGCGCTCGACATGTGCCTGGAAGGCTTCGGCCGCATAGGCAACGACAACCCCGTTTCCCCGGAATATCCCTTCTATCATCAGCTTCCCGAGCGCAAGCAGGATCTGGAAAAGGCCGCCCGCCTGCTTTCCGAAGCCGGCTTCAGGCCGGGCAGCACCATTCCCATGTACATCGCCGCCGTGCCCGCCGTGCGCGGCAAGCTCGGCATCGTGCTGCAGCAGTGCGCGGCCCAGATCGGCGTGAAGATCCGGCTGCAGCATGTGGACTACAGCACCTTCCTCGACCAGTACTGGAAGAAGGCCAATTTCTATGTGGGCTTCTACAACATGCAGTCGTGCGAAGACGCGCTCTTCCAGCTTCTCTACACCTCCGACGCCTCGTGGAACGAAACGCGCTGGAACAACAAGAAGTTCGACCAGCTCGTGCTTCAGGCCCGCCAGGAGCTCGACCCCGAAAAGCAGCGCGCCGCCTTCGCCTCCTGTCAGGAAATGCTGTATGAGGAAGTGCCCTCCTGTGTGCCTTTCTTCCTCGACCTTGTTTCCGCCTATCAGCCCAAGGTCAACGGCATTGTCCGCAATCCCAGAAACACCTTCTTCACCATCGAAAACGTCTGGCTGAGCTGATACGGGAAAGCCCGGGGCGGACGGTCTGCCGGGAGCGGGGATGCGCCCGCTCCGGCGGCGCGTCCGCCTTTTCCGCGCACGCTGTGCGGCAGGGGCGGCCAAAGGGGAGAACATGAGTCCGGTTTATATTCTGAAACGTTTCTGTTTCATGCTTGTCACGCTTTTCTGCATTTCCATCATCATTTTCGCCATCACCATGGTTCTTCCCGGCAACCTCGCGCAGGTCATTCTCGGGGAATTCGCCACGGACGACGCCCTGCGGGCCCTTGAGGAGCAGATGGGCCTGAACCTGCCCTTCTACGAGCAGTACGGCAAATGGATATGGGGGGTGCTGCACGGCGACTTCGGTCACGCCCTGTCCATGGACCAGCCCATACTGCCCCTGCTTCTGTTCCGCCTGAAGAATTCCGCCATTCTGGCGGCCTTCAGCATCGTGATCGTGACCATCATCGCCATTCCTCTGGGAGTGTTCGCGGCGCTTCGCCGCAACAGCGCCGTGGACCGCACCATCCAGATAAGTTCCTATATCGGCATTTCCGTACCGGAATTCGCCACGGGCTCTCTTCTCATCATCGCCTTTGCCGGGCCCGTGCTCAATCTCTTCCCCTCCGCCGGTTACGTTCCCTTTTCCGAAGACGTGCCGAAGGCTCTTTCCCACATCGTTCTGCCCGTCATGACGCTGGTCATCGTGCTCATCGCCCACATCATGCGTCAGACCCGCTCGGAAATGATACACGTCATGCAGTCCGACTATGTACGCAGCGCCCGCCTGCGCGGCCTGAGCAACACCATGGTGGTGTTCAAGCACGCGCTGCGCAACGCCCTCATGCCCACCATCACGGTGCTTGCGCTGGACGTGGGCTATCTCATCGGCAGCGTGGTGGTCATTGAGGAAGTCTTCGCCTACCCGGGCATAGGCCGCCTCATCGTCTACGCCGTGACAAGCCGCGACGTGCCGCTGCTTCAGGCCACCGTGCTTACCGTGGCCTGCGTGTACTGCCTGGTCAATTTCCTGGCCGACCTCGCCTACGGTCTGGTCAATCCGCGCATCCGTTATCATTCCTAGGGAGCAGAACGATGTCTGTCATCCGTACCGTTTTTTCCACGCTGCGGCGCTATCCTTCCGCCATGGTGGGCAGCGCGCTGGTTTCTCTTCTTCTCATCGTGGCGCTTTTCGCGCCCTTCATCGCCCCCCACGATCCTCTCAAGCTCAATCCCAGAGAGCGCTTCGCCCCGCCGAGCGTCGAGCACATCATGGGCACGGATGAATACGGCCGCGACGTGTTCAGCCGCATCATTCTCGGCACGCGCACCTCTCTGGGCATCGGGCTCAGCGTCACGGTGATCTGCGCCGTGGCGGGCGGGCTCATCGGCCTTACCAGCGGCTACCTCGGCGGCAGGGCCGACGAGTTCATCATGCGCGGCATGGACATCCTCATGGCCTTCCCCGGCATACTCTTTGCGCTGCTCATTCTTTCCATGCTGGGGTCGAGCATCTTCAACGTCATTGTGGCCATCAGCATCACAGGCATACCGAAAACCGCGCGCGTGGCGCGAAGTTCGTGCCTCAACGTGCGCGGCGAGGAATTCATCGAGGCGGCCAAGGCGCGCGGCGAGCGCACCTGGTACATTCTTCTGGTGGAACTTCTGCCCAACGCCGTGCAGCCCATCATCGTGGAGGCGAGCATCAAGGTGGGCTTCGTCATTCTGACGGCCTCCTCCCTGAGCTTCCTCGGCCTCGGCACGCAGCCGCCCACTCCCGACTGGGGACTCATCATCGGCTCGGCGCGTGAATACATCTTCGAGGCTCCCATGCTCATCGTATGGCCCATACTCGCCATAGCCTTCACCACCATTTCCTTCAACCTGCTGGGCGACGGACTGCGCGACATCCTCGACCCGCGCGAACTGGGGAGGGTGTGATGGCAGGCCCCATTCTTTCCCTGGACGACGTTTCCATTTCCTTCAAGACCATCAACGGCAAGGTGCGCGCGGTGCGCCACGTCTCTCTGGAGGTGCGGCGCGGAGAATGCTACGCGCTCATCGGCGAATCCGGCTCCGGCAAGAGCACGCTGGCCTTTGCTGCCATGGGGTACCTTCCCGCCAACGGCAGCATCGAAAGCGGCCGCATCCTCTTCAACGGCGAGGACATCACGGGCTATTCCCACGCCCAGCTGGAAAAGCTGCGCGGCAAGCATGTGGGCATGGTGTTCCAGAATCCGCATACGGCCGCCAACCCCTGCTATACCATAGGCGACCAGCTCACCGAGGGCATCATCTATCACGAGGGCATCAGCCGGGCGGAAGCGGAGGAAAGAGCCCTCGCCATGCTGGAAGCCATCAACATTCCCGATCCGAAGCGCATTCTCGAACGCTACCCGCATCAGATTTCCGGCGGGCAGAAGCAGCGCATCACCATTGCCCAGGCGCTGCTCAGTCATCCCGACCTCATCATCATGGACGAACCCACCACGGCGCTCGACGTGACCACGGAAATACAGTTCCTGCGCCTTCTGGAAGACATCCGCTCCCGCATGGACGTGGCCATTCTCTACATCACCCACGACATGGGCATCGTGGCGCGCCTTGCGGACAGGGTGGGCGTCATCTACGCGGGCGCGCTGGTGGAGGAAGGTTCGCGGGAAACCATGTTCCGCAATCCCGAGCATCCCTATACCCGCGGGCTCATGCACAGCATCCCCAGCATAAAGATGGACAGAAAGCACAAGGGCTATTCCATGCCCGGTCTTCTGCCCAACCTCATTTCCCTGCCTCCGGGCTGTGCGTTTGCGCCGCGCTGCCCCGTGGCGGACGAACACTGCTCCGCCGAGCTTCCCGCCGTGCGGAACGTCCCCTCGCAGGACGGGGTGGAACACCGCGTGTTCTGCCACCGGCCGGGCGCGCCCCTTTCCTTCTCCACGGGCGTGGTGGAGGAGTGCGTATGTCACGATGAAGGCGACATGCAGTGTTCCGAGCCCCTGCTGGAAGTAAGAAACCTGAAGAAGTACTACGAGCACAGCACCTTCACGGACAGGCTGCTCCGGCGCAAACCCCGCTGCGTGTATGCGCTGGATGATGTGTCCTTCACCATCATGCCCGGCGAAACGCTGGGCGTGGTGGGGGAATCGGGCTGCGGCAAGAGCACCCTCGGCAAGACCATTCTGCGCCTTACCGAGGCGACGGGCGGCTCCATTTTCTACAAGGGGGAGGACATCACCCACAAGCACAGTCAGAGTCTGTGCAAGTCCATACAGATCGTGTTCCAGAGCCCGGATTCCTCGCTGAACCCGCGACACAGCCTCTACACCATCCTTTCGCGGCCGCTTCTGCTGCACGGCCTGGCCTCCGGCCACGCCGAGCTGGAAAAGCGCTGCTACAGACTGCTCGACATGGTTTCTCTGCCGCGTACCTATCTGTACCGCAAGCCCCATCAGCTGAGCGGCGGCGAAAAGCAGCGCGTGGCCATCGCGCGGGCCTTTGCCGTGCATCCCTCCTTCGTGGTGTGCGACGAAGTGACCTCGGCCCTCGACGTGTCGGTACAGGCCTCCATCATCAACCTGCTGCAGGATCTCCAGCGGGAATTTCAGACCTCGTATCTGTTCATTTCCCACGACCTTTCCGCGGTGCGCGAAATATCCCAGCGCATTGCTGTGATGTACCTCGGCAGGCTCGTGGAAGTGGGGAGCACCGATCAGGTGTTCCAGCCGCCGTATCATCCCTACACCAAGGCGCTTCTGTCCTCCATTTCCCTGCCCTGCATCCCGCAGCCGCATAAGAGCATCCTGCTCGAGGGGCAGATACCCAGCCCGGCGAACCCGCCTTCGGGCTGCCGCTTCCGCACGCGCTGCTACCGCAGACAGTGCGAAACCTGCGCTTCCGTTCAGCCCTCCATGACCTTCAGGGACGGGCACGGCCTCGCCTGCCACATCGACCGTGCGGAGCTTGAGGCGGATACGCCGGTGTTTCCCGAATCCTTCCTGTCCTGACCGCCTGTGCGGAACCGCGCCGGGCCTCTGCCCGGCACGGCCGGGACGGAAAACCTGAGCGAGGAAGAGCATGGAATCTTTCGGAAGCTTCATGGCGAAGCATGAAAAGGACATGTTCGAGCTTCTGCGCATTCTTGTGGACATGCGTACCGGCACGGACAACAAAACCGGCATAGACGCCATGGCCGCCTTTCTTGCAGCGTATCTTTCGGCAAGGGGGCTGCGGACGCATATTGTGGAGCAAAAGGACGCGGGCAACATTCTCATGGCGGATTTTCCCTGCGCGCAGGATGCCCCCCGCCGTATTCTGCTTTCCGGCCACATGGACACGGTCTTTCCCGAAGACAGCCCCTTCGACCGGCTCACGGTGGAAGGGGACATCGCGCACGGGCCGGGCACCTGCGACATGAAGGGGGGCCTTGTAGTGGGCATATTCGCCATGCTGGCCCTTCTGGAGCAGGGCTTCGGCTCCGCCATGCCTCTGCGCTTTCTCTTTTCGCCGGATGAGGAAAAATCCTCCCGTACCATGCGCGCCTGCCTGAAGGAGCAGGCCGCCCGCGCCGCCTTTGCGCTGGTGTTTGAAATGGCGGGGCCGGAGGGCGAGCTTGTGCGTACGCGCAAGGCCAAGGTGGCCTTTGCGGCGCGCATACGGGGCAGGGCGGGGCACGCGGCCTTCATCACCAGGGGCAAGGTGAGCGCCCTGCGCGATGCGGCGCGGAAAATCGAGCTTCTGGAAGCCATGAATACCGACAACGTCACCGGCGAGGATTCCCTCAGCGTGAACGTGGGGCGCCTCGAAGGGGGCGTGGCCTTCAACGTGGTGCCGGAAGAGGCCCTTCTTGAGGTGGAGGCCCGCTGCAACAGCCTCCGTATGCGCGACGAGGTGGAAGCGAAGATGCGCGGCATTCTGCTCACCCCGCAGGTGGAAGGCACGGAAACCGTCATCGAGCGGGAAGTATTCAATCCTCCGCTGGAAGCCGCGGCCACGGAAGCGCTGTATGCCCTGGCAGGGGAGGCGGCGCAGGAAATAGGGCAGAGCGTGGGCGAGGATTTCCGCCCCGGCTGCTCGGAAGCCTCCTTCCTCGCGCAGGAAGGCATTCCCGTGCTGGACGGGCTTGGCCCGCGCGGCGGCTGCGACCACTCCACCCGTGAATATCTGCTCCTTTCCTCCCTTGCGGAAAGGGCGCATCTGAGCGCGCTTCTGCTCAAAAAAGCGTGGGAGCGCGGCGTATCCGGGCCCTGGCGACCCGTGTCATGAAAAAGGAGAACTCATGCAGGAACAGAGCATGACAGGGGCCGTGGCAGAGTACGCCCTCGGCCTGAAAGCGGAAGATATTCCTGAAGATGTGCGCCGCCATGCGCGCATTCTTGCTGCCGATCACATTGCCTGCGCCTTCGGCGGAAGCTTTACGCCACTTGCCGCATCCGTGGCGGAATATGCCCGCTTCATGGGCGCGGGGGGCGATATTCCCGTGCCGGGCATGAAGGAGCGCCTTTCCCCCGCCATGGCGGCCTTCGTGCAGGCAGGCTTTGCCAATGCGCTCGATTACGACGATACGGGCTCACGCGGGCATCCCGGTTCGAGCATCTTTCCCGCCGTGCTGGCGCTCGGCGCCCGCCTCGGCGCGTCGGGAGGCGAGGTGCTGGCCGCCCTTGTCGCAGGCTACGAGGTGAACGACCGCGTGGCCCGGGCCACCCTTCCTTCCCCGGCCTGCTATGCGAAGGTTCACGCCAACGGCAGCCTTCAGGCCGTGGGCGTGGCCGCCGCCTGCGGCCGCCTTCTGGGCCTGAACGGGGATGAGATGCTGAACTGCCTCGGCATTGCGGGGGCCATGGCTCCCGTGCCCCATGCGGGAAAATTCGGCTGGGAGGACAAGTCCATCGCCTCGGTGAAGGACAATGTGGCCGTGCCCGCGGAAAACGGCGTGCGCGCCGCCGTGCTGGCGAAGTACGGGTATGAGGGGAGCGAGTCCGTTCTGGACGGGGAGGCGGGCTTTGCCGCCATGATCGGTTCCGACCGCTGCGAGAAAAGCGTGCTGTGCGATTTTTCCGCCTTTTCCCTGCCGCGCGTCTGCCTCAAGCCCTATCCCTGCTGCCGCTGGATACATCCCGCGCTGGATGCGCTGCGCGGTCTTATGGCGGAACATGCCTTCCGGCCGGAAGAGGTGGCCTCCCTCGACGTGGCCACCACGCCCCCCGTGGCCGCGCGCTTCGGCAGGGTACGGGCGCGCACCTTCCTTGATATGGAATTCAGCACGCCCCTCACCCTTGCCCTTGCCCTGCACGGCGTGCCCCGCGAAAGGTGGTTCGAACGCCGCTTCTGGGATGATTCCTCCGTGCGCGCCTGCGCGGCAGGCATCACGCTCTCGCCCGACGAGGGGCTGTGGAAGCGCTTTCTTGAGCTGGGGCGCGATTCCTCCTGCGTGCCTGCCCGCCTTGCGCTCCGCCTCAGAGACGGCCGGAGCTTCGAGGCGGAATGCGACAGGGCCTCGGGTTCTTTCGAAAAGCCCCTTTCTCCTGAGGAAAGGGAGGAAAAGTGGGCGGGCCTTCTTGCCCCGCTGGGGCGGGAGAGGGCGGCCCGTCTTGTGGAAACGGCCCTGCGTTTCGACGAGCTGGAAAACATCCGGGAACTTACGGAGCTTTTCGGCGTTGCGTAACACGAACCTGCCGCCGGAAGGAAACGTGATTTCGGGCGGCGGGGCCTTTCATCGGCGCACACGCTCCGGCGCGATGCGCCCCCGGACGCGGGGAAACATCGGAAAAAGGATGATGCAGCATGACAGAGCAGCTTTATGACGCCATAGAACGCAGGGCGGAAAAGTTTCAGCGCCTTGCGGACAGCATATGGGACTACGCCGAACTCGGCTTTACGGAAACGCGTTCCTGCCGCGCCGTGACGAAGGCGCTGGAAGAGGAGGGCTTTACCGTGGAAAAGGGCATTGCGGGTATGCCCACGGCCTTCCGGGCCTCGTTCACCCACGGTCAGGGCGGGCCGGTCATCGGCTTTCTTGCGGAATACGACGCGCTGCCCATGCTTTCCCAGCAGGCCGGAGCGGTGACTCCCTCGCCTGTGGTGGAAGGCGGCCCCGGGCACGGCTGCGGCCACAACTCCATGGCTCCCATGCAGGCGCTTGCGGTGAGCGCGCTGAAGCAGGTGCTGGTGGAGCGCGACATTCCCGCCACGCTCGTGGTGTTCGGCACCCCGGCCGAGGAACTGCTCGCCTGCAAGGGCTTCATGGCCCGCGACGGGGTGTTCGACGGTCTCGATGCGGTCATCGACTGCCATTCCAATTCCTTCATGGGCACGTCCTTCGGGCTTCAGAACAACGCGCTTTTCTCTTTTCTTGTGGAATTCTACGGGAAAACCGCCCATGCCGGAAGCCGCCCGTGGGAAGGCCGCAGCGCCGCCGACGCGGTGGAACTCATGCACGCGGGCACGGAAAGGCTGCGCGAACACATGCTGCCGGAACAGCGCGTGCACTGGGCCACGCTGAGCGGTATTTCCGCCCCCAACGTGGTGCCCGACTACGCCCGTACCTGGTATTATGTCCGCAGCCAGGACCCGGTGATTCAGGCGCTTTACGAGCGCATTCGCCTCTGTGCGCGCGGCGCGGCGCTCATGACCGGAACCGAGGAGCGCATCACCTTCCTTGCCGCCTGCCATCAGCGCTATCCCAACGAGGCGCTGGCCCGCGCCCTTTATGCCAACATGCTCAAGGTGGGCGCGCCCGAATACAGCGAGGAGGAACATGCCTTTGCGCGTGCGCTTCAGCATTCCCTCGGCGCGCCGGAAGTGGGGATGCAGGTGGAAACCACCCTTGTGGACGCGACGAAGGCCCCCTTCAAGGGCGATTCCAGCGATGTGGGCGACGTCACCCTCAAGGCCCCCACGGCCTCGCTCCAGTTCCCCACCTGGGTGCCCGGAGCCAAGGCCCACACCTGGGCCGTCACTGCCTGTCAGAAGAGCTCCATCATGCACAAGGGGCTTGTCACGGCCGCCCGTGTGGCCGCTCTTACCGCGCTCGACCTCATCACCCGGCCCGAACTTCTGGCGGAAGTGCGGCGCGAGTTTGAGTCCACCACCGCGGCCCACCCCTATGTGGATTACCTCGATGCCGAGGCCCGGCCGCCGCTTTCCTGGCATGAAGAGGATATGGCTCTCTTCCGGCCGCTTCTCGATGCCGCCCTCGGAACGTCGGACAGGTAGCGTTTCCCCGCGATGCCCTCGGCGGGACGACTCTTTCCCTGCCGGACAGGGCAGGGGAAGGGCCGCCCCGTTTTTTTTTGCCGGGGAGGAAGGGCGCGCCGGGCGGGGGAGAACCGCTCTGCGGAAGAGAGCTGTTTTGCGCGCATCGCTGCCCCGGAAGGAAGGGGAAGTGTTTCTCAGCGTTTTTTGCGGCCGCGGCGGGCATCACATGCCGGAACTTCTCCGCAGAGGGCTTTTTTTCGCAGGCGGAGGAGCTGGCAGGCAGCGCATGGGGGAGCGGCTCCCTTAGGACAAAAGCGATGCCTGTTCGGCGTAAAAAAGCGTTCTCCTTCACGTTTTATCTGAATTCAACACACGGAAAAAGCTTGCTTTTTTGAAAAAAGAGGGAATAGTTTCCCGCTTGTGGGACCGGAGCGGCCGGTCTTTTTTTCGTTTCGCAATGCGCCCGTTTTTCGGGCCGAAAGGAGCATGGCCATGGAAGATTCCCGGCATGATTTCGCGTCGTTCAGAAAAATCGACGCCCATTCCCATATCGGTTCCTTCGGAAGCCCCTTCAACGTGGATTTCAATACGGAGCTTCTCGCCCGGCAGATGGACGAGTACAACATAGAAAAAACCATACTCTGCCCGGCGGGCGCGCACCTCAACGAGGAAGTGAACGCGGCATGGCACGCCATGCCCGAACGCATCCTGCCCCTCTGCTGGGTCAATGCGAACCTGGGACAGGCGGCGTACGACATGCTCGAACATTATCTGCGCGACGAGCATTTTGCCGGCGTGAAGATGCAGCCTCTTTTCGATGCCTTCACCGCCGATTCCCCCATGGTCGACCCCATCATGGACATTGCCCGGGCGTACCGTGTGCCCGTGTTCATCCACTGCGGGCATCCGCCTTTTTCCCTGCCCTGGCAGATAGGTCTGCTTGCCGAACGCCATCCCGATGTGCCCACGGTGATGATACACATGGGGCACGGCCACGGCGTGTATATCGAGGGCAGCATCAACATGGCGAAGAAGTACGACAACCTCTTTCTTGAAGTATCGGGTATGCCCATGGGCTGCCAGATTAAAAACGCCTATGAAACCGTGGGGGCCGACAGGGTGATGTTCGGCATTGATTCCCCCTTCCATCATCCCACGGTGGAAATACAGCGCACTCTCTCCTGCGGCCTGCCCGACAGCGCGCTGGAAGACGTGTTCTACAACAATGCCGCGGGATTCATGGGCCTGAAGCAGTCCGCCTGAACCGGATGCGCCGGAAAAGTCCCGGAGTGCCGGACGCATGAGGGCACGGCTCCGAAAGGCCCGCCCAGGAACAAGAAAAGCCCGCACATGAAGATGTGCGGGCTTTTTCCGTCTCCGGCGGAGCGGCGTATTACTTCAGGTTGAACACGCGGCGTACCGTGTCCACGGCCTGCATGGTGTATTCCGGGTTGGCCGCCTCGTGGAAGCGGTCCTTCATGAAGGATATGGGCTCGTGGTTGAAGCGCCGTACCAGCGAACTGGCCATGATTTCCAGCGCCTCCCTCGTGTTGTCGTCCACGGGACCCAGGCGGTGCAGGGTTTTGGCAAGTTCCTCCCTCATGATGTTCTCGCCCCGTTCCACCAGCGCCACGATGGTGGGCTGGAGGGTGAGCGACTCCATCCACTGATGGAAGGCGAGGGTTTCCTCGTCCACAATGGCGCGGGCGCGCACGGCTTCCTTGCGCCGCTCGGCAATGTGTTCCTCCACCACTTCCTTGAGATCGTCGATATCGTAGAGATAGATATTGTCCAGCGTGTTCACGGAAGGCGCGATGTCGCGCGGCATGGCGATGTCGATGAGGAACATGGGGCGGTGCTTGCGCTTTTTCAGCACGTCGCGCATGTCTTCTTCGTGAATGATGGCGTCGGGCGCGCCGGTGGAGCTGATGACGATGTCGGTGTCCACCAGATGGGTGAAGAGCTGGTCGAAGGGCACGGCCTCGCCGCCCAGGCGCTGGGCCAGTTCCTCGGCCCGGGCGAAGGTGCGGTTGGCCACGCGGATGCGCCTCACTCCTGCCTGCCTGAGGTGCAGGGCGGCAAGTTCCGCCATTTCCCCCGCGCCGATGATGAGGGCGTTGTGGCTGATCATGTCGTCGAAGATCTGCTTGGCCAGCTCCACGGCGGCGTAGCTGATGGACACGGCGCTGGAGGCCACGCCCGTTTCCGAGCGCACTCTTTTGGCCACGGAAAAGGCCTTGTGCAGCAGCCGGTTGATGATGGTGCCCGCGCTGTGGCTCTGCGTGGCCTTGCGGTAGGCGGCTTTCAGCTGGCCGAGAATCTGCGGCTCGCCGAGCACCAGCGAATCCAGGCTGGAGGCCACGTTGAAGAGGTGGCGTATGGCTTCGTCGTTCCTGTACTGGTAGAGGTAGGGTTCAAGCTCCTCCACGCTTTTGCCGCGCGCTTTTGCCCAGTATTCCAGGGCGCGGAGGCGGGGCTTGTCGCCGTCGCCCACCACAAGCACTTCCACACGGTTGCAGGTGGAGAGAATGAGCGATTCGCCGATGTCGCCGCCGGTGGGAATGGCCCAGGTTTCGGGAGAGCAGAAATTGGTGAGCGCGAATTTTTCGCGCACCTCCACGGCGGCCGTGCGGTGATTGATGCCTATGAGGTGAATGGTGCTGTTCATGATGTTCCTGGTGAAAAGGCGGTTGGGGCGCTAGAAGCCGTGCTGCGTGGGAAAGACGGTGTTCACCACGAACATGGAGAACAGCGAGGCGGCAAAGATGACGAGCGCCAGTATGGCGGGCTTGCGTCCGCGCCAGCCGAGAGCCTGGCGCTGATGGAAGAGCAGGGCGTACACCGCGAGGATGATGAGCGAGACCCATTCCTTGAGATCGCCGCTCACGAAAGTGCCCCAGCTGATGCGGGCCCAGAGGAAGCCGCACAAAACGCCCAGACTGTAGCAGGGGAAGCCGATGAGCGTGGCCATGGCGTTCACCTTGTCGAGCGCGCCCAGAGCGGGCAGATCCTTGCGGAAGCCTCCCAGCGGCATTTTTTTCTTGATGGTTCCTTCCTGCCACAGGAAGAGCGCGCCGGCGCCCGCGGCCACGGCCATGACGCCCACGCCCACGAAAATGGCGGCCAGGTGCAGCACGAAAAGCGGTCCGGCCATGGTCATGGCGCCCGGCGTGGAGGAAAAGCCCAGCGCGCAGGCGCAGAGGAAGAAGGCCCACGGCGCGGCGAAATGCAGGGCTATGTCCATGTGCTGGCGTCGGGCCATGAAGAGCCCGGCAAGCACCAGAAACCACGAAAGCGGCAGAAGGTAGAACCCGCGCGACACGGCGCTGAAGGCTCCCGTGGCAAGGGCTGCCGCGAGCCAGAGCGTGTGGGCGGCAAAGCCTGCGGTGCAGAGCAGGCAGGAAAGTTTCTTTACCCTTAAAGAGCGGCCGAGCACCCCGGCGAGGGCGGCCACGGTGGCCAGCGCGTAGAGGGCGAGGCTGAGGTGGGAGGGAATATCAGTCCAGTCCATGGAATATCTCCTTGGCGGAAAAGGAAAGAGAAGCCGGAAGGTGGGGGGCCATCAGCGCGTCGGCCAGGGGCGCGTCCTTTCTGAGCAGCGCCTCCATGAGCTTTTCACGCAGGGGCTTTGCGCAGAGGGCGCGGAAAATTTCCGCATCCGCATCGCTGCCGAGTCCGAGAGCGAGCAGCTTCGGGCGCAGAGCCTTTAAAAGCAGTGCGAGCGGAGCATAGCCTCCCTGTATCCACTGTTCAAGGTCTTCCTTCAGGGCGCGGGCCAGCGCGGGGCTGCACCCGCTTGTGGAAAGCGCCAGCGTGAGGGGGCCGTTCTCCACATGGGCGGGCACGAGAAAGTTGCCGCCCGCACCGTCTTCCCGCGGCCCGGCCACGTTGCAGAGCACTCCCGCGGCCCGGCACAGCGCGGCCACGGCGGAGTTGACGGCTGCCGAGGGCGTGGCCGCAAACACCAGATGCTTGTGCTCCACGTCTTCCGCACGGAAGGCGCGCCGTTCCCGGATGAGGGAATCGTGAGGCAGGTGAGCCACGGCCTTGTCCAGCGCCTTGTCGTCGAGGTTCGGGTCGAGAACCAGCAGACTCAGAGGGCGGCATTCCAGAAGGGAGGCGATTTTACGCCGCCCCACGGGGCCGGCTCCCACCACGAGGCAGCGGGCGTCGGCAAGGTCGAGAAACAGGGGATAGTAACGCATGGGCATGGTATAGCCTTTACCCGCCTTCCCGTCCAGTAAGGAGGGGAGTTAAAAAGAAAGCCGGAACGCTCTGCCGTGAAGAAGGGCGGCGGGCGGGGCCGGACGGCTTTTTTTGGGGAAAAGGGCGCGCCATGACGGCAGAAGCGGCTTTTTTGCTGCTGGCGGAAGTTTCCCGTCGGAGGGAAGCGCCTCTTGTTCCGGCCCGGCAGCCGGGGCCCGCCCGGGAAAGGCGACTGCCGTACGGAAGTGTTGCGCGTCTACTCCCCTTCCTTGATCCTTCCTTTTTTCGTACTTTCCGCCCCGTCACGCCAAGGGGCCGTGTTTTCGACGCCTGCCGGAACGGGCGGAAACGCGCGCGGCAGGAGGCTCCGCACGCGGGGGGCTGCGGGAGAAAGCGGCGTGTTTCTGCCCCCGGCGCAGGAAGCTTTCCCATCCGCGCGCAGGATGCGTGTTTTCTCCCTGTGCTTGCGGGAAGAGCGCTTTTTTCTGCGGATTCCGGGGAGGACGGAAAGACGGAATCCGCGGGAAGCGTGCCTGGCGCTCTGCAGAGGGGAAAACGGCATAGAAGAGGGGAAAAGACTCCGGCAGGTGCTTCATCTTTGGGGAAAGGAAAGGAAGACGTCCCTGCTCTTCGTTTTCTTTTCCTTCCGCAGGGGGCGTTCTTGTTGCGGCACAGGTTCTTCTTCAGGCCTGGGGAGGGAGGGGCATGGTTTCGGACCTGTTTTTTGTCGGAAAAAAGCCCCCGGGTCGCTCCGGCAATCTTATGCGGAGGAAAACACTGGACTAACGTCGAAAAAAGAAGTAGGGTTCTCCGACTTGAATCTCAACGCTGCGGTAAATCGGGCGACTAGGCGACTGTCCGCCTACCAAGGTGGGTATGGGCGTACCCGTGGGTCCGCAAATCATCTGAGGAGTGTACCATGAAAGAAGGCATCCATCCCAAAGTGTACAAGGCCAAGCTTGTCTGCGCCTGCGGCAACGTCGTGGAAGTTCTTTCCACCAAGGGCGAAACCGTCCATGTCGAAATCTGCTCCGCCTGCCATCCGTTCTTCACCGGTAAGCAGCGCTTCGTCGACACCGCCGGCCGTATCGACCGCTTCCGCAAGAAGTACGCCAAATTCGCGAAGTAACGCTGGTTCCGGCGTGTGTTAAGCCGGGAACGAGTGGAACCTCCCCAGGCTTTCCTGGGGAGGTTTTTGAGTTTGGACGGCGCGGCGCTCCGGCATGTTCCTGCGGCCCGGCCGTCGTGCAGCCCTCGGGCGGCCTTGCGGGCGTTTCCGCTCCGCAGCTTTTTGCGCCATGTCCGCGGCGCTCCGGCACAGTTCAGGAAAAGGCATGAAGCACAGGTTTTCATTTTTCCGTCTCCTTACGCTTTCCGCACAGAGCTGCGCCCTGCCTCTGGTGGGCGGGCAGGCCGTCATGGAAGGCGTGCTCATGCGTAACGGCGCTTCCTACGCGCTTGCGGTGCGCCGTCCTTCCGGGAATATTTCCGTGGAGAGCCGCCGCTGGAGAAGCGTGGGACCGAAGGGGCTTCGTTCCATACGTTTTCTGCGCGGCTTTCCCATACTGGTGGAAAGCCTTGCCAACGGCATCCGCGCGTTGAACCGTTCCGCCGATCTTGCCGATGACGGCGATTCCGGTCCCATGACGAAGGGGCAGGTGGCCCTCACCCTGCTCATGGCGTTCGGGGCGGCCGTGCTGCTTTTCGTGGCCGCGCCGCATCTCATGGCGCTTTTCATGGAATATCTGGGCCTTTCCGGCGACATGAAGGGCTTTTCCTTCCATGTGTGGGACGGCCTGTTCAAGTTTCTTATTTTCACGGGCTACATTGTGGCCATATCCTTCATGCCCGAGATACGGCGCGTGTTTCAGTATCACGGCGCGGAACACAAGACCATTCACGCCTTTGAAAAGGGCGGCATGGTCACGGTGGAAACGGCGCGGCAGGGCAGCCGGCTGCACCCCCGCTGCGGCACCACCTTTCTGCTTTTCGTTCTTTCCGTGGCCATCGTGCTGCACGCGGTGCTTGTTCCGCTGCTGCTCATGATGTGGGAACCTTCCTCCGCAGTGCTGCGCCATGCGGGCATCGTTCTTTTTAAAATCCTGCTTATTGTGCCGGTGAGCGCTCTCGCCTACGAGATCATCCGCTACGCGGCCGCGCTGGAAGACGGTTTCCGGGCCCGCCTGCTGCGAGCTCCGGGCTTTTTTCTCCAGCTGCTCACCACGCGGGAACCCGACGACGGACAGCTTGAGGTGGCCGTCGCCGCGCTCAGGGAGGCGCTCGGGCCCGAAAGCCCCTTTGCCGACCGCTTTGAATCCCCCGACCCTACCGTGATGGAGTGACTATGTTTGCGAAACTGGAAAATCTGGAAAAACGCTATGAAGAGCTGGAACAGGCTCTTGCCGACCCCGCCGTGCTGTCCGACCCGGAACAGTACCGCAAGACGGCCAAGGCCCGTGCCGACGTGGAACCCGTTGTCCTTGCCTTCCGGGAATACCGCGATCTCCAGAAACAGCTTGAGGAGAACAAGGAACTTCTGAGCGACGAGGATCACGACATCCGCGACATGGCGCAGGAGGAAATCCGCCGCATCGAGAAGGAACTGCCCGACCGCGAGCACAAGCTGCGCCTCATGCTGCTTCCCCCGGACCCCCTGGATGAAAAGAACACCGTGCTTGAAGTGCGCGCCGGTACCGGCGGCGACGAAGCGGCGCTCTTCGCGGCCGATCTTTTCCACATGTACTGCCGCTACGCCGAACTCCAGCACTGGAAGGTGGAAATCATTTCCGAAATGCCCACCGACGCGGGCGGTTACAAGGAAGTCATCGCCCTTGTTTCAGGCAAGCGCGTGTACAGCCGTCTCCGCTATGAATCCGGCACGCACCGCGTGCAGCGCGTGCCCGCCACGGAATCGCAGGGCCGCATCCATACTTCCGCCGCCACCGTGGCCGTCATGCCCGAAGCCGAGGAAGTGGATGTGAACCTCCGCCCCGAAGATCTGCGCATCGACGTGTACCGCGCTTCCGGCGCGGGCGGCCAGCACGTCAACAAAACGGAATCGGCCGTGCGCATCACGCATATTCCCACGGGCATCGTGGTCACCTGCGAAGACGAGCGCTCCCAGCACAAGAACAAGGCCCGCGCCATGAAGGTGCTCGCCTCGCGCATTCTTCAGGCGGAACAGGAAAAGCAGCACGCTTCCGAGGCTGCGGAACGCCGTTCCCAGGTGGGTTCCGGCGACCGTTCTGAACGTATCCGCACCTACAACTTTCCCCAGGGCCGCGTGACCGACCACCGCATCAACCTCACCATGTATTCCCTCGACCGCTTCATGGAAGGGGAAATCGAGGATATGGTGGAAGCGCTCGCCGCCCAGGCCCAGGCCGATGCCCTGAAGGCCGAGGTGGAATAGGAGAAGAGGGCCGCCGTGCGGCCCGGCCGGGCGTTTTCCGTTTTTCGGGGAACGCGCGGAAAGAACATTTCGCTGCGCCCGCGCAGAAAGGGGAACAGGCATGAGTCAGCAGCACGAGAGCGCGCCCGGCGAGGAATCGGGCGTCACGCTGGAGGAAGAGCTGAAGGAACCGGCCATGTACCGCGTTCTTCTGCATAACGACGACTACACCACCATGGATTTCGTGGTGGGCATTCTGCAGGACGTGTTCCACAAGAACCAGCAGGAAGCCGTGGCCATCATGATGTCCGTGCACGAGAAGGGCATGGGCGTATGCGGCGTGTACCCCAGGGAAATCGCGGAGTTCCGCGTCGGCCAGGTGGCCGCCCGCGCCAAGGCTGCGGGCTTTCCCCTGCGCTGTACCATGGAAAGGGAATAAGGGAGCATCTCCCTCACGACCCCGGTCCCGCCCTGCGGAGCCGGGGTTTTCCTTTACGGCGGATCTTCCGGCTCTTCGGCCGGGCAGCTTGCATTCTGTGTTGCGGGCAGGTACAATAGGGGAATGTTTCCAGAAAAAAGGGGTATTCCGCGATGATGGCACGTTCTCTGATGCAGGCACTGGCGCTGGCCGTGATGGAAATGCGGTCGCGTCGTCACGAATGTCTGACGGTGGAACATCTGCTGCTTGCCATGACGCGCGAGCAGCTCGGCCGCGTCATTCTCAAGGGCTGCGGGGCCGATATTCCGGCTCTCAGGCATCAGCTGGAAGAGTATCTTTCGCGCTATCTCCCCTCCACGGGGCCGGAGCCTTCCTCGGAGAGCGAGGTTCTGCAGACGGAAGCGCTGGAAAGAGTGCTGGAAAGGGCGGTCGCCCATGTGCAGTCTTCCGGCCGCAGCGACGCGGACGTGGGCGACGTGCTTGCCGCCATGTTCGAGGAGGAGGACAGCTGGGCGGTGTTCTACCTGCGCAAGCAGGGGGTGGACAGGCTGCGCGTTCTGGAATTCGTTTCCCATGAGCTGCCGGAAATTCTGCGGCAGGCCGCGCGCAGGCGCACGCAGGAAACGGCCGAACGGCAGGAGGAGGCTCCCCAGGCTTCCGCGCTGGAACGCTATGCCGTGGATCTGGTGGAAAAGGCCAAACAGGGCCGCATCGATCCTCTGGTGGGGCGCGCTGCGGAAGTGGCGCGGCTTCTGGAAATTCTTTCCCGCCGCCGCAAGAACAATCCTCTTCTTGTGGGCGAACCGGGCACGGGCAAGACGGCCATTGCCGAAGGCCTGGCCTACCGCATCGCGCAGGGCGACGTGCCGCGCGCCTTCCGCTCCATATCCATGTATGCGCTGGATCTGGGCTCCCTGCTTGCGGGGTCCAAGTACCGCGGCGATTTCGAGGCCCGCATCAAGAAAGTGGTGAACGAGCTTCGTCAGAAGCCCGGGACCATTCTCTTCATCGACGAAATCCACACCATCGTGGGCGCAGGCGCAACGAGCGGGGGCTCCATGGACGCCTCCAACCTGCTCAAGCCCGTTCTCGCCGCCGGGGAGCTGCGCTGCATAGGTTCCACCACCCACGAGGAATACCGCAATCATTTTGAAAAGGACCGCGCCCTGAGCCGCCGTTTCCAGTGCGTGGACGTGCGCGAACCTTCCGAGGCGGACTGCCTCGACATTCTGCGCGGGCTTCAGGCAAGCTATGAGAAATTTCACGGGGTGAAGTATTCCAAAGGGGCCATACAGGCCGCCGTGGAGCTTTCCGCCCGGCATATACAGGACAGGCTTCTGCCCGACAAGGCCATCGACGTCATGGACGAGGCGGGCGCGGCCGCGGGGCTGAAACCCGGCTTCCGCCGTGGCGCGGTGGTTTCCGTGCAGGATATCGAGCGCGTGGTGGCCCGTATGGCGGGCATTCCCGCCCGCAGCGTGAGCCGCGGCGAGAAGGAAAGGCTTCAGACCCTGCGGGAAGACCTGTGCAGCCGTGTTTTCGGGCAGGATCAGGCCGTGGACGCCATAGTCCGGGCCATACTGCGTTCCCGCGCGGGCCTGAGCCGGGAAAACCGCCCGGCGGCCTCCTTCCTCTTCCACGGGCCTACGGGCGTGGGCAAGACGGAACTGGCCAGGGCGCTTGCCGAGCTGCTGGACGTTTCCTTCGTACGCTTCGACATGAGCGAATACATGGAAAAACATGCCGTGGCGCGTCTCATCGGTTCGCCTCCCGGCTATGTGGGCTTCGAGCAGGGCGGCCTGCTCACCGAGGCCATACGCAAAACGCCCCATGCCGTGCTGCTGCTCGACGAGGTGGAAAAGGCCCATCCCGACATCTACAACGTGCTTCTGCAGGTCATGGACTATGCCACCCTTACGGACAATACGGGCCGCAAGGCGGATTTCCGCAACGTGGTTATCATCATGACCACCAACGCGGGCGCAAGGGAAATGGAACAGTCGCCCGTGGGCTTCTGGTCCACGAGCCGCGCATCGGACCGCAGCGCCGGAGCCGTGGAGCAGACCTTCAGTCCCGAATTCCGCAACAGGCTCGATGCCATCGTCCCCTTCCAGAGCCTGAGCTTCGAGCTGATGGCCCGCATCGTGAACAAAACGGTGGCGGCGCTTGCTCCGGGCCTTGCCGTGCGGCGCGTCACCCTTGAGCTGGAGGATTCCGCGCGCGACTGGCTGGCGCGCAGGGGCTTCGATCCGCGCATGGGCGCGCGGCCGCTCCAGCGCGTGATACGTTCGGAGCTGGAAGACAGGCTGGCGGAGCTTCTGCTCTTCGGCGGACTGGAAAAGGGCGGCACGGTGCGTGTGGAGGCGAAAAGCCCCGAAGACGAGCACCTGACCCTTACGGTGAACGGGTAGTTTTCCCATGGCGGCCCATCTTTCGTGGATGCCCGAAGGCGGGCCGTTATGGTTCCCCCCCGTGGAAAGGGCTCTGAAGGGGGGGCTGCTCATGGCCGGGGGCGATCTTTCTCCCCAGCGGCTGCTCTATGCCTATTCCTGCGGCATCTTTCCCTGGTATGAGGAGGATTCTCCCATACTCTGGTGGTCGCCGGACCCCCGCTGCGTGCTTTTTCCCGAAAGGCTGCATGTGAGTGCAAGTCTGCGCCGCGTGCTCAACGGCGGCCGTTTCACCTTCAGCGTGGATACCGCGTTTTCCCGCGTCATACGTGCCTGCGCCTCCATACCGCGCCCCGGGCAGGAGGGCACCTGGCTTGTGCCCGCCATGGTGGAGGCATACGAGCGCCTGCACCTTCTCGGTCACGCCCATTCCGTGGAGGTATGGCAGGACGGGGAGCTGGCCGGGGGCCTGTACGGCATTCTGCGGGGCAGGGCCTTTTTCGGGGAATCCATGTTTCACCTGCGGCCGGATGCCTCCAAGGCGGCCGTAGTGCACCTTGTTTCTCTGCTTCGGGAACGGGGCGTGGGCGTGGTGGACTGCCAGCAGACCACGCCGCACATGCTGCGCCTCGGCGCGCAGGAAATTTCCCGCCGCGAATTTCTCGCCCTTTTGCGCGAGTTCTGCCCCCGCTGAGGCGCGCATCCAGGCGGAAGTGTCCCGCTCCGTGCCGGGGAGTCACCGTGAAAACATGAGTTCGCGCGTGTCGTCTGCCCGGTCTTCTCG
Organism: Mailhella massiliensis; assembly: GCF_900155525.1. Classification (NCBI taxonomy): domain Bacteria; kingdom Pseudomonadati; phylum Thermodesulfobacteriota; class Desulfovibrionia; order Desulfovibrionales; family Desulfovibrionaceae; genus Mailhella; species Mailhella massiliensis. The sequence continues at coordinate 21,271 of NZ_LT706952.1, forward strand.
TCGGTGTCTTTCTGCACGGCTTCTGCATCCGGGGGAAAACTCCCGGGAGCGGTCGGCGGGAAAGCGCCCGGAACCGGGATGTTCCTCCGTTATCACTTCTTACCGCAAGGAGCTTTTCCATGAGCGACGTCGTTACCTTCGAGCATACTCCCAAAGGCTTTACCGTGCATACGGGCCATCCTCTTCTGGGCGACATTCACGGTGATTTTTCCACCGTATCGCCGGACAGGCGACAGGGGACGGCCCGCGCGCTTCTGGTTTCCGCCGCGCTGGACTGCTTCTGCGGAACCCTGAACGCCGCGCTTCTGGCCCGCGACGTGCAGTACCGCAGCATCAAGGGGACGGGCCGCGCGGAAAAGGTGCAGCGCGACGGCGTTTCCTTTGTCACGCGTATTGATATCGACGTGCAGGTGGATGTGGACGATGCCGACCGTGAAACGCTGGAACACTGCCTCAGCATCGTGAAGGGCTGCATGATCACGCGCTCCCTCATGGAAGGGATGGAAGTGAACGTTCACGCTTCCCGCGCCTGAGTCCTGCGGGAAAAGGCGGAAAGAGCGTCCGCCGCAGCCTTGCGCGGAAAGCCGTGCCGCCCCGTGCCGCGCAGAAACGTGCCGCAGACAGAAAAAAGGCGGTCTGCGGGCGGCCGGAATACGGGAAATGACGGAGGAAATGGCCTTTTTTATCCCGTAAATCGGAAAAAGCTGCCCGCATCGTCGAAAAAGTATGTTTTTTAGGTGCTGCAACCGTTGACATCTTCGTCGATTCTGGTACTTCTCTTTTTCACCGATGGGCTATCGTTCAATTGGCAGGACGTCGGATTCTGGCTCCGATAATCAAGGTTCGAGTCCTTGTAGCCCAGCCACGGCAACACCGTGTCCCCATCGTCTAGCCGGCCCAGGACAGCGGCCTTTCACGCCGTCAACGGCGGTTC
>NZ_LT706952.1:22741-216557 GCF_900155525.1 Mailhella massiliensis
TGAAAACCGAAGGGCTTCACATGGGCCTTCCGACAGAGACGCTCCATGAAGTGAATGCGCTGGGTGAACGGCTGCCCCAGAAACGTGTCGTTCTGAAGCTGCATGAACACATTGTCCACCTTGCAGGGGCGGGCATCCCGCCACCACTTGAGCGCCTTGACCAGTTCCGGGTGCATTCGGAGCCAGCGCACTCGTTCCATTCCATTACCCGACTTGTTGTCGGTCAGCCTGATTTTTTCCTTCTGAAGGTCCACATCACTCCACGTCAGTCGGAAGATTTCGCTTCTGCGTCCTCCCGTGAAGTACAGGGTCAGCAGCATGACCAGGTCCTGCCCTTCCGCCTGCTGAAACACCTTGATGACATCACTTTCCGGTGGAACATAGCGCTCGCCGTGCTTTACGGGAAATGGCTTCACCTTCAGAAATGGTGGTGCCACCTGTGGGAATCCCTCAAAGAAGTCGGAACCCCAGTTCCATGCAGCCAGCAGATTCTTGCGGTACTTGTTGGCGACGTTCGCCCCGCGCTCATCCTTGATTCTGGAAAGAAACTCATAGGCTCTTGCCGAAGTGATTTCCGCGATGTCAAGGATGCCCTTTTTGCCGCAGTAGACGAAAAAGTCCTTCGTCACCAGCTTCTTTTCCACATAGGTCTGTCGGCTCATGGTTCGCTGAACATGGGTAAGGTAACTATCTCCCCACGCCATAAGCAGTTCTAATGCCGTGGGGATCGTCATCCCTTCCCGTGCGAGCTTTTTTTGCTCTTCCTCCCATTCTTTTGCGGCCCGCCATTCCGGGCCATGTTTTTTCCCTGCCGGGAACATTTTGCAGGCTATCTGCCTGCCGTTCACGATGACTCTCGCCATCCAACAATTTCCTTTGTCCGGTCTCAACGTAGGCATTGCTGAAATACTCCAACACTGTGCCCCAGCGAAACCTCCAGCGGTATCCAATGCGCCTGCCGCCTAACAAAGAGGCTATCTTTTTTACCGTTCTGGGGTCAAGGCGCAATCTGCGGGCTACTTGTTGTAGTGTTAAAATTGTATCAGGTTCACAATACACGGCAATACCCTTAATTTTGTTTTTACATTTCAGATATGAAACTATAGTATTTTGCAACAAGCTCCAACATTGAATTACAGTTGTTCTGAAGCAACATTTTCTCCTGGTGTCTTCTAACTCCACTTCTGCTTATATTTAATAATGTTGCAATTTCTGTACTTGTTTTTCCTTTGAGAATTAGGTGGAAAACTTCTCTGCCACGAGGTGTGAATTTTATTTCTTCACACCTATTTTGAACAGGATGAACTGTACATAATATTTTTATAGTTTTGTTTACGTTTAGTTTTTTTCTTATATCTTCGAGGTGTCGATAAATTGTCTTACGACTGACTCCGAGTTTTTTTGAAATGACTTTTTATGGAAAGGCCGAGCTTGATAAAGGCAATGATTTCTTTTTGTTTTGGTGTAAAATACTCTTTCATGGTTTCTCCTCCCTGCAAAGTCAGAAAGTCATGGTTACCTCCTCTTAGCATGGAGAAATCATGTCGTGCAGTGGCCAAATTACCCAAAAGGATATCTTTCGAAAAAAGAGATATTATGAGTTATAGTTTTTAACTATCTGTTTTTTTTATTATTTATTTTATAGTGTCATATTTTGTATAAACTTGTCATGTCGTAGGAGAAACCGGAATATGCCGGAATGACAGTTGCGACATCAAAAAAAGATAAGTAAAGGCCAAGCATAGTTAGCGAGCAATCCGCATAAGAATGAGAAAAATTGTTTCCACTTTATTTAACGAAAAAACATATTCAGTTATATTATGGGGATATATAAACATTCCGAAAGGTTCTTGAGTTTTTTTAATGTCAGTAGTTCAGCAAAGGAATTTTTCGGATCTTTTTGGAGTCACCAGTGCTGGTGAAGTTCTCTGTTCTTCCACAGATAATCTAATCAGTTTATGGAGTTGACACATGTCTATGAATTTGCTCAATCGAAACAGTTTTTTTCTGTCGAAAGTGCGGTGAGCATGTCATTCTGGACGGTTTCTTTTTTTTGAGGTTCAGTAACATTTTTTTCTTTTAGAAATTTCTCCATCAGATATGCGGGAATAATAATACCTGCGTTTTTCAGAATTAGACTGAGTTCCTTCGGTGAGTATCCTTTCTTGAAAGCCTTACGAAAATCTTTCTCCAACAACCCGGCAGCTTCTTCCCGTGTTTTTTTGTTGTCCCTGACCGGAAGTTCATTGAGTAGTTTCCGGGCTTTTTTGATTTGCTCAGGTCGCAATGTGGCGTTTTTTGTCATGAACTACCTCCGTGTTTAAGATGGCAACTATAATAGACGAAAATTCTATTAATGGGCAATTTGGCCACTTCACGACAGGGGTTCTTCGAGGCAGGATGGTAGTTGTAATACACAACTACCATCCTGCCAGAAGGCTGACGCCCTCTGGACTCCCGGAATGCTCGGCGCTTCGCTTCTCGCATTCCAAAGGTAAAGAGGCATGAGAGGCAAAAAAGGAACGAATGGTGAAGGTAAGTATGCCGCCAATCTGTTGCTCACCTTTCGAGTGACAGCAGAGGAAAAAGCGCGTCTTGAGCAGCAGGCGGATATGGCGGGGCTGTCCGTTTCCGCCTATCTGCGCCGGAGGTTTTTCGGAGGACGCCCGCTCATAGCCCACACCGACGCCATGATGATTCGGGAACTTCGCCGTATCGGGGGCCTGCTCAAGCACAACTTTGAAACGCTTCGGCAGTCGGGTGCCGGTGTGGATATGCTTGAGCGGCAGGAACGGGCGTTGGAGCTTCTGGTTTCCGCCATTGAGCATCTTGGAGTGCCCGGCCATGATAGTGAAGAAAGTCAGACGGGAAATCGTCGATAAGCCGAAGACGTGGCAGATCGGGGATCTGGTGGATTACATCCGCTTTCCTCACAACAAGAATCCGCAGGAAAAGGTCGCCCATGCGGGCAGCAGGAATTTCCTGACTTCCACGCATAACGGCCAGAAGATGGAAATGATCGCTCTGGCCGAAGAGTCGGTTCACAGCAAGATGCCGGTGCAGCACTGGATTTTTTCATGGCAGGAGGGGGAGCAGCCCACGAGGGAACAGGTGGATGAGGCTGTGGATATTTTTCTGGGTCACATGGGGCTGACCGGGCATCAGACCGTGTACGCTCTGCATTATGATACCGATAACTACCATCTTCACATTGCGGTGAACCGCATGAATGAGGAAACGGGAAAAGTCGTTCAGCCGCACAAAGGATTTGATATTGATGCGGCGCACAGGATTCTTGCGCTCATTGAACACGGACAGGGATGGAAACCGCAGGAAAAAGCCCGGTATGTCGTGCTGGAAAACGGTGAACTGGCCCGGAGAAAGAGCGGCAGGGAAATAAAACCTCGACAGGCCGCCTTGGACGTTGAACACGCCACAGGAGAGAAGTCTGCCCAGCGTATCGCACAGGAGCGGGGGCATGACATCATACGGGATGCAGACTCATGGGAAGATATGCACCGGAAGCTGGCAGAAGTTGGTCTCCGTTTTGAGAAAAAAGGGTCCGGTGCGGTCATTTTTGTGGGAGATATTGCCGTGAAGGCTTCTTCCGTGGACCGGGCTTTCAGCATGAAAAAACTTTGCAGGAAATGGGGGGAGTTCACGGAAGGAAACTATATGGAGAAGAAAGAAGCATTGCCGCCGGAGCCGGTGAGTTCGGTAAACCTGGAAGAATGGAAACTCTATCAGCAGGAATTTGAGGAAGAAGAAAAAGAGGCACGAAACGACGAGGCAATAACGCCGGTCGATTCCCTGCGAAAGCGGCAGAGAGAACAGCGTCGGAAGAGTCTTGCCCTGCTGGCGCAATACGGCGTGCCGGTACTGAATATTGCCCGTCATTGTCTGAAAATACAGCAGAGGGAAGAGCGACGTTTCCTGCGGGGCACGGGGAAAAAGGTCAGGCGGCATAAACCCCGGTTTGAGGCATGGCTGCGGGCAAAAGGACTGCATCGTCAGGCAGGACTCTGGAGGTATCGTTCCGCCTGGGAAAAGACAAGACACACCCCGCCGCCGGTGCCGGACAGAGGAAGAGAATCCATGCGGGAAATGGAGAATTTCAGGCGTTATGCCGCAGCCGTCGGAGCGGACAGGTATCGAGTGACCTGCATCGCCATGGAGACAAACTGGAATAAAAAGACCTTCATTCTCGACAAGGAAGGCGGCGTTACCAGGGGATTTACCCCTGAGGAACTGGTCTTGCGTATGCCTGAGATGCTCAGGCTCCAGCGGCGCGGAGAGAATATATATTACACGCCGTTATCCGAGGAAAAACATCATGTGCTTATCGACGACATGACGGCGGAAAGTCTGGTCCGGCTGCAAAGGGACGGATACCGTCCTGCGGTCATTCTGGAGAGTTCTCCCGGGAATTTTCAATGCCTTCTGACCATCGCAAAACTGGGGAGTCGTTTTGACCGGGACGTGGGCAACCGGCTTACGGAACGGCTGAATCGGGAGTATGGAGATAAAAAATTGTGCGGTTGCATCCACCCGCACAGAGCGCCGGGTTTTGAGAATCGAAAGCCGAAGCATCGTCGGGAAGACGGTTCTTTCCCGGAGGTGAAACTTCTGGTTGCCGAAAAACGTGAGTGCCGCAAGGCTCTGGAGCTGGCACGGCAGATAGCCGGGGAATATGAGGCCGTCGCTGAGAGCAGAAAACGATGGCCGGTACTGCCTCCGGGAGGCGGACTTTCAGGCGATGCCGTTACCGCCTATCATGCTCACCTGGAGGATATTCGCCGTCACCTGACCATTGAAGACTACTCCCGCGTGGATGCCATGATCGCCCTGCGACTTCGCGCCACCGGCCATGGTCGGGAGGCGGTGATGGAGGCTGTCCGGCAATGCGCTCCCTCTATCCGAGAGACGCCCGCACGCAGAGACTGGCAGCGATACGTCGAACGCACGGCGGATTACGCTTTCGGCATGGCAGGAGATGTGGCGCTGGCGAAGTATGAAAAATATCGGGAGCTGTGGAGACGAGTGGAGAGACGTGTCGGTATGCAGCAACAGTATGCAATCCATACGCGCATGGAGTGATATGGCGGTCAGCAGAGGATTTCGCTACTGTAATGATACGTTTTCCGAAGGAGATTCTTGTGACTAAGCTGGATCCTTCCTTTTATAGCCAGATTAAGGAAATTCTGCTTTCAGCCCGGAATAAGGTCTATGCTGCGGCCGATTTTGCCATGGTTGAGGCATATTGGAAAAGCATTGTGGAAAAACAGGGAGGAGAAGTCCGTGCCGAGTACGGCACGAGGCTTATAGCCGAGCTTTCTGCGAAGATGACCCTTGATTTCGGAAAAGACTTCACAGTCGCCAATTTGCAGAATATTCGACTGTTTTATTTGACTTTTCCAAATTTCTACACAATGTGTGGCAAATTGAGATGGAGCCATTACCGGCTGCTTATGCACGTGGACAGCAGGCAAGCCCGTCAATGTTATCTGGAGGAATGTGCAAAAGCCGGATGGAGTGTACGTCAGCTTGAACGGCAGATTCATAGTTTTTCTATGAACGATTGCTATCCAGTCAGAATAAGTGCGAAGTTTCGGCGGAGATTCAGAGAACGGCACCAGCAGAACAACCAGAAGATCTCATTCGTGATCCATCATTTTCTTATAGGTAGCGGCATAGTCCAGAGTCTCCCTGAGCGTATCAAAAGATGTCTGGACGGTTTGCGCGTCGTTGATGTTATGGTCTTTTTCAAACTGAACGAACAGGTCGGCGTTGCCTTCTTCCGGCTGGAATATTCTCAGTTCAAATGTTCCTCCGTCTCCCGTTTCATTTTCAATGTGTGTTTCTGTTTGACTTCACAGGAAGAGGATATCGACTTGGGAAAAGCGATGGAGAGGAACAGGAAAAACGGCATCCGTCCGGCAGATGCAAAGGGCAGGCATGGAACACTCTCCATGTCTGCCCTTTTGAAAATGGCCGTCCGTTAACGGGTTCTGAACCTAGAACTTCCACTGAGCGCCTATGATCGTGAGGTCAGTAAGAACGGCTCCCTGTCAGCCAGGATTTATGAGGTTTGTGCCGAGAGGGACGGCTTGAAAGGGCAAGTCAGGGACTATGAGCGGGTCAGACGGGCCATTGGCCCGGAACAGGCGGACAGGATACTGGAGGCAGCTTACCAGCAGGAACAGGTCGAAAAGGAGCAGAAATGGGGTGCAAGGTCAAAAATAAGGGTAGGCGCACGATAATCACAAAAAATGGAGGTAATTTCATGGAAAAGTACATCTTTGACGAGGGCAACGGTCTGTGGTATGAGTTGCAGAGGGACTAACAATATTCGGGCGTGTGCGGCGGAAATCGTGGACACAGAAATTATTTGCGCATGAGGCCCCAAATCGGAGGGTGTCCCGGTGAATGCCCTCCTGATTTATTTGGGACAGCGGGTAAAAACTTCTTGCATTTTAGAGTGTGCTATGCTATACTGCTGTCATCCTGATTTGAGGAGTCTATTCAACATGCGGCAAGGTATTCTTAAATAAAATTTGATAATGGGCACAAAAATAATTGCCCCTTGCAGGGGCTTGGTTTTTGTACCCAATTTTAAGAATACTTTTGCCTTTTTAGTAAATATCGTGACGGACCGCGGCTTATGTAAGTCGTGTATGTTTCTGTGTGTCCGAAGTCATGATCCCCAGCGGTAAAAGTATTAGCCGCTGGGGATTTTTGCGCCCATTCGGGCCTTGTATGGAGGATAGACATGAACATTATCAATATCGGGATTCTTGCCCATGTAGACGCTGGAAAGACGACCTTGACGGAGAGTCTGCTATATGCCAGTGGAGCCATTTCAGAACCAGGGAGCGTCGAAAAAGGGACAACGAGGACGGACACCTTGTTTTTGGAGCGGCAGCGTGGGATTACCATTCAAGCGGCAGTCACTTCCTTCCAGTGGCACAGATGTAAAGTTAACATTGTGGATACGCCCGGCCACATGGATTTTTTGGCGGAGGTGTACCGCTCTTTGGCTGTTTTAGATGGGGCCATCTTGGTGATCTCCGCGAAAGATGGCGTGCAGGCCCAGACCCGTATTCTGTTCCATGCCCTGCGGAAAATGAACATTCCCACCGTTATCTTTATCAACAAGATCGACCAGGCTGGCGTTGATTTGCAGAGCGTGGTTCAGTCTGTTCGGGATAAGCTCTCCGCCGATATTATCATCAAGCAGACGGTGTCGCTGTCCCCGGAAATAGTCCTGGAGGAAAATACCGACATAGAAGCATGGGATGCGGTCATCGAAAATAACGATGCATTATTGGAAAAGTATATCGCAGGAGAACCAATCAGCCAGGAAAAACTTGCGCGGGAGGAACAGCGGCGGGTTCAANGCTAAAGATGGCGTGCAGGCCCAGACCCGTATTCTGTTCCATGCCCTGCGGAAAATGAACATTCCCACCGTTATCTTTATCAACAAGATCGACCAGGCTGGCGTTGATTTGCAGAGCGTGGTTCAGTCTGTTCGGGATAAGCTCTCCGCCGATATTATCATCAAGCAGACGGTGTCGCTGTCCCCGGAAATAGTCCTGGAGGAAAATACCGACATAGAAGCATGGGATGCGGTCATCGAAAATAACGATGCATTATTGGAAAAGTATATCGCAGGAGAACCAATCAGCCAGGAAAAACTTGCGCGGGAGGAACAGCGGCGGGTTCAAGAAGCCTCCCTGTTTCCGGTCTATCATGGCAGCGCCAAAAAGGGCCTTGGCATTCAACCGTTGATGGATGCGGTGACAGGACTGTTCCAACCGATTGGGGAACAGGGGAGCGCCACCCTATGCGGCAGCGTTTTCAAGGTTGAGTACACCGATTGCGGCCAGCGGCGTGTCTATCTGCGGCTATACAGCGGAACGCTGCGCCTGCGGGATACGGTGGCCCTGGCCGGGAGAGAAAAGCTGAAAATCACAGAGATGCGTATTCCATCCAAAGGGGAAATTGTTCGGACAGACACCGCTTATCCGGGCGAAATTGTTATCCTTCCCAGCGACAGCGTGAGGTTAAACGATGTATTAGGGGATCAAACCCGGCTCCCTCGTAAAAGGTGGCGCGAGGCCCCCCTCCCCATGCTGCGGACGACGATTGCGCCGAAAACGGCAGCGCAAAGAGAACGGCTGCTGGACGCTCTTACGCAACTTGCGGATACTGACCCGCTTTTGCGCTGCGAAGTGGATTCCATCACCCATGAGATCATTCTTTCTTTTTTGGGCCGGGTGCAGTTGGAGGTCGTTTCCGCTTTGCTGTCGGAAAAATACAAGATTGAAACAGTGGTAAAGGAACCCACCGTCATTTATATGGAGCGGCCGCTCAAAGCAGCCAGCCACACCATCCATATCGAGGTGCCGCCCAACCCGTTTTGGGCATCTATCGGACTGTCTGTTACACCACTCCCGCTTGGCTCCGGCGTACAATACGAGAGCCGGGTTTCGCTGGGATACTTGAACCAGAGTTTTCAAAACGCTGTCAGGGATGGTATCCGTTACGGGCTGGAGCAGGGCTTGTTCGGCTGGAACGTAACGGACTGTAAGATTTGCTTTGAATACGGGCTTTATTACAGTCCAGTCAGCACGCCGGCGGACTTCCGCTCATTGGCCCCGATTGTATTGGAACAGGCATTGAAGAAATCTGGGACGCAGTTGCTGGAACCTTATCTCTCCTTCACCCTCTATGCGCCCCGGGAATATCTTTCCAGGGCTTATCATGATGCACCGAAATACTGTGCCACCATCGAAACGGTCCAGGTAAAAAAGGATGAAGTTGTCTTTACTGGCGAGATTCCCGCCCGCTGTATACAGGCATACCGTACTGATCTGGCCTTTTACACCAACGGGCAGAGCGTATGCCTTACAGAACTGAAAGGGTATCAGGCCGCTGTCGGCAAGCCAGTCATCCAGCCCCGCCGTCCAAACAGCCGCCTGGACAAGGTGCGCTATATGTTTCAGAAGATAATGTAACGTCTTGCGCAATGCAAGCGTTCATTGCTGGCTATTGCGAAATATCATTGATAAAATCAGTATCAGAGAGGAGAAACTATTTTGAACCAGGAACAGACGAATATTACAACAGGAAAGCAAATACGTCATCTGCGAACATGAGGACAATGTGAACGGCAAAATCAGCGACGAGCGTTTCATGGAATTGTCGGCAGACTACGAGCAGGAGCAGCGGGAACTGAAAGACCGCGCCGCCGCTTTGCAGGCCGAACTGGACAAGTCGCAGGCCGCCACCGTCAACGCGGAAAAGTTTATGGGGATTGTCCGAAAGCACCTTGCCTTTGAGGAACTTACCCCCACCCTCTTGCGGGAAATGATTGAAAAAAACGTTGTGCATGAGTGCAGCTATGACGAGAACGGCACCCGCAGGCAGGACATTGAGATTTATTACAGCTTTGTCGGCAAGATTGATTTGCCGGAATAACCGCCCGACCTATCCGACACAATGGCCAAGTGCCGGATAGGAACGGCAAAATTTTTTACACTTCTATTACTTCTTTATCACACATTAGTAAAGCGATAGGGGATCCAATCAACGAGCACGCCCGACAGGGCGGCCCGGATCATCAAGATGCCCGCGCAACCAAGGAAGGAACGCGCTCATGATCATAGCCATCGACGGCCCTGCGGGGTCCGGTAAATCGACCATCGCTCGCGAGGTCGCCCGACGCTTCGGGTTCCAGAAGCTCGACACGGGCGCCATGTACCGCGCGGTTGCGTATACGGCGGCAGCGCGCCATATCGACCTCGACGACGAGCCGGCGGTGACCGATCTCGCGCGCCATATCGTCATCACGGTCTCCGCCGCTCCCGAGGATGGCCAGCGCATCGCCGTCGACGGAGAGGATGTCACCCGCGAGATCCGCACGCCGGCTGTCGATGCGACGGTATCCAAGGTCTCGGCCTACCCGGGCGTGCGCAAGGCGCTCCTTTCCCATCAGCGCGCCGCTGCCGACGACCATGATGTCGTCGCCGAAGGTCGAGACATCGGCACGGTGGTGTTCCCCGAAGCCCAGATCAAGGTGTTTCTCACCGCGGACCCCCGTGAACGAGCCCGGCGCCGCGTGGCCCAGCGCCATGAAGGCGANGGATACTTGAACCAGAGTTTTCAAAACGCTGTCAGGGATGGTATCCGTTACGGGCTGGAGCAGGGCTTGTTCGGCTGGAACGTAACGGACTGTAAGATTTGCTTTGAATACGGGCTTTATTACAGTCCAGTCAGCACGCCGGCGGACTTCCGCTCATTGGCCCCGATTGTATTGGAACAGGCATTGAAGAAATCTGGGACGCAGTTGCTGGAACCTTATCTCTCCTTCACCCTCTATGCGCCCCAGGAATACCTTTCCAGGGCTTATCATGATGCGCCGAAATACTGTGCCACCATCGAAACGGCCCAGATAAAAAAGGATGAAGTTGTCTTTACTGGCGAGATTCCCGCCCGTTGCATACAGGCATACCGTACTGATTTGGCCTTTTACACCAACGGGCGGAGTGTGTGCCTGACGGAACTGAAAGGGTATCAGGCCACTGTCGGCGAGCCAATCATCCAGCCCCGTCGTCCAAACAGCCGTTTGGATAAGGTGCGCCATATGTTCAGTAAGATTCCTTGATACGCCACAGCAAGGATGGTTATTGCATTTCCCTGCCTTTCGTGGTAAAATGTAGTTGTAAACCACCAGAGAAAACAACAACCCTGCTACCCCCCGTTATCACCACCGATAACAATTTGATAACAGCCCATCGTATAGGGCTGGATAATATGGACACATCAAATAATCAAAAAAATGAGGTATCAAATTTATGAAGCAAAATCCGTTAAATATGATGCCCAACAACGACCGGCAGTAAAGCGGCCGGGCGCCAGATCCGCGCCCCGGGCAAGGCCGACGAGCAGGTTGAGGCTGCTTACGTCGATGTGGGAGCCGGTGTCGTAGCGGGACCAGCCGCCGGAAACCGTGCCGAAGGGAGCAAAGGTGTACTCGCCCGTCCCGCGGGCGGCGCGCAGGGCGTGCGCCATGCCGCGGTCGGCAATGAGGTCGCCGCCCTGCCGGACAAGCAGAGAGCCGGCAAGGTAGCCTTCCGCAAGGGCCTTGGTCTGGGGCAGAACGTGCACCGGGCTGTCCCCGCCGGGCTCGTCGCCGCCGCCGGGTTCATCGCCGCCGCCGGGCTCTTCAGATATGGTCCCTACGGTGGCGATGAGCTCTGTGGGCGTGTCGGTAAGCGTAAAGTCGTATGCCAGCGACACACCCTGCGTGCCGGTGAGGGTGGTCTGCGTGTAGCCTTCACTTATCAGGCCGTTGTCGTTTTTGAGCAGGGTGACGCTGTCGCCCACCGCAAGAGGCGCGCTTCCGCCGGCCACGGCCACGCCCACCTTGGCGCCGGAAATGTCTGTGCCGTCCGTATCCGTCAGGGTCAGTACGGTATTGCCGGCCTTGATGCTGCCGGGCAGAATGAAGTGATACTTCTCAAAATTATACACATTGGTTGCGGTGAGGCCGAAGGTCCGCACTTCCAGCGTGTTGCCCGTGCGTACATCCAGGTTGGGGTTGCCTGTACTATCACTGTAGCCGCCGTACAGATAACCATAGTCTGTCAGCTTAAGGTTTTCCCGCAGGATAACCGTGTTGTTCGTGGCGCTGCCCGAGTTGGTGGAGGTTAGGTTGCCGATGTACCCGCCATAGATACGGGGGCTGACCAGGGTAACGTTGTCCAAATCCACCACGTTGTTGCTGGCCGTAAACGTATCGGTTTCACCTCCGCTACCTGATCGGACGGCTCTGCCGCCTGCGATAGTGTTGAAATAGGCACTGTGGTCATTAAAGGTACCGCCCTTGATGAACACGGAATTGTCGTTGACAGAAGTGCCCCTTGAATTTGTCAGCCAGGCTCCGTAAAATTTACTCTTTCTTCCAAACGTACCGTCGTTGATGGTCAGGCTGTTCCCCGTGACCATCGATGGTGTATCCGACTGGGCATCTGTCGCGCCGCCTGCCCCGGCTATCGTATTATCCTTAAGAGCGAGTCTGCCGCCATTGATGACCACGTGGTTATTGGTCATGGTGACAGTATTTTTGGAAGTATTGTAGAAGTCGAATGAGTTTATGTGGGCTCCAAACACCGAGTAGTAGTGGCCGCCATAGACGGTCACCTGGTTGCCTTTCATGGTCACAGTTCCTGGTACGTCGCAGGTTATGGTTGCGCCATAGACACCATCCCCGTCGGCTCCGTCCTTCACGGTGACGGCGTTTTTGTCCAGGGTTACATCTGTTGCGGAAGTCTCGTAGATAAGCCCTCCGGAGGCATACGAGGTCATCGCTTCATCGATGGTAATATTGCCGTTACTGCCGCCCCCGTTTCCAACATACCAAGGATCGCCGTCCAGATTATCCCACTTCCCGCCCGAATTGGTGGCCCCCGCCACACCGGGTGCGGCCAGCAGCGCGGCAGCAAGCAGGAACGGCAGGGCTTTTCGCGCACTGCCCGCCAACGGCGTCAGCCTGGATTCTCTCTCTCTCTCTCTCTCTCTCTCTCTCTCTCTTGGCATAAGACATTCTCCTCCATGCTATGATATTCCCACCTTGTGCCGGGCAGGGGATGCCGTCCGGTTTTCCGTCGGGCATCCCCTTTTGGGAGAACCGTATAACGGAAAAAATTTTTTGTACAGGTTATTTTTCCGACCGGCAGGACGGGGACCCGTGGCTTGAGCAAAACATTCGCAGTAAGAAGCGCCTTTTGAATTGGTAGTTCAAAAGGCGCTTCTGTCATGTTGATGCTTTATCTCATTCGCATGGAGAAAGTCTCCTGCACAGGAGTGGCGGTGATGTTTTGCGTCTCCGCCATATTCTTATAGGAACTGACATAGTCCAGAGTTTCCTTGAGCGTATCAAAAGATGCGTGGACGGTTCGCGCACCGTTGATGATATGGTCTTTTTCATACTGAACACGCAGGCCGACTTTCCCCTCTTTCGTCTGGAATATTCTCAGTTCAAATGTTCCGCCGTCACCCGTTTCAACCTTCAACTCGTGTTCCTGTTTGCCATAAAAATCCATGCTGGAAGGCCGGAATCCGGCTTTTTCCATGGCTTGACGATAGGAGTCACTCTCCGTTGCCGAAGCTGCGGAGAGATCCTTTTCAGGATGCGTCATGGCATCGGCAAAACCGAGCAGGGCGGCATCCTGACGGGCGAAATTCAGGGCGTCTTCTCTGCTCTCAAACTGCTTGAAGCGGACACCGGGCGGGCCTTTCACAAGGGAGTGCCAGAGATTGTCGTCGTACAGGCAATGGATGGGCCACCTCGTAGTTTCACGCACCTGGGAACGGTTCAGAAGATACCCGACCGGACTGTGCGTAACGGCGTATTCCGTCTGGTTCCCCTGCTCACCAAAGGTAAGCGTACAGACACGGTGGTCTTTCGGGGCCGCGTCTGCCATGGAGAAGGGGGTGTCGGGAGTTTCCTGCCTGGTCTCTTCTGCCGGAGTCGTGTCGGCCCCGGTGTCGGAAGTCTTTGGTGTCCAGTGGGAAACATAGCTCGCGTCATCCTGCATACGCTGCAACTCTCGGATGATGGCACTATGATTTTCTCGCGCCAGGGTCAGTTCCTCCTTCTGGGGAAACTCCCTGCCGAGCGCTTCTCTGGTTGTTTCCAGTTCCGCCTTTTCATGACGGCAGGTTTCCCGGAATTTTTCTATGGCTTCATCGAAACCTTTGGCCAGGAAGTTGTCCATGCGCTGGAACAGACCGGAAAGACTGAGTTTGTCGTCAAAGAGATAGACGAGATTGTCCGGCTTGAACTCCTGTCCATCCGTACCTGTCACAACGATTCTGAACCCCTCCTTGCCGCCGAAGGACTGGGCATGGCGTTCAAGGTGCATGGCGAAGCCCCGATAGGAGCCGAACAGTACCCTGGCTCCGGCATTGCGCGTGATCTCCTTCACGCAGCCGAGCAGAATATCCTTTATTTTTTCGCCGTCTCTGTCCGTCAGCATCTTGTCTCCCGCAAAGAGTTCTATACGGATTTTTTCCTTGTCTTTTTCCTTGATGATATGGGTGTGGCTGTCCCGGTGCCGGATGTTGGCGGCGTAGGCGCTTTCCGCCTTGGCAAGACGCTCATCGGTTCCGTTGAGCCACTTCAGCCTGTCGCGCAGACGATGCTGTCCCCGCTGATGCTGGGAATACAGGGCTTCCAGCTTGCGAAGGTCTGCGGCAAGCTGAACCTGCATGAGAATCAGCGGATTGCCTGAAGCTGCGGCCTTCATTTCGGCGGCGTTGGCGGCCTCGCTTTGCACGTCGTCGATAACGCGCTGGAGCAGATCGCCCTTGCGGAACTGCTCGATGGCAGCCGCCTTGTACTCTATGGTCTGCCACATCCGGGCGTCATACGTCTGTTTGGTGGCATAGTTGTAAATGCCCACGGAGAAGTGTTCCGGGTCGCGCTCATAGAACAGGTTGCCCTGGCGGATAATGCGCCCGTTGCGCTGTTCCAGGTCGGAAGGCCGCCAGGGGGCATCAAGATGATGTGCGGCCACCAGACGTTTCTGGACATTCATGCCAGCGCCCATCTTGCTGGTGGAGCCGAGCAGGATACGAACATGGCCGGCATTCATGTCGGAAAAGAGTTTTGCCTTGCGGATGTCGGTGTTGGCCTCATGGATGAAGGCGATTTCTTCCGGCGGAATCCCCCGCGCGACAAGTTTGCTTCGTATGTCGTCATAGACGGAAAACTTTGACGACAGCGCAATGACGGCATCCATGTCGGAAGCTACGGAGGTGTCTTCACCGCTGTCATCCGTTTCCGCCTGTGTTGTCCCGCGAGATTCCTCATCTTTCTGTTCAGGTAGAAGCGTGCCGCCCACGTCCAGCAGCGTTTCCAATTCCAGGTCGTTACGGTTGGCCGGTGCGGAAGTCGGAGTGCTGCCGCCCTTGGGGGTGGATAGATCGCAGAAGACAAGCTGCGTGCCTCTGTCCGCCGCCGTGGTGCTCCAAATTTGATAGATGCGTTCAACGGCGGCGTTGACCTTGGAACCTGCGAAATCATCCGCGTGCGGTTCTATCAGGCGATAGTCCAGACCGGCCTTGCGGGCGTCGTTGGTGATTTTGAGCGGATTGTCCCGACGCGGGTCGGGAGGAAGGTTTTCCATGCGGTGGATGATTTTTTCCATGTAGGCCGCCTGTTCCCCGGAGCGTTCGGCCACATCGTTATACGGCTTTCCATCAGTGACGGGAGGCGTCAGGGGGCGCAGCCCTGCCTGCTTTGCCTGTTCATCCAGATCGTTTTTGGTGACGACATCGGCAAAGGTCCGGTACATGGCAAGCAGTTCCGGGATGTTCTGGAATTTGGCGAAGCGGCTTTTGAGCTTGTAGTTGACGTTTGTTTTGTAATATATTTATGTGAAATAATAGAATAAAATTTTTAAAAATATTTTTGATACCCTGAAAATTACCCGACAAAAAAGGGGATAAAAATGGGTCTTCCCGGATTGTATGGGATAAGCTGTTCTACTCAGATATTATCCACTGGATACCCAGCAGTTTTCCTGTTGTTCGGCCTGTTTATCTTTTGGACATTTTGGACTATAGTGGCAAACAGAGGGCATCCGATGAGATGAGGATGTCCCGTCTGTGACAAATGTTGCAATCCTGTACTTCTGAATTTGTCCGAACTGAAATTTTAGGAAACGACTGTATGAACAAACAGCAGCTTGCGGCCAAGATTTGGGAATCAGCGAATAAGATGCGTTCCAAAATTGAGGCTAATGAATATAAGGACTATATTCTTGGTTTTATATTTTATAAATTCCTTTCTGATAAAGAAGTGCGGTTTTTGAAAAAAAACGATTGGACGGATGAGTATCTTGTTGAGCTGAATGAGGATGATACTGAATCCGTGCAGATGGTTCGACAAAATATTGGCTACTTCATATCTTATGACGGCCTTTTTTCCACATGGATAGCCAAGGGTATGGATTTTGCCGCTTCGGACGTAACGGATGCCATTTCCGCTTTTAACCGGAACATCAATCCTCATCATAAAAAAGTATTTGAGGGTATTTTCAAAACGTTGGAAACCGGTCTGTCCAAACTGGGGGAAACTTCCGGCGCGCGAACCAAAGCCATCCGCGATCTGATTTATCTGATAAAAGACATTCCCATGGATGGCCGACAGGATTATGATGTTCTCGGCTTCATCTATGAATATCTGATCAGCAATTTTGCGGCCAATGCGGGCAAAAAAGCGGGGGAGTTCTACACGCCGCATGAAGTCTCGCTGCTCATGTCAGAAATTGTGGCGTATCATCTGAAGGGAAGAAGTGCGATAAAAATTTACGATCCGACAAGCGGTTCCGGCTCTCTGCTGATCAATATCGGAAAAAGCACGGCCCGCTATGTGGGGAGTGAAGATCACATTCAATACTATGCACAGGAGTTGAAAGAAAACACCTACAACCTGACACGCATGAATCTTGCTCTTAGTAAGCCGCAGACTGCCCCTGTCCGGGCTTTTCCGTACATAGAGCGAACGGGGCGGGGCTTTCAGCCCGCTGTGCGCGGTCTTTTTTTTCTTTCGCCAAAGATACATTCAAAAGGCCGCCAGCTACCCGCTGTCCGGGGATTTTTCAAATTTTCTTTTGCCTTAGTAATCCGGGAAACAGGATTTTGGCAACCTACGGGGCAGAGAATTTTTCCTTTCACTCCCTACAACACTGCGTTTTGAAATTTGCCAAACGGAGCAGGCAGCTTTTTCTGGCTTCACCTACCTACTACGGGTGACTTTGCGATTTTGCCAAATGGACAACAAAAAAAGCAGCAAATCTTTTTCAGACTTACTGCTTTCACTGGCCGCTGGTGGGCGGCTGGTATTCAGTTTTGGGGCTTATCGGTCAAAGCGAAACTTGAATAGTGCGGAGATTAGCTGCTGCTTCACATATTCCTCAACCTCGGCGTTAACCTGACCGTGTACTTTGGAAAAGTAGCGGATATATCCGGCATAGTGGGAAAGGACGGTGTCGATTGCGTCCGGGTCGCCCTCATGGGCTTTGACGATTGTTTCATAGGGGAGAAGTTTACTCATGGTCTTTTCCCTCCATGAGCCGCCGTAGCCGCTGCAAGGCAAGCTGGATATGCCGCCCCGCTGTGCTGCGTGTCCGGCCAATATGTACGCCGATCACTCGCTGCGGCTGGCGCAGGAAATAGTAACGGAAAATCTCTTCCTGTGTCTGCTCCGGCAAGAGGGCAAGGGCGGCGGCAAGTTCCGCATGGTACAGAACGGCGGTCTGGCCGCAGGCGGTAAAAAGATATTCTTCAAGCTGCTCCGGTTCGGCAAGCTGGACAAACTTCTCATTCATCAGATAGTCAAGAGAAACTTCCCGTTCCCACCTCCGGCGCAGCTTTAAGATTATATCTATGGCTGCGTGACGAATGACAATCTTGCAAAAGGCATTGAATGTGTACTGGATATGCACTTTGTAGGCTTCATCTTCGGTCATGGAAATTCCCCCTCTCTGAATAATAGTGCGGGGCGGCAGCACTCCTTGCTGTCGCCCCTTGATTGCCTATCTGCAAAGGCGGGCGGGGCTGTCAACGGCGGCGCATATGCGCCGTTCATCTTGACTGTTGACTGGCTCGGCTGGCTTTGCCATTTGAGTGTAATTGCTTATTCTTTTTTTATTTGCAGACTTTTGAGGTAGAACGCCTGCTCCTCCCTTTTCTCTGGCTCACTCTCAAAAGGGTTATGCTGTCTAATTCATTCGTTGTCTTACTATTTCATACATCATTATAGATGCAGCACAACTGACATTGAAAGAACTGGCATAGGAATCTTCAGCCATAGGAATCGTACATAAAACATCACAATATTCCTTAAATGCCTTATTTAATCCCATGGTTTCATTTCCCATCATTAACATAACCGGGGTTTTCAAGTCCTCATGATAGATAGGCTTTTCGTGGTGGGCTGTTGTGCCTATGATCTTAAAGCCAGGGTATTTTATTCTAAGGCTTTCAACGAATTTATATAAATCCTCATTGTGAATGATTCGAATCACCGGAAGATTGAAAAAAGAACCCATCGCCGAAACAATTACATCAGGCTCATACAAATCAACCGCATGTCCAGTAATTATCAACATATCTACTCCCAACGCATCACATGAACGTATCATCGTACCTAAATTTCCTTTATTAGAGGGCCTGTCAAATAACACAATAAATGGATTGGAAGATAACGCAACATTTTCTAACCTGTCTTCCCTCATTTCAATAATAGCCAATAATTCAGAAGTTTCTTCTTTTCCACTTAATTCCTTTAGCAACTGTGCCGTAAGAGTATAATTGACTTCTGTTTTTACTGTTTCTATCATATGTTTTGCCCAGCCTGACAGATTATTCTTGTCATAAATAAAAGAAATAATCTTCCAGTTATTTTTAACCGCTTCATTTAAACTTCTTACGCCTTCAACAATAAATTGATTATATTTATATCTTTTATTTCGATTATGCTTCAATACTTCAAATCTCTGGTAATCATTATTTTTATTTAATATAGAAACAACTTTCATTTCAATACCTGCCTCATCATACTTTGGTTTTCGAATTTTTCACCCATTGTAAGCCCATTTTTGAAAAAATAAGGGAAAATGATTTCCCGGTTTTTCTGTGGCAGGGATAACAGGACGGCGGCAAGTTTTCCATTGGTGAGGATAACTGCCTGACCGCATATCGTTATAGGGTGTTCTTCATGGGGTGCTTCAAAATATTCGTCTGTTGTGCCTAAAGGGTAAAACTTTTCTTCTGTGAGGTATTCAAGGGATATTTCTTTTTGCCGCCGTCTGCTCCTGTCACGCCATGCGTTGATAGCCGCATAGTGTATGACGGTCTTGCAAAGCCATTGAACGTGTACATGATGTGTTCTTTGTATGCTTCTGTGCAAGGCATAGATGATTCCCCCTTTCTCCCACATAGGGCGTTGTATGGTTGACGGGTTTCATTTATAATATCAGAGGGCGGCAGCACCCCTTGCTGTCGCCCCTTGATTGCCTACCAGCAAAGGCGGGCGGGGCTGTCAACAGCGGCGCATATGCGCCGTTTATCTTGACTGCCCGCTGGCTCGGCTGGCTTTCCTATTTGAGTGTAATTGCTTATTCTTTTTTTGTTACTGGAATCCAAATTTCACTGTATGCGTAGTTGGGCTTTTTGTCGTCCATTTTTGTAAAAGAGAAAGAAAACGGCTCTGCCAGTTCATAATCTGCCGTCATAAACCATTCGGAGTAGATTCTTGCCATTGTATCCTGCAAAGTAAACGGGAAGATTCCTTCATTTGGAAAAACTGCCCACGTATGAGCTTTAACAGGAAATGTGTCCAGATTACTGCTAATGTCATTTTTAGTTGTTAAAACTCCAATTAAATGCGTTAATTCACCAGCTTCTTCAAGAAAGTTCGTATCTGATTCATAGGAAACATTTACAGTTTCATATGGCTCAATGTTTTGCAACCGGTGCATTTCTTCTTTCTGTTCCTGTGTTATGCTTTGTGCCAGTTCCAAAATAGCGTTGTTTACTCCCTCATATTGTAACGGCACTCGTTTACTTACACCTGCAAACGTAAAAGCAGGTTTTTCAACAATTTTATATTCCATTAAAGTTCCTCCCTTCATAGTTACAACAAATTGTAACTTTTGGCATGATTTACATTGTTTCAACTTTGCGACTTGTGACGGTAAGATACCGCTCCATTTTTTAAAGGCACGTGTAAATCCGTCTACGGATTGATACCCATATTGATAAGCGACATCTGTTACCTGCGCCCCCTGCAACAATTCTTTGTTAGCTTCTGAAAGTCGTCTGTTTTTTACATACTCATTCAGCGTCATATTGGTAAGCGCAAAAAATATTTTTCTAAAATGATAATCTGAAACATTTATATGCTCAGAAATCTTCTCAAGTAAAAACTCGTCCTCCAGGTGCGCTTCAATATAGTCCATCGCGTCATTCAATTTCTTTAACACATTGCCCCTCCTTCCGAATACGAATATCACAATTTAGAAAGATATGCTCGACATTAGCATACAAAATTAGTCGGGTTATAAATAAAGGCCGTTTGCTCAATATAAGTTTACACAAAACCGACTTGAAAACAAAACTAACATAGACTCTCCTTATATTCAAAGATTTTTATCCGTGATAACGCACAAAATATTACGTTATTTTCTGAAACATATGCCGAACCTTATCTAAACGGCTGTTAGGACGGCGTGGCTGCAATACAGGCTCCCCGGAAATTTCTTGGTACCCTTTTAATTCGGTAAGGCAGACGCTTCTCCCATTTGTATAAAAATTTAAATCATTCCTATATTCGCCGATGCAGCGGGCGGGGATTTCTCCCGTAAAAATAACTTCATCATTTTTAAGCAAGGTTGATTCAATCACTGCACAATACTTCGGTGCGTCATTATAAGCCCGTGAAATATATTCCTGCGGTGCAAAAAGGGTAAAGGAAAGGTATGGTTCCAATAATTGTGTTCCTGCTCTTTTCAATGCCTGTTCTAACACGATAGGAGCAAGGGAACGAAAATCTGCGGGGGTACTAACTGGACTGTAATAAACTCCATAGTCAAAACAAATTTCACAATCTGTCACTTCCCAACCGTATAAGCCTTGCTCCATTCCATAACGCACCCCTTCCATAACGGCATTTTGAAAACTTTGGTTTAAATAGCCGAGAGATACTTTGCTTTTAAACCGGGTTCCACTTCCGGCAGGAAGTGGCGTTACAGTTAAGCCAATGGATGCCCAAAACGGATTCGGCGGCACTTCAATATGAATCGTGTAACTGGCTGTTTTTAATGGCCTTTCCAGATAAATGACCGTAGGTTCTTTCACATTTATGTTCACATGGTATCGCTCTACTAACAGAGAGCATACAACCTCTAACTGGACTTTTCCTAAAAAAGAAATGATGATTTCATGCGTTATCGTATCCACATAGTAATGCAACAGCGGATCTGTATCTGCAATTTCCGTCAGGGCATTCAGCAGGAGGTCTCTTTGTTCCTGATTTTGCGGCTCCACCGTCGTCCGAAGCAAAGGAATCGGATTTTTTTCCCATGCCTTGCGCGGCAAAAGTTCTACATTTCCGAGAGTATCATTCAGCTTCAGAGTGTCATTGGTCAAAATAACAATTTCTCCGCAACAGGCTGTGTCCGCCGGTATAATCTCTCCGTTTGACGGAATCCTCATTTCTGTGATTTTTAGTTTTTGATTTTGGGGCAGGAGAATCGTATCCCGTAAATGAAGTGTCCCGCTGTATAACCGCAAATAAACGAGCCGCTTTTTCTGGTCTGTGTACTCGATTTTAAAAACGCTTCCGCATAGCTCGGATTGATCGTTGTCCGCACCAGAAGTAAATGTTTCTGCAATCACTTCAATCAGCTTTTCAGTTCCGATATTGTTCTTTGCACTCCCATGATAAATAGGAAACAGGGAACCGTTTTGCATTCTTCTGCATTTCTCCCTCTGTAAATCTTGTATTTTCAAAGGTTCCCCCGCAATATATTTTTCCAAAAGTTCATCATTTCCAGCAATAATAGAATCCCATTTTTCTATATCCTCAATGTCTGTCAGAGACACTTCCGGAGTGAGCGAAACATCTTGCATAACCATGACATCATCAGAAAGTTTTTCTCTGATATTTTGATAAACGCTCTGTAAGTCAATGCCCTCCTGGTCTATCTTATTTACAAAAATAATCGTTGGGATTTTCATTTTCTGGAGCGCATGGAACAGTACCCGTGTTTGTGCCTGCACGCCGTCCTTTGCGGAAACTACTAAAATTGCTCCGTCAAGAACAGCAAGTGAGCGATATACTTCCGCCAAAAAGTCCATATGGCCGGGGGTATCGACAATATTGATCTTATAATTCTTCCAGCCGAAAGAAGTGACGGCCGTTTGAATGGTAATCCCACGCTGGCGTTCCAACAGCATGGTGTCTGTCCGCGTTGTTCCCTTATCTACACTCCCTAATTCCGGAACGGCTCCGCTGGTATAGAGCAGGCTTTCTGTCAAAGTCGTTTTTCCTGCGTCTACATGAGCAAGAATGCCGATATTGATTATTTTCATGTGTTTGTCCTCCATTCAGCCCCCAAAGGGCATAAAAATCCCCAGCAGCAAAATACTTTTACCGCTGGGGATATAGCGAATAGACATACACATACATACAACGCACTGCAAGCAGCGGTCGCTCTTTTGATATGTCAAATATATAAGGCAAAAGTATTCTTAAAAAGGGTACAAAAAACTAAGCCCCTTGCAAGGGACGGTTACAATTCTTTGTTCCCACTATTTGATTATAGTTAATTAAGAATACCTTGCCGCATATTTTTAACTCCTTACTTGGAATAGAAATATTATAGCATATCGGCATTGAAAAAGAAAGTCCTGAAACAAAATTTACGGAATAGTAGGCTGCTGTCTATCAATCTCTTGTGTGTTTCTTTATGACACATGAGCATATAGATAGGGAAACAAACAGACCATGCAGTGTAAAAGTTATAATTGATGAATATACATATAATACTCTTGTAAAGCGGTATCAGGAGTTACATTCTGATACAGGCGCTGGTAATAATGAAGACGATGCCCCGTATGATCTTGATGGATATATTACAACGATTGATACGGATAAAATTGACTCAGATTATATGAACAGTCGTTTTGTAAAGTATATCAAAACATCGCGCCAAGAAAATATAAGTGAAGAAGAAAAACAGCAAGCCCGGAATGAGCTGCATAAAACATTTGCAAATCTTTCTCAGGAAGAGCAGAAGGTAGCAAATATTTTGCTTCACGAGATGCAGCGAGAAGATTTTGTGTATGAAGAGGGCAAGACCTTTCGAGAGTATATTTCAGATTATCTGTTCAGAAAGCATGATGCACGCATTCACATCCTCGCCTCCGTTTTTGGCCTTGATGAAAAAATGCTGCACAGTATGATGAACTTGCATCTGACTACACAAAATATCAATGAATTCGGTCGATATGACGCATTGAAAAACACCATAGACAAACAAAAAGCCAAATTATATTTTGAATCACTGGAAGGAAAGAGACTTATCCCTCCCAAAGTGTCGGTAAAAGCTGATAATCTTCTTCGAGAGTTTATCATCAGCGGAGGTTTTGATATTCAAAAGCCGGAAACTTACGATTAACCAAAGTGGAATGCTAATTTTGCATCCAAAGGGCCGGAGCTTCTGCTCCGGCCCTTTCGCATGTTTGGGAACAGCGTGAATTTAAGAATCTGTTTAAAATTTTACCCAATAATACTCTATCGAGAGCAGAGTTGAGTTTTGAGAAGGGGATTGTCAAAAATCTTCACTATGGTGATATTTTAATAAAATTTAATGAAATATTAGATAGTTGTGATAAAAAAATACCCTTTATCAGTAGGGAGATGAACTTTGAAAAAATAAAAAATGCTATTTTGAAAAATGGAGATGTAGTAATTGCTGATGCCGCTGAAGATGAAGCTGTAGGTAAATGTACTGAAATTTTCAATATATCGCAAAACGAACAAATTATTAGTGGCTTACATACAATTCCATGTAGGCCAAATATTGATTTTGCACAAGGATTTCTCGGTTATTATATGAACTCAAATTCATACCATAGCCAGCTTGTCCCATTAATGCAAGGCATCAAAGTGTTATCTTTATCAAAATCATCTTTGCAAGATACACTAATTACCTTCCCTCGGACAAAGAAAGAACAAGCCCGCATCGGCACCTTCTTCCGTCACCTCGACCGCCTTATCACCCTTCATCAGTGTAATTGTAATATGGCTACAAGGCCATACGAATGGAGTTCTGGGCTTAGAGCAATCGCTTGGGAACAGCGTGAATTTAAGAATCTGTTTAAAATTTTACCCAATAATACTCTATCGAGAGCAGAGTTGAGTTTTGAGAAGGGGATTGTCAAAAATCTTCACTATGGTGATATTTTAATAAAATTTAATGAAATATTAGATAGTTGTGATAAAAAAATACCCTTTATCAGTAGGGAGATGAACTTTGAAAAAATAAAAAATGCTATTTTGAAAAATGGAGATGTAGTAATTGCTGATGCCGCTGAAGATGAAGCTGTAGGTAAATGTACTGAAATTTTCAATATATCGCAAAACGAACAAATTATTAGTGGCTTACATACAATTCCATGTAGGCCAAATATTGATTTTGCACAAGGATTTCTCGGTTATTATATGAACTCAAATTCATACCATAGCCAGCTTGTCCCATTAATGCAAGGCATCAAAGTGTTATCTTTATCAAAATCATCTTTGCAAGATACACTAATTACCTTCCCTCGGACAAAGAAAGAACAAGCCCGCATCGGCACCTTCTTCCGTCACCTCGACCGCCTTATCACCCTTCATCAGCGTAAGCATATTTTATTGACCTAGGAGGTAGAATTATGTTGAGCAAGGTAAAAGCGACAGATCTTTTTTGCCAATATTATGCGCACTGGATAAGGGTATATAAAGATGGAGCTGTCAGAAATGTCACGATGAAAAAATATCTTATGACACAGTCATGGATAACAAAATTGGCTCCTGAGCTTCGTGTGTGTGATGTTACACGAGTAGCATACCAACAGCTTCTCAATGATTATGCAGTTTTTCATGAGCGCCAGACGACTATGGATTTTCATCATCAGTTAAAAGGAGCTATTCTTGATGCTGTTGATGAAGGATTAATCGCAAAAGATCCAACACGCAAGGCAATTATAAAAGGGAAAAGTCCTCGTGAAAAGAAAATAAAATACTTAAATCAATTTGAACTGCATAAACTTTTATCTAATTTGAATCTTCATAGGGGAATATGCTGGGACTGGCTGATTCTTCTTGTAGCAAAAACTGGAATACGTTTTTCAGAAGCGTTAGCTATCACACCCAAAGATTTTGATTTTGCGCATCAAACTTTATCCATCAGCAAAACATGGGACTACAAAGGAAAAGGAGGTTTTCTCCCAACAAAAAATATATCATCTGTACGAAAAATTCAGATTGACTGGCAGACAGTTATTCAATTTTCAGAACTTGTCAAAAATATGCCGCCAGCAGATCCCATCTTTGTTGTAAAAGAACAGATGTACAACTCAACAGCAAATGCAATACTGGCAAGGCATTGTAAAAATGCTGGAATTCCTGTAATTTCTATTCATGGGTTACGACATACTCATGCCTCATTATTATTGTTTGCTGGAGTATCAATTGCCAGCGTGGCACGCAGGCTTGGGCATTCCAGCATGACAACAACACAAAAAACTTATCTTCATATTATCCATGAACTTGAAAATCAAGATATTGATTTGGTGATGCGTTCCATATCAAGTCTTAGTTGAAAAGTTTATAGATATTGTACGGTGATGCGGATGAAGGGAGTTAAGCTTTGCCGAAGCGGAGCATATAGTTAATTCAGTATGTTATCATGTGATTAAATATGATTCCCCCTAACATTAGAAAAAAGAGCGCTATCAATCCTTTTTTGTGCCACACTTTCTCCGCTTCGGCAAAGCTCATTGCGCTCAAAGTACCACAAAACACACCCGTCGCGAGACACAGCCCGCTGATAAGCCAGCCGGAGGGCATGTGCAGGAGCGCCGCAAGAGGAATGTCCCTGCCGGTGTCGATACGGAAGCCCGCCCAGAGCATCAGGCTCCCATAGGCCAGCAGGCAAATCAGGGCCAGCAGCCACATCGGCACCAACTTGCCGTATTGAATCTTTGAAGCAAGGCTCTGGGCCTCCTGTACCACGCTGACGGTGAGCCTGGCTTGTGCGGCGGCAGTTTCCTTTTCTGCGGCAGCGGCCATGCCGTCCATGATGGCTCTGGACGCTTCGGCGATTTTTTCCGGCAAAGCCTCATAGTAGATGCGTTGATATTCCATCGCGGCCAGCAACGGCCAGAGCGCGTCATCCTCCCGAAGATTCAACCTGCTGCCGGCCTCCCGCAAACGGGCCGCTTCCGCTTCGGATAATTCCCTGCCACACGCCTTGCCGAGATCAATCACAGTATCCATGCTCATGACGCTTCTCCCATGACGGAATCAAACATTTTCGCGCACACTCCCCGCCAGCGTTGCAGTTCCGCCCGTGTGCCGAAGGGCATTTCAGGATGGGCTGCACGGATGGACATGCGTCTGGAATACAGCCAGTCGGCCACGCGGTTGCCGACAGCCGGAAAATCCAGCGTCCTGCTGTTCTTCTCCACCGCTTCCCGCGCTTTGGAAGTGTTATACAAATCAAAACGCCGCGCTTCACCGAAATACAGGTTCCGACAAACGTGGATGGGCACGTCTGTGAACACTTCCTGAAAGGAGTGCAGAAGCTCGATGGAATCGCGGTGCCGGTTGATTATCCAGAAAACAACCAGTTCCCGCCGCATCTCCCGCAGGGCTTCCTTCATGATGTCGCCGTAGCTGGCCGTGCTGGTCTTGGTGCGGGCGGCGGCATTGATGACAACGGCATAATCCGGGTAGTTCTGTACAGTGTCCAGCAAATCCGCCCAGCCGTCGGCGTCGTCCAGACTGTTCAGACGGCAGAGCAGATTTGGCAGGGCAAGGTCTTTATGCGCCTTGAACATGTCCGGGTTGTCGGTATCGGTATCCACAAGCAAGACGTTTGCGTTTCTGTTGAGAAGATAGTCCACAAGGGCGAAGGAAAAGAGGCTCTTGCCGACGCCGCCCTTGCTGCCGCCGACATAGAAAACGCTGTTCTGAATGTTCATGATCAAAGCTCCGAATCGGGTTTGTCCGGCGTGTAGAAGTCCGGGATTTCCTCCTGCGATTGAGGCGCTGCGGGAGGAGCCGCGACGGGTTTCACTGCTTCAGGCCGGGGCTTCGGCTCACGTTTTCGCGGAACCGCCTTTTGGGGAAGCACCTTTGCCCGGATGACGGGCGCGGGAATGACCACATTGCCTTGGGCCATGATGTCCGCCAGTTCCTTCACCGTGTACCCTTTCTCTATCGCTTTCAGGATATTGGCGTTGAGCAGTTCGACGGCTTCCTCCCGTGTCTTGCCGAGATTTTTGTCCGGCAAATCATCGAGGATTTTCCGCATGGCAGTGATGTCTTTCACCGGAATGCGTTTGAACTTTCCCATATGTGCTACTCCCGCCTATCGCATCCGCATACGCGGTCGGCTCTGGCGCTCCCGCTCTATGCGCCGTTTTTCAAGGTCGTCAACAAGGTCTGCAAGCTGCTGTACACTTCGCTGACATCGTTGAACAATCGCTTCAAGGTGCGAAGTTCCGTCTGCATCAGCATCTGCTTGTCTTCCTGTATATCCAGTCTCGTACTGAGGGCCGTCAGCCGGGCGTTGCAGTTCTCCTCCATCCGTTTCAGGCTTTGCATCAGCATCCGTTCTGTTTCGGTCATGAAGGGTATCCTCCAGAATCCGGGGCAAAAGGAGGGCTTCCTCGTCAGGGAGCTGTTTCCATTTTGCTGGATAGCGTTTGATGTTGCAGGCGGCGCGTTTTTCAATGACGCGCTCAAAAGCCGGTTGCAGGCGGGCGACCATGCGCCGCGCCGTTTCCTTTTTCTTTTCTTCGGATTCTTCGTCCTGAGCGACTTTGGGCGTCCAGCCTCTGGCGTAAAAGCCTCCCCGGAAGCGCATCTTCATGCCGCTGTTCGGGGCAATGACGCTGATATAGTCCCTGCCTTCGCGGTTGATGCTCAGCCCCTGTTCCTTCAGGGTGCTCAGAACATCTTCCCGGTTCCGGACAAGTCCCCGCGTCACTTTTTCCTTGAGAAAGGCGTGAATGACCTCTTTGGCCCGATCGCGGTCGCTTTCCCTGATTTCCCTGCCCCATCTCGCCATCCGCGCCTTGAACAGGTCGGCCTTTTTCGGAAGCTCATCTCGTGCCCGTGCCGGATCGTCGGGCCGCGCCCAGCCTTCGCGCCAGTTGAACAGGTCGCGGAACACGTCAAAGTCTTTTTGCCAGCCGGGAGGACAGGCGTTGAAATCCTTGCCGCTGGAAAGCTCCAGTCGTGGAATGAGGAAATGCAGCTCATGATGCCCGGCATGGGTATGCCGTACCCACAAAATATTTCTCTGGTCAGGTTCCAATCCGGCGAAGGCCACGCGCTCAAATGCGTCCATGACTTCCTCTTCCTGTGCCTCGCTGATCTTCTCATCCGGGTGCCATGACAGAACGCCGGAAGTGAATTTCCATCGCCGCTCTATGCTGTCGATAAGCGCGCGGGTCATGACTGGATCGCCGCGCAGCACCTGGGGCGGGGCTGTGTCTCTCCCCGGATAATCCGGGCGTATAAGATAGCGGCTGGGCTTGTCGCCTTCTCCGGTGCCGTGCGGAAAGACCTTCATCAGCATGGTTCCGCCTCCGGTTCATCTTCCGTTGAGGCGCATGATGCGAACTCGATAATGCGCTGTTCGATGCCCGCCAGCGCCGTCAATACCTCCACGGCTTCCGCCGCGCGTTTATAGGTGTTGGCCCATCTCGCAAGTTGATTGATGTTCGCGCCGATGCGTGCCAGTTCCCGCAACCGCCGTTTCTCTTCCGGCGTTTTCCGCAGACGGATGCCAAGGCAGGTCTGGCGGATGTAGTCCGACATGCTCATGCCGTGCAGTCCCGCGTTGAAGCGGAGGATGTCGCGTTCCTCCGGGAACACGCGCACGACCACGGCTGCGGTGCGAACAGGCTTGACGCGCTTCATTGCCTTTCCTGCCTTTTGCCTTTCCGGGGTTCAAAGGGGCAGTGCCCCTTGCCAGCCGTGAGGCTATACGCGCAGCGTATAGACGAAACGTAGGCTGGCCCTCGGAGACAATGCCGGACGAATGAACAGGCATCCGCGCAAAAACGAGGACGCATGATGCGGGCATCAAGAATATGGCGGATGCGTATCGGGCGTGGAGCGGAGCTGTATCCGGCGTGTCGCTGGTGGGTATGACGACGGTGCCGGGTAAGTATCCGGCTCATGGGAAAACGGTATGCGGCGAATGCCTGAACGCTATGCGCAAGCCGTGTAGGCAGTATCCGACGCAAGGCAAGATCGGCATAACACACATGACGGCGCGGACATCTGAAGGCCGGGCGGAAGGCAACGCCACATGTATCGGTAAAACTCTGCGGAGCGTACGCCGGGGCAGATTTGCATGTATCGTATTCGCCGCATGTCGGTATGTGGGAAAACTGCGGGAGGCGAAAAACGCTTTTTTGTGTTGTTGCCTTTGTGTTTTTGAACTGCGGACTTCCTTTGACCGAGCCCCCGCCGGAGGCTTCCTCGTCCGTCGCCCGCAAGCATCCATAGCCGGAAAGCAAGGTCATCCGGTCAAGGCCCGCGAAGCGGCCCGACAGGGCATGGCCTTGACCGAATGACCGCTTCCGGCACCCGTGCAGGTGTGACGGACGAAGAGCCGGGGAAGAAACGAGGTTCATTTTTCCTCCGGTTCGGCGGTGAGCTTTTCCAGAAGCGCGGCAATATCTGCCGCTCGCCACGCCGTTGTACGCGGGCCGAGTTTGACGGGTTTCGGATAGCGGCCGCTTTTGCAGCCCGCCCACCATGCGCTGCGGCTGACGGGAATGAGCGCGAGTACCTGGGGCAGACGAAGCAGAGCGTTACTGGATATATTTTGCATGGAGTTCCTCCTGTCTGGTTATGTTCGGCACAGTATATCATGGCTTTTCCTGCTCTTTTTATTTTGAGGTTCCCGCATACAACAGGATAAATCCAATATTGTCCTGTGAGATGCCGCTTGTGTTCAAAAAAAATTCAAAATACCACTTGACATGTTTTTGTGTTTAAAGATGTATTCCTGTAACTTGTTGAAATTGCATAACTCTAATAGCATATAAAATTAATGTTTTCACTGGGCTATATTAGACGTATTTGTCTTTTGCAGGCCAAGAAACCACTACCGCATTTCACTGTCCTTCTGTGTCTCTTTGCGTAAGCTGTCCAGATAGTCGGCCCATGCCTGCATCATGCGGTGTCGGTGGGGAAGATATTGGGCATGGTTGTAGGCGATACGGGAAGTGTCCTTTTCCTTGTGGGCCAGTTGGCGTTCTATCCAGTCGGGGTCAAAGCCCTGTTCATTGAGCAGGGTTGAGGCCATAGACCGAAAGCCATGAATGCACATTTCCTCCTTGCCGTACCCCATAGCGCGTAATGCCTGTAGGGGAGTGGAGTAGTGGATAGGCTTCCTCACACTGTTTCTTGAGGGAAAAAGGTATGTTCCACCCCCGGTGACGGCATGAAGCTCCTTGAGAATGGCAACAGCCTGCGATGACAGCGGGACGATGTGCGGCTTTCGCATTTTCATGCGTTCGGCCGGTATGTGCCATTCCCGCGTGTCCAGATTGAACTCGCTCCATTCGGCGCGGACAAGTTCGGCGGAACGGACAAAGAGCAGAGGAAAAAGGCGCAGCGCGCACCTGACCTGAAAGTGTCCGTGATAGTTGTCCAGCCTGTTCAGAAGCACACCGATTTTTTCAGCGGAAACGATGGTGGCCCTGTGCCTTCCCTGATGCGGACGTATGGCTCCGCGAAGATCGGCGGCAATGTTGCGCGTCACTCTGCCTGTGGCAACGGCGTAGCGGAAAACCATGCCGCAATACTGGATGATTCTGTGGGCGATAAGCTCCTTTCCCTTTCTTTCAAGCGGCTTGAGTATCAGCAGCAGGTCTTGCGCCGTGACCTCGGAAATGGGCTTCCGTTTCAAAGTGGGGAAAAGATGGAGTTCGAACGTGGACAGTTTCCGCTTTCTGTCTTTTGGGGAATTGTGGATTGTCTGCGTTTCATGCCATTCACGGACAACATGCTCGAAGGTATTGGCTTCCGCGAGGAGGGCGGCGTTTTTCATCTCCTTCTTGCGTTTGCCCGGATCAATGCCGTCGGCAAGCAGCTTTTTTGCCTCATTCCGTTTTGTCCGGGCATCCTTCAGGGAGACAATCGGATATTCCCCGAAACTGAGCAGCTTTTCTTTGTCGTTGAAGCGGTATGCCATGCGCCAGAGTTTTGAGCCTGTCTTGGCGACATAAAGGTACAGGCCGCCGCCGTCCGCGTATTTTTTCGCTTTTTCAGCGGGCTTCAGATTTCTGATTTGTGTGTCGGTCAGCATGACGTACCTCTCTGGCTGGATGTATCCCGCAACGCCTTGTCCCGCAGGAGAAAAAGATACCTGGCCCATTCCCGCATCATGATTTTTCTTTCCGGCAGATGTTGCCACGGGTCAAAACGTGTGCGCCCGGAGCGCGCCAACTGCATGTCGATGATGTTCTGTTCGTACCCAAGGACGAGCAGCAATTTGGCGACAAGAGAACGGATTCCGTCAAAGGACAGTTTTACGCCGTCATATCCGCGCCTGCGCAGGGAAACGGTGATGGTGGATATGTCGATGGGGCGTTCAGGAGAACGGACGCCGGGGAACAGCAGGGTTCCATGACCAGAGTATTCCTTCAGTTCCCTAAGAATTTTTACTGCCTGCGGCGCGAGAGGTACAATATGCTCATATTTCGTCGCCATGCGTTGCGCGGGGATAACCCAGAGTCTGCGGGAGAAATCAAATTCGTTCCATTCGGCACAGCGCAATTCACCGGAACGGACGAACAGCAGGGGAACCAGTCGCAGGGCGCACCGCACAGGGAAATAGCCGTCATGCCGCTCAAGGTTCAGCATAATCTGGCCGAGTTTCCCGGCGTCAAGCGCGGCGGCTCTGTGCCCTGTCTGTCTGGAACGTAACGACGCGGGCAGTTCTTCCGTGGCGTCCCGCGCGGCCTTGCCGGTGGCGACGGCATAGCGGCATATCTGGCCGCACACATCCGTCAGCCTGCGGCCTCCGCGCAATTTCCCGGATTGCCGCAACGGTTCGATGGCACTCATAATGTCCTCGGCGGTAACGTCTGTCATGGCCTTGCCGCCGAAGACGGGAAAGAAATATTCCGTCATCCCCCGCATCATGAAGAAGCGATAGCGGTTTTTACAGTGAAGGGTTTCCCGCTCGTACCATTCCATAGCCACGGATTGGAACGTAGCATTGGAGGTAGATGTCCGCGCGGCCTTCCTGTGTTCCGCCGGGTCAATGCCGTCCTTGAGCAGAGCCTTGGCTTCATCCCGGCTTTGCCGTGCGGCGCGGAGTGACACCTGAGGATATTCACCGAAGGAAAGGAGCTTGGCCTTTCGCTCAAAACGGTACGCCAGCCGCCAGAGTTTCTTGCCGCTGGTCGGAATGAACAGGAACAGCCCGCCGCCGTCCGCATACTTTTTCGGTTTGTCGGCGGCTTTCAAGCCTTGAATAATGTGGTCATCCAGCATAATTTTTTCCGTGTCAGGGGTGCCCGTAAATCCTCATGAATCCAATGGCATCTAATACCCACAAATAAAAATATTTGTAGCATTTTCAAATGATTATATGATAACATCTTGAAATGCCAGTTTGTATGGATACCCTGAATAATACCCGGAAAACAGTGGGATGCAAGGAGCGTTTTTGGGACTTCTTTGGATGACAGATTTAAGATAACATATTGAAATATAAAATATTATAAACTTAAATAAGTCTATTTGGACATGAAATGAGAGTTTGTAGTTCACCCCTGTGGCGTCAAGTTCCCAGCCGCTTGTGACCTGGCCGAAGGTGGAGGCCCAGGAGTCAAAATGGTCGATGCCCTTGGCCTGCAATTCCTCATACTGCATGTAGCGCTGGAGCGTGTACACTTCGGCAATGGTATTCGATATGGGGGTGCCGGTCAGAAAGTACACGCCCCGGCCTTCGTTTTTCCGTTGCAGGTAGCGGCACTTGATGAAGAGATCGAGCGCTTTGGCCGAACCTGTGATATTGCCCAGACCTGAGACGTTCATGGTGGTCTGATAGGCAAGGTTCTTGAACTCGTGGCTTTCGTCCACAAAGAGCGCATCCACGCCCAGGTCGGCGAAATCAACGGAGGTATCCTTTTTCCCCGTGCCCGCGAGCAGAAGTTCATAGCGAGCTTCCATGTTTTCCCGCTGCTTTTCAAGCTGCTTGACCGTGGCCCGGCCGCCTTCCGCCTCCTTCACGGCCTCAATGGCTTCCAGCACCGCATCAATCTGCTCCTTCAGAATCTCCCGCTGAATGTCGTGAGGCATGTCGATTTTACGGAAGGAGCTGTGCGCGACGATAACGGCATCCCAGTCTCCGGTCGCAATACGGGAAAAAAGCCGTTCCCGGTTCTGTTTGGTGAAGTCGGTCTTGTCCGCCACCAGAATATGGGCATTGGGATAGAGCTTGTAGAACTCATCCCGCCACTGGTGGAGAAGGTGGTTGGGGACGACCACCATCGGTTTGGAAACAAAGCCCATGCGCTTGGATTCCATGATGGTCGCTATGCAGGCCATGGTCTTTCCCGCGCCGACGACGTGATCGAACAGGGCCGTGCCTTCCTGAATGGCCCGCCAGACGGCATCCTTCTGGTGAGGCCGAAGTTTTACTTCTGAAGAAGCGCCGACCAGCTCAAGATGGGAGCCGTCATACCTGGGAGGCACGTTCGTGTTGAAGCGGTCGTTGTAGAGCCTGGACAGGCTGGCTCTTCTGTCGTCATCCGTCCATATCCAGTCCGTGAAGGCCTGTTTTATTTCGTCGGCCTTCTGCATGGCTGCGGCGGTCAGCTCCTGGTCCAGAACCGTGATGGGTCTGCCCTGTTCGTCGCGCTGGCCGGTTTCCTTTTCCACCTTGATGGGCTTGTTCATCAGAAGGGCTTCAATGATTTTTTCCGCAGGGTATTCCGGGATGCCCCAGACGGTGGTGTTCAGCGCGGCATCGTACAGATAGACACGGACGCTCCATCGACCGAGCGTGGGCAGGTAATCCACCTGCTGAGAGCCTTTTCCGCCATGCAGATGTTCAATGAAGTCCGATATGACGGAAGGAGGAAGCCAGGCGGAGCCGAACTTGACGCCGATGTCCACGGCTTCTATGTCGGGCGGCAGAGCCTCCGTAAGCGCTTCCACATTGGGCAGAAAGCGAGGGTCGGAGCTTGCGGCGTCCCGTGCCTGACGCAGTTTTGCCCGGACATTGCCCGTGAGATACTTATCCCTGATTTCCCAGAGTTCCGTGGCGGGGTTGAGAAAAATAAGACCCTGTTCCTGCAAGTCCCGCTGAATGACATCGGTGGAGCGTCCGAGAAGCTGCTCCATGCGGGCGAAGTCCACCTTGCCGCTTTCCCGAAGCGCTATGACAAGGGCATCCTTGGGGCTTTCCGCCTGTTGCGCGAGCGTTGCCGGTTTAAGCACGCGCTGTCGGAATACGGCAGCTTTTCTGGCGGAAGCGGGTCTGGCCTGTCTGCCGGTCTTGCGGGCCACATCCGGCGAAATACCCTTGTCGTAGTCCGCTTCCAGGGATTCCAGCAGGGCGTGTTCAGGGTCTTCCCGCATGAGACTGCGGTTGGTTTGTGAGTT
The DNA here is from genome assembly GCF_900155525.1 of Mailhella massiliensis. Taxonomy (NCBI): domain Bacteria; kingdom Pseudomonadati; phylum Thermodesulfobacteriota; class Desulfovibrionia; order Desulfovibrionales; family Desulfovibrionaceae; genus Mailhella; species Mailhella massiliensis. The sequence goes on from NZ_LT706952.1 coordinate 57,231, forward strand.
GAGGTGCCCGTATTTTTTGACAAAGGCGTCGTACTGCGTGTTGAGCCGCTGGCGCAGGTTCGCCATACGACTTTCACTTCCTTCGCCTTTTTCCTCATTGAGCAGCTCACGCAGGGTATCCCTGAGCTGAATCATGGAAGACAGGCGCAGTCGGGCGGTTTCATTTTTTACGGTGACGGGTTCATAACCTCCGTCGCCGAACTCCCCGGAAGTCTTGAAGACGATTTTTCTGCTTTGAGGTTCAACGCAGAGTGCGCCCATTTTCAGGGACTGGAAGTAGTCGGAAGCCAGGAAGTCATGATTGAGGCCGGATTCGGCTCCACGGACTTCGGCAGAGGGTAAGGGGCTGAACTGTACGGCGGGCAGCGCGTCCAGACGCCTGGCTATTTCTTCGCCGAGGTCTGTCTGAGACGCATCGGACACGCAGTTCAGGCTGTCCTCGAACATGCCCCCGGAATACGCCATCCTTCCGATGATCTGTTCCGGCCGGGAAGCAAAGTAGCTGTTGACCACGGCGGAGCGCCTGCCGCCGTGCTTGAGGTCGTCCACTTCCATGCTGGACGTGTGGAGCCACTCCAGACTCCGCTTGTTTTCGCCGTTGTGCTTTTGAAAGAAAACGATGTCGGTGGTGACATCCGTCAGGGCATTTTGCCGGAAAGCGGTTTCAGGCAGGCGCACCGCGCCCAGGAAGTCGGCATATTCCGCGATATGTTCGCGGGCGGAGGAATCGACGGCGTCCATGAAGTAGCGGCTGACCACAAAGGCGGCTATGCCGCCCTCGCGCAGCAGGCGCATGGACTTGGCGAGAAAATAGTTGTGGATGGAAAATTTTTTCAGTTCGGGAAATTCGGGGTCGTAGAGAGACTGATTCCCGAAAGGAGGATTGCCCACTGCAAGGTCGAAACTCGGCGTGTTGAGGGGGATGTTCTGAAAGCCGTTATTGATGTGGCGGGCTTTGGGGTACAGGTATGCGGCAATGGCCGCTGTTGTCGGTTCCAGTTCCACGGCCAGGAACCGGGCCTGGAAACTTTCCGGGCAAAGTCCGATAAAATTGCCGATACCCGCCGAAGGTTCGAGAATGTGGAGTTCCTTTCCCGTTTCAACGCCGAGTCTGGAAAGCCCCTGATAGATGCCCCTGATGACGGTTTCCGAGGTATAGTGAGCGTCCTGTGTGGAGCGCCGGGCGGCCGCGTATTCATCGGGGGAGAGTACGCCTTGAAGTTCCCGGTATTCCGCCGCCCATTTGTCGTTTTGGGGGTCAAAGACCTGCGGAAGACCACCCCATCCGACAAAACGCACCAGCGTGCTTTTTTCTTCCGGGGTGGCCAGTTTTGCGCCGTTGGCCTGAAGCTGCTTCAGCAGACGTATGGCGGCGAGGTTATCCGCATATTTTTTCTTTGCGCCGCCGACGCCAAGCTGATCTTCCGGGCTTATCCGGTAATTTTCAGGTTCATCTCCACCCCGCAGCTTTCCAAAATCTCCCAGTCCGACATCCCCCGCAGGCTCGCCTGCCGGGCGGATTCGCTGCACAGCGTCCTCTTCTCTATGGCCTGCTGCTGATCCAGTCGTATCTGCAAGGCCAGATTCCCTTCCTCTTCCAGGCGCTTCAGTTCGTCGGGACTGTTCAGTGCCCAGCGGTCGAGAATCAAGTAGGCTGAATTGGTGAACCCTCTGACCTTGAGGTCGTGAATGGTTTCTGGCTTGAGAACGGTTCTGGCGATGTCCAGCGGGTTTGTCTGTCTGTCCAGCATGGGAAACCTCCTGAGTTGAGGAATGTTGTTGTCTGAAGGCCGCGACTTCCTGCACGGTCAGGTAGTCTTCGTTTCCTTTCCGGAACAGCTCTTCCGGCGTGTCCCTGTCGCCGTCGATGAAGCGCACGATGTCCAGGGAAGGACTGTACATGCGTCCCCCATCCGACGTTTCATAAACAGAGAAACCGCGTCCGTTCACGCCGAGCCTTTTCGGGGGGATGCTGTCATCGGGCGGAAGCAGCGGTTCCGTTTGTCCGGGATGTTCCGGTTCTTTCGGAAGTTCTTCGTGTGAGGCGGGGCTGACCGGAGGCGTAGCGGACGGGGGCTGTTCGTGCGTCGGCTCCCGGAGTGTCCGTGTTCCGGATTCTTCCCTTATGTCATCCTGAATGTTTTCTTTCCTGATCTGTTCGATATGGCTGACCATGATGTCGAACAGCGACAACTGACGGGAATCACTGGTCTGCTTGCGCCGTCTGGCCATACTGTCCTTTCCTTGCCGCTGGGCGGAGGAAAGGCGGCGCGTCGAAATGAAGACAGCCTGTTCCTACTCGCCGGGCTTTTTTTCCTGGGCGATTGTCAGCTTTGCGGCGTTTTCAACGACAATGCGCCCGTTTTCTTCATAAAAAACAACCTTATCCCCTTCCTTCACGTCGAGCTTTCTGCGAATGGCGAGGGGCAGCGTGATCTGACCGCGCGAAGTGACCTTGGCAAGTTCCATGAGTTCTCCCTGAAATCTTACTTACAAGATAAATCTTACTTATAAGATTAGTGAGAAGGGAAGCGTTCGTCAAGACGGGTCAGGGAAAGAAGGCGTCATAAAACGGACTCATTCAAAAGGCCGCGCGTAATCATCTGGACGATGCGCTCTTTGGCATCGGCGTCGTCGGCGCGGGCCTTATGGGCGAGTTCGAGAGCCAGCGGCACTTGTGAGGCCGTGAAATCACAGGCGGGAAAACGAATGCCGTCCAGAATCCAGGTGGGAGTTGAGGTGATTCTGGATTGCGAGGCGATAATATCCGCGCCTACGACAGGAGCGACCTGTTGCAGAGAGTCGGCAAAGTCTTCCGGCACAATGGCCGCATCCTGAAGCGCCGTTTGCAGCGCAGCCTCATAGGGTTTCGGAACGCCGAGAGGTGTCCGGGGCACCACGGCATTCCAGAAGCTGTGCGCGGCGTTCGGAGAAAAGCGCAGGAGTGCTTCAAAGCTCAGGGCTTTTTTCAACGACTCTCCGTAGTTGTCCGAAGGGCTGTGACGCACGACAATGCACATGCCGGGATTTTCCCGCTGTGCCCGGAGCGGTTCCTCAATGCCGCAGTAAGGACATTCCAGGTTGACCCAGTATTCCACGAGGTCGCCCTGAAATTCTTTTGTCGGCCTGCCGTCCAGACAGGTTCTGCCGGAAAGGGCCGCATCGGGCGCGTAAGGCAGCGCCAGGTCTTTTGAAAGTTCCGCCTTTACGCCAGCTTCCACGGCTATCCGGTCGGACACGGGCGTTCCGGCATGGGCAGAAGGAACCGATCCCGACAAAAGACAGATGAAAAGAGTAATAAGTTGTACGAGTCGCGTCATGACTGTTCTCCGGTGCGGTATTGTCGAAGGGGACTTGCCATATTGGCGATTGCGAGTTATATAAAAATATAACTTATGGAGGATGACGATGTACACAGCTAATTTGAGAAAAGTCGGCGGTTCAGTGATGCTGGCCGTTCCTCCCGCCATTTTGGAAATGCTGCGAATGGAATCGGGGTCATCGGTAAGCATGGCCGTGGAATCCGGGCGTCTGATTATTGAGCCGAACGTCAGGAAGAAGTACAGCCTGCAGGAACTGTTGGCCCAGTGTGATGCTTCCGCGCCGCTTTCCCCTGAGGATGGAGTGTGGACCGGGGCTGGAGCCACGGGCGGGGAGCTGATCTGATGCGGCGTGGTGATATTTATCTGGTGACGCTTGATCCTACAGAAGGGCATGAGCAACAGGGAACGCGACCGGTGTTGGTGATTTCTCCCGACGAGTTCAACAGAGTGACGCAGGTTCCCGTAGTGTTGCCGATTACCAGCGGGGGGAATTTTGCCCGTACTGCAGGATTCGCCGTGTCGCTCAGCGGATGCGGCACGCGTACTACAGGAGTAGTTCGTTGTGACCAGCCCAGGGCGCTGGACTTGCGGGCGAGATCCGGCAGACGGCTGGAACAAGTACCGCCCGTCATTATGGATGAAGTTCTTGCAAGGTTGGCGACCATTTTCAGCTAGCCGGGCTTTTTCTCTTTTATGCCGCATGGTCATAGTGTTTCTCCTGGGAGAGCTGCACAAGCTGGGGGACGCGCAGCTGCGCTTTTTTCAGGGAAGGGTTGGCAAAGAACATGGTGCCCCGGACGATTTGCCCGCTGAAGATGAAATGGGCTTCGCCTTCGATCTGTTCCTGCAAGTCGCGCAGGACGACGCGGTCTTCCTGTTCCACGGTGGTGTTCATGGCGTCGCGGTAACCTGCGCTTATTTTTTCGTTGACGTTGAAGCCGGTGGTGCGGAGGACGGTGCCTTGGCCGGCCTGTCCCCGTATGAGTTCCCAGGTTTTTTCCGCGTCCTGCATTTTCATGAAGATTTTTATGGAGGTGTTGGCCACCATCTGCTGCGCGCCTTTTTTGTCCGCTTCCAGAATACCGGCGTAATCCTGGGAGGCGACGATGGCGGCTATGCCGAGACCGCGCCCCTGTGTCAGCACGACCTCAAAGCCGGGGGTGACGATGGCCGCATATTCATCCACGATGCACAGATACGGGCCGATGCCCACAGTGTCCGTGGGCAGGGCTTCCAGCACGTCGGCGGCGTCGCCTTCGATATGTGCGCCGAGGCCAACGGCACAGGCGTTGCGTATGGCGGAGAGGCTGATTTTTCCGAGGCTGGCCAGTTCTGCGGGGGCTTTTTCCAGCGAAGGCAGAAGAACGACCAGCACGCGGCGCTGCATGATGGCGTCTGCAAAATCGACTTCTCCGTCTTCAGCCCCGTAGATGTGGGAATAGGTGTCCGTCAGGCTGGAAAGGGCCTTTCCGAAGTAGCTCTGGGCATAGCCGAACTGCTCCGCAAAGGACTGGGGCTGGTCTTTCATTTCCCGTCCGGCAATCCAGCCGCAGGTGCCGAGAGCCGCATGGATGGAGGCGCGGGACTCTTCATCAAGCTCCGCCCGCAGCGCGAGGGCGACACATTTTTCAAGCGCCAGCGATTCACGGATGACGCTGGTGGAGAGCTTGAGCAGCCCTTTGTCGCGCAGGTCCACCAGGGCGTACATGACGCCGGAAATCAACGCCTGCGCCTTGTCGGCAAAGATGCTGTTCGCCCCGTCGGACGCGGGCATGAGGGAAACAAGAAGCTGCGTCAGGGCTTCCGCACTGCCGAAGGTGAAGGGATTGTTGGTGTTGGAAAGACGGCGCGGAGTTTTTCCTTTGACTTTGCCGGAAGTGCCGTAGTTCAGCACGCGGAAGTCGTCGTCCCGTCCCAGAAAGCGGGCCATCTGCCATATCTGTACGGCGAGTTTCGGACTTGCTTTCGGGTCGATGTAGAACAGCCCGCTTCCCGTAGCCAGAGCATTGTATGAAAGGGAAACGAGTGTTTCCGTCTTGCCGGAACCGGTGGTGCCGAAAAGCAGGCAGTGGGTAAGAATGTCCTTGGCCTTCAGCCAGAGTTCTTTCTGGTCCTGTACCCTGTTTCCCAGGAAGAAGATGCCCTCCGGTCTGGCGTAGCCGCGTCTGCCGGGCAGAGGATCGCCTTTATCCGTGCCGGAGAGACCGAGCGGCATTCGGAAAGGCAGCCTTTCGTCTTCGACATAGACGCAGCGGGCGGCAAACAGAGCAAGCCCGGCGATAAAGAACGGCATGGAGAGCGAGGGAAAAAGAAAAAGACACACCCCCGCCGCAAAGATGCCGCCGGTTTGCACATGGCCGAGCCTGAGCGTGTCTCCCAGGCGTTGCAGCGGGGAGCGCACATCCCGGAAGAGCCGTTTCCGTTCCTGCGTTTCGTGGTCTTCAAGACCTCTGATTTTTCGTTCCATACGCACCTCAATAGTGTTCTTCCGCCAGGGAAGGGTCGTCGTTGGCATCGTATTCCGGGTCGTTTTCTGCCGCAGCGTACACCATATCCGACACAGGTTCCGCCTGCTCCACGGCAGGCGTAAAGGACTGCTCGAACATGGGCGGAATGAAAATGTCCGTCAGCCAGCCCTGGGCGGACAAGGAATCCTTGAGACTCGTGACGGCGAGAGCAACGTGAGGCTCGGTCAGGGCCTGCCCCGCCTGTTCTTCTGCCTTGTAGTGCGCCCAGGGAGCCAGGCTTTCCACCCACGCGGTTCTTCCCCCGCATTGGTTGAGCGCGTACCAGAGCGGCCTGTCCAACGGGCGAAGCCACAGGAACTGGGAACTGGCCAGAACGCCTTTTTTCCTTGCCCGGCACAGCAGAGCCATGAACCACGGAAGCTCGAATGCCGCGTGGATACGGAGGGATTTTTCGGAAAGAACGGACTGATGCCTTTCCCAGATGCGGTTCAGATTCAGATGGAAGTTTTTTTGTTCCAGAACGGGGCATGTCGCCCGATCGCGTTTTTCCCGATAGGAGGATGAGACGGCATCCAGTACGGCAACGCAGCCTTTTTTGTCGCCGTCCGCATAGGCCAGGAATGCGGCGGCCAGCGCACGACGGCAGGCAGTCATGGCCGTATAGTTCTCGAATGGTTTGCCGAGCTGGGCCTGAAAGGCGGCGAGAGCTTTGTCTTCATCCAGCCTGGCATTGCCCCATGCGGGAAGTTCCGTATCCGCCAGCCCGTTATGCAGAGCCTGTTCCGGAGTGAAGGCTTCACCGTTTTCATTGAGCAGAAGTTCCTGTTCCAGGGCGAATTGAACGGGAGTTCGGGCAATGCGCCATAAGCCGGAATCGTAGGATTTGGGCGAAAGCAGGTACTTGCCGCGACCAACGACCGGTCTGAGACAGGGGAAGGATTCCGCGTTGTTTTTCAGCAGGCTTTTCATGCTGAAATGGCGGACGAGCCTTCCCACCCGTCCTATGAAAATGGCGGTGCAGCCGCACAAAAGCAGAAGCAGCGCGAGCGGCCATCGCATCCATGACCCGGCATAGCGCAGCAATCCCCGCACCTGTTCCCAGGTCAGCGCGGCGGGTTCCACCTCGGTGAGACGCTCAAGGATGGTCCGTACTTCTTCTGAAAAAGGCGCAAAGACTCTGAGCTGGATACTTGCCAGCCAGACCAGAGGCGCGTTGACGCTTCCCTTATGCGCTGCGTACAGAGCCGGGATGACGACAAAAATCAGCACCAGAAGCGCAAACCACAGAAAAAGCATGTCGTCTCTTTCGTCGCGGAGCTGACTCACGGCTGCGCCTCCTGAAGGGAAGAGAGGCTGGAGATACCCCGGCGACGCAGTTCTTCCAGGTTCGTTCTGACCTTTCTGATATAGGCATCCCTGCGATGGGGCGTTCTGGAATGATACGCGCCTATGGCCAGCCAGAGATCGCCGGTCCGTTCATACTCCTTGCGAAGCAGCCATGCCGCGGCATAGGCGTTGACGCAGCCGTCCCGAAGCAGGGTTTCCGGGGCTATGCCCATGGCGGACAGTTCATTGACGTGAACGGTGTTGATTTGAAAACAGCCCAGGTCCCAGGTGCCGTTGGTGTTGCTCAGAGCTTCGCCCATGCTTCCCCCCTCCGTGGCGAGCAGACCGAAAAGCGCAGCCGGAGGCATTCCGCTCGCACGGGCGGCATTCAGAACACAGCCCGTGGTCAGAGGTCGTGTCATCGAAACGACGACTTTGGCCCGTTCGGCGGAGAAGGCCATGCCGGGAGACAGACAAAGGATGCTCAGAAACAGGCAGAGCGCTCTCATTTCAATTTCTCCTTGAGCTTCACCACATAGTCTCCGCCCGTGCCGTACACCTTGAACGGATTGTTGCCGCCGATGCCGTTTATGGAGTTGAGGACCTGATTGTGAGCATCGTTGATTTTCTGCTGAATGAGGGAGTCAACCTGATGGCACATTCCCGCGACGATCTGGTCCATGCCCGGCAACGTCACGCCAAGGCTGAAAGCGTCGCCGAGAGCATTGATGGAGCCGAGACAGCCGGACAGCGCATCCCGTTCGGATTCAGGGTCGGGAATCATGGTGTTGTGAGTATCGGATACCCGTCCGTTGCGCTGCTGCATGGCTGAGCCGACGGCATCCCGCATATCCTGACAGGAAGCCGCAAAACAGGGAAAAGCCTGTGCCAGACAAAGGATAAGGAGAAGCGCAGTCCTCATTGTTCCTTCCTCCCTTTCCGGCCTTCAAAAACGGGGGCCCCGTTTTCTCCGACCGGATATATCTGCTTGCAGCGGGGATAATCGGAACAGCCGTAGAACTTCCCTTTGGCGCTGCTGCGCAGGACGAGAGGCTTGCCGCAGACTTTGCAGGCGTGTTCCGAAAGCGTGGGTTTCGGTCTGGGACTTCCCGGTTTGCCGTTGTCATCGGGAAGTATGGTCTTGCAGTCGGGATAGGCGGAGCAGCTCCAGAACCATGAGCCGTCCTTTTTTCTTTTACGGCGCTGAAGAGCGGCCCCGCAGTCGGGGCAGACATGGGCGGGGCTGGCTTTGCGTTCCAGAATCGGAGACAGCAGCGTCGGCAGAAGACGTTTTTGTTCCGAGAGAAAAGCGTCCAGACTGCCCTTGCCCTGGGCGATGGCTTCAAGCTGGTCTTCCCATGCGGCGGTGGTGATGGGGTCTTTCAGAGCGGGCGGCGTCAGGTCGATGATTTCCTGCCCCAGCGGCGTGGATACGATGGATTTTTTCTCGGCGACGAGATAGCCGCGTTCTTTCAGCGTCTCAATGATATTGGCGCGGGTGGCTTCGGTTCCGAGGCCCTTGCTTTCCTTGAGCGTGGCTTTCGCCTGACCGTCCTTGACCAGAAGATGGACGTGGGCCATGGCGTCAATCAGGCTCCCCTCGCTGAATCGTGAGGGAGGAGAAGTCTTTTTCCGCACGCTTTCCGCGTTACGGCAGCGCACGGCGTCGCCCTGTTCCATGAGCGGCAGAAGTTCCTGCTCCTGTTCATCGGAATCATCGTCATCCCTGGAAAGCGCCGTCCATCCGGCTTCCAGCAATCGCCGCCCTGAGGCTTCCCAGCGGGTATCTCCGAGAGCAACTGCGACTTTCTGGGCTTCATAGCGCATGGGCGGATGAAATTGCAGACAGTAGGCCGTGGCGATCAGCAGAAAAAGGGCGCGTTCTTCCCCGGCAAGGCTTTCCGCAGGTTCCCCGGTAGGAATGATGGCGTGGTGGGCGGTAATCTTTTTCGTGTTCCAGACCGTGCTTTTCAGGCTGGAATCCGCCTTGCCCGCAAGCTGCTCCAGGCCGGAGACTCCGGCAAGGCTGCTTAGGTTCAGGACTCATTAAATATAAAAGATGACAATGGCAGCAAGACAAATGGCCGAAAAGAACGTGTGGGCACAACGGTCATAACGCATGGCTATTCTGCGCCAATCCTTGAGTCGGCCGAACATGATTTCTATCTTGTGCCGCTGCTTGTAAACCTCCTTGTCATAGACCACCGGAGTTTTCCGGCTGTGTCTGCCGGGAATGCACGGCGTGATTCCTTTACGGGACAAGGCATGACGAAACCAGTCGGCATCATAGCCTCTATCCGCCAGAAGCTCCCTGGCCTGCGGCAGAGTATCAAGCAGGGCAGCAGCGCCTTTGTAGTCGCTCACCTGACCGCCGGACAGATGGAAGGCCAACGGTTGACCGAAGGCATTACAGACAGCGTGGAGTTTTGAATTCAGGCCGCCTTTTGTGCGTCCGATACATCGGGAAAGGCCCCTTTTTTCAGCAAACTTGCTGCTGTCCTGTGTGCCTTGAGATGTGTGGCATCAATCATCAAGCGTGTTGTGGAGCCGTTTTGCTCAACAAGCTCCGCAAAAATCCTGTTAAAGACACCCAATCGGCTCCAGCGGATAAAACGATTGTAGAGAGTTTTGTATGGTCCATACTCGCGCGGAGCATCTTTCCATTGCAGGCCGTGCTTGATGACATAGATAATGCCGCTGACGACACGCCTGTCATCGACTCTCGGAATGCCATGGGAACGAGGAAAGTAGCGTTTGATACGAGCAATCTGTTCATGAGAAAGATAAAAAAGTTCCTTCATGGCATCCTCCCTATGCCGACAATAAGAACTTTTTACCCTTTTGGCAATTAATGAGTCCTGAGCCTAGNCGGGTGGCTTCGGTTCCGAGGCCCTTGCTTTCCTTGAGCGTGGCTTTCGCCTGACCGTCCTTGACCAGAAGATGGACGTGGGCCATGGCGTCAATCAGGCTCCCCTCGCTGAATCGTGAGGGAGGAGAAGTCTTTTTCCGCACGCTTTCCGCGTTACGGCAGCGCACGGCGTCGCCCTGTTCCATGAGCGGCAGAAGTTCCTGCTCCTGTTCATCGGAATCATCGTCATCCCTGGAAAGCGCCGTCCATCCGGCCTCCAGCAGTCGCCGCCCTGAGGCTTCCCATCGGGTATCTCCGAGAGCAACGGCGATTTTCTGGGCTTCATAGCGCATGGGCGGATGAAATTGCAGACAGTAGGCCGTGGCGATCAGCAGAAAAAGGGCGCGTTCTTCCCCGGCAAGGCTTTCCGCAGGTTCCCCGGTGGGAATGATGGCGTGGTGGGCGGTAATCTTTTTCGTGTTCCAGACCGTGCTTTTCAGGCGGGAATCCGCCTTGCCCGCAAGCTGCTCCAGGCCGGAGACTCCGGCAAGGCGGCTTAGAATGGATGCGGCTTCGCCATGCTGCTCTTCCGGCAGATAGCGGCAGTCTGTCCTGGGGTAGGTGGTGAGTTTCTTTTCATAAAGGCTCTGGGCGACATCCAGGACGCGCTTGGCCGACATGCCGAGTCTGGCGGAAGCGGATTTTTGCAGGGAAGAGAGGCAATGAGGCAAGGGGGCGGGTCTGGTTTTCTTTTCCCGCAGCGCTTCCAGAACCGTTCCTTCCTTGCCGTTGACCGATTCCAGAACAGCGGCAACCTGAGCAAGGTCCACAAGACGCCCGGAGCTGTCCAGTCCGTCCTGCGAGTCGGAAGGCACGAAGGTGACGGAACATTCTCCGTGGGGGTGGATGATGCTTGCCCGCAGCACAAAATAATCCGAGGGCTTGAAATGGGCGATCTCCCTGTCGCGGGCCACAACCAGCGCCAGCGTGGGCGTCTGGACTCTGCCGAGGGAAAGCACTTCCGTGCGTCCGTTTTCTCTGCCTGTGATGGTCAGGGCGCGGGTGGCGTTTATGCCGACCAGCCAGTCGGCCATCATTCTGGCGCGGGCGGCGTCCCGCAAAGGAGCATTGGCGGCGTTGTCCGTGATGTTGCCGAGGGCGATGCTGACGGAGCGGTCATCCAGGGAAGGCAACCAGATACGGAAGACAGGTCCGCGATAGCGGAAATGTTCCAGCACTTCATCAACAAGAAGCTGGCCTTCCCGGTCAGGGTCGCCCGCATGGACGACGGAGGCGGCGTCGCGCAGCAGTTTGCCGATGGTGTCGAGCTGTGCTTTCGACGTGCGCTTGACCACATATTTCCATGAGGAAGGGATGATGGGCAGATGTTCGCGCCGCCATTGGGCATATTCAGGGCAGTAGGCTTCAGGATAGGCGGGTTCAAGAAGGTGGCCGAAGCACCAGGTGACGATGTTGTCTCCGCACCGGATACAGCCCTGTTCCGTGCGTCCCCCGCCAAGTCCTCTGGCAATGGCTTTTCCAAGATTCGGTTTTTCAGCGATGAAAAGTCTCATGCGTTATATCCTCATGCGCTGCGCCGAGGCAGCCTGCTGTTCCAGTAAGGGTGCGTTATGTTCCAGAGCGCCCGGAGCCGGGCGGAGTTTGTCGTCCATTTCCATGTGGAGAACGTGGGCCATCTTGTCGAAAAGCACGGCAAGCTCCATCACGGAGTCAGGGTCCTGCTTGAGGGCCAGATTGAGGAAGTCCGGGTTCTGAAGGATGAGGCGTGTTTTTGTGACCGGGTTGTCCGTGTTCTTGAAGGCAACGGCTGCCTCGGTGAAAGACAGCGGTTCGGAGAAGGCGCTGTTTCGGGAAAGGCGCTCGAAGACCTGCGAGCCGGAAGTTTCTTCGGCATGGAAGGAAACGCCGCAGGCCGCGTCGCGCTGCTTCTGAAGTTCCACCAGTTCCGGCCATGCTTCCCGTCTGGGAAACCACCTTGCCGCAGGCTGTTCATCGGATTCAAACTGATGCAGCACCGTCAGTATCTTTGCCGCTTCCGAAGCCGCCTGAAACACGGCTTTGACATCGCCGCCGGAAAATTTCTGATTCCAGTTGGCGATATAGGCGGCGGAATTCGTTTCCGGCATGGGCAGCGCAAGATGCGCGCCGGCCAGCATGGAAAACATTTCCGCGCGCATTTCTTCAAAGGCGTAGCTCTTTATGGTCTGCGTATTTTTCAGCTGACGGTTTTCCCGCGTTTCGTGCCCGGTGGCATGGAAGAACTCGTGCAGTTTGGCGGCGTAATATTCATCCGTACCGCTGAACCGTTCGGGATACGGCAGGGCTACCTCGTTTTTTTCCATGTTGAAGCAGGGATCGCCGCCGTAGTGCCTGACGTGAACGCCGGAGCTGGCGATGAAGCGTTCCACCATCTCATGCCGTTCAATCTGCGTCATGGCATGGGCGGGACGTTCCTTGGCGGGGAATCCTTCAATCTGGGCGGCATTGAAGACCGTGAAAGGATAGAAAAGCGTTTTACGCTGAACGTCGGGAACGTCCTGCCCCCGGTCCTTCATTTCTTCGATGCGCCGGAGTTCTTCCCTGGTCAGGAATTTCCAGGCTCCGTTTTCTTCCACAATGTAGGCGACTTCCTCCGGTCGCAGCACCTTGACGCCTCGTTCGCCCTTGCGGATGTTCATTTGCAGTTCGGGGTGGGCGTTCTGAAAGCTCTGAAGCTGGTTGAAGGTCATCCACCGGTCATCGGCGTATCCCCTGACAATGGTTGTCAGCAGCAGCCGAACCAGGTTCGCCCCGCTGTACTCTCTGCCGGTCACGGGACAGAACGGCATTCCCACAGGCGTGTCGGAGGTCCAGCCCCGTTGCCAGTCCCCGGCTTTTTCCGCCAGGGAAAGCATGGTTTCAGCGATGCCGTTGACGAACTCTTCCTGGACTTCGCGGCTTATCTGAAAGCGGTTTTTTCTTTCGCGCGGCTGCTCACTCATGCGTTTTCCTCCCTTAGTTCCACGATGACGGAATCCTGCTCGTCGTGCGGATTGAGAAAGCCCGCCAGAACGGCGTCCTCCCTGCTCATCAGGAAGGCCCCGGCGTCGAGCTGTCGTTCAATATGCCGGGGCGTAAGGGATACGCGCTCCTTTTCCCGGCAACGGACAGGGGAATCAAAGAGGCCGAAACTGTTGCGCGGAACGTCTTTCATGTCGAACTCCTTTCGGGTTGTTGAATTACCAGCGGCATCGTTTGCGCCAGAGGGTTTCGGTGTATCTGGTCTCCCGGCGTCTGCCCATGAACGCCGTGCGTATCGCTCTGAGACAGGCAAGAGGCGACATGCCGGAGCGTTGAACAAAGAACAGGGCCACAATGCCCAGGCAGGCAATGGCTGCCGTCCACCAGGACCAGTGGAACAGCCACAGCGCCAGGGGAAAGATGGCACGGGCATCCAGAATGAAAATTTTCGGCGTGAGACCGGTATCCCGCCAGAGAACTTCACCGTTCATGAGGTTTCCTCCAGAGCGAGAGCGTGGGACGGACTGTTTTGCCTTGCCTTGCGCTCCGCCAGAATGGCCTGATAGATGTCCCTGCCTATGTGGCCTCCGGCATAGGCGCGTTCGGCGGCATCCTGTATGCGCTGGCCGGAGGAGAAAAGCAGTTCTTCGGCCTGCGGAATCAGACGTTCCAGGGGCGTGTTCAGCAGGGTTTCCCGGATTTCGGGTGTGAAGGCCAGATATTCGCGCAGCGCCGTGCGTCCGCTGTTGTCCGGCAACGGAACGAGACGCTGGGAAATGATGAGCCTGAGACTGGAAATGAGCGTCGCCGTGATTTGCAGCCTTTCCGCAATGGGAAAGACGTTGATGATGCGGGAAAGAGTTTCCGGCACGGAGCGCGTATGCACCGTGGAATAGGCGGCAACGCCTATTTCCGCGCTTTCGATCATGCCCCGGAGCGTATCGGGATCACGGCTTTCCCCGATGAGCACCACGTCCGGCGCCGTGCGCGTTGAGTTGCGCGTGGCCGTAAGAAACGACCTCAGATGTTCGGGAATGGTGCTTTGCGATACCGGGCCTCCGGGGTTCGGTATGGCGTCAAAGTCGAATTCTATGGGGGATTCATAGGTGCTGACGTTGCGCCCGCCCTTTTCAATGATGCGTCGAAGAATGGCGGCGAGCAGCGTACTTTTTCCGCTTCCCATGACGCCAGTGACCAGAACCAGACCGTTTGACGGCATGGCATGGTCCAGAATTTTCTGTTCCACATGCAGGTCTTCCAGGGCCGGGGGCATGGAAGGAATGGCACGGAACACGATTTTGACGCCGGTGGAATAGCCGTCGGCCACCGGGGTGGCATTGCCGCGATAGCGGCGGCGCACACCTCGGCTTTCCTCGATTTCATGGGCAAAGTCATAGTCCGACTGGCCGGACTTGATGAGCGCGGCCACGGAATTGTTCCGGGTCAGGCGTTCCAGTGCGGACAGAAGTTCATCGGTCGTAATGGCCCGCTGCGTGACCATCCGCCATGTTCCGTTGAGGCGCATCCATGCCGGAAGCGCGGAACGCAGGCACAGGTCGGACATGCCGCAACGGGTTCCCCAGAGCAGCAGGTCGTTGATGCCCGCATAGTCCCAGCGGATACGCGGTTCACGAGGATACCAGCCGGGATTCGTCATGGTCATTTTCTCCCCTTTTTTACGGAAGGAGACGGGGCGACCGTGAAGGATGACGGCGCGGTAATCCGATAAACGCGCTGGCCGATGTTCAGCTTGTTTCCGTTGTCCGTGGTGTGCATTCCCAGGTCGGAAGAGGCGGTGCTGATGCGGCTCAGAAGATGCTGGGCCGTGAGCAGATGATACAGCATGGCTCCGCGATAGCTCCGCACCATCCGCGCCACGTTGTCTGCGTAAAGCTGATCCGCCTCTTTCAGCCCCTGCGTCCAGGCATCGCGCACGGCGCGTCGCCAGATGGCCCGCTCTTCGCTGCTTTGGGGCAGAACGGCGGGGTTAGGCTTTTCCGGTTCGGGAAAATCGTCCATCATCAGAAAGGTTCGCCAGTGAGGAACAACCGCGATGTACTGTGCCGGTTCAAGCATTTCATAAGTCGCTTTTGCTGCTGTCGCGGTTCCCGGCTCTTCAATCCGCATGGAGGCTCCGGCCCGTGCCAGAAGCGGCGGCATGATGAGGGCTTCCCCCTGCGTCAGAACAAGCGGCGTGAAGTTGAAGGCGGCATCCATGATGGTACTGAACTCTTCGGTTCTGGCGGCAAGCTGTCGGTAGCGCCAGGTTATGGCCGTCTGAAACGTAACAAGCCGGGCCGCCTCCTTGATGGCTCTGGGGCGCATGAGCTTGACGGCGGTATGCTCCTTTTCACTGCCGCCTTTCATTTCCAGAAGTTCCGCCAGCTCGTCGGGATCGCCTTTGCGCGGCCCCGAAGCAGGGTCGGCGGGAACATGCACGGCCAGGTATTGCCCGTTGCCGTCTTCAGCATAGGAGGCGTCGTAGGGGGTGAAGGCCTGGTCGTCGTTTGTTTTGTCCGCTGCTTTCGGCGCATTGACCGTGCCGGGGGGAACGGGCACGGGAGTCGTGGGGGCATTTTGCGGGCTCATTCCCGCGCACCCGGTCAGAGAGACGGCTGCGATGAAGGCCAGCAGAAGAGAAGCCGCCTTCCGGGGACCGAAAAGACGAAACCGAAGCGCAGGGATGAGACGGGCGAACATCGTCATGAATGAAGCTCCTTACCGGTGGTTCTTGCCAGCGTGAGAACGCGGTTGATGGGGTCGAAACGCACGGCGGCCTGGGGCTGTATCTGCCATGCGATGTCTTCCAGAAGTTCATGGGCGGGACGGTTCAGCCCATGCACCACCACGGTCATGACCTGTGCGGAGGGAGTTCCCGCTTCCCTGTAGCGAAAGCCGAGTTGCAGGCAGATTTCCTTGAGCGCTCCTTCTACGGGTCCCGTCCAGGTAATGGAGACAGGCAGATTCAGCGAAGGGGCGGAAGGCAGCAGCAGAGGCTGCAACCCCTGTCCGCGTAGTCTGGCGATCATGGCGAGTTCCCCATGAGCCTGTTCTGCCGCGTGTCCCAGGGTGGTTGATACGAAATCGGCGGGCGGAGGAGCGGAAGACTGCTCCCTTCCCACGCAGGCGGCGAGAAAAAGACAGCATAAACACAGCACAAGGTTGCGGAACATGATGGACCTCCTTTATGGATGAAAAGACATACCCCGCCCGAATTACGGGCGATGGGAAACGACGCCGACTCCTTGCAGCAGCCAGCGACCGAACGGCAGAAAACGGCGGTTACGCAAAAGGGAAATGCGCCAGAGCGTCGTGAGGATTCCAAAAAGACATGGCAGAGAGATGAGACAGAGGGCGATGACGGACAGCACGGTTCGCTGCCATATCGCCGCCAGAGCGCAGAGGACGACGGGAGCGATAAAAAGCGGAACGCGCAGACGCAGCACCCTGATGACGCCGGGAATATCCGCGTCGTCGGCGATGCCCCAGGCGGCAAGCAGCAGAGAAAAGTCCTGAGCAACCGCGTGTTGTTCCTGGGAAGAGCGATGACTGCGGAAAAAAGCGACACGGGCACAAAGTCTGTTCCGAAGAAGGGAACATTGCCGCATGGACTCGCAAAGAGCGGTAACAAAAGCCGTGGTCGAGAGATACTTTTTCATAGGCGTCAGCTTCTGAAGTTATCCTGTGATATTCGTGAAGTCTGGGAAACTCCTGACGGTGATTGCGTCGGCATCGCGTGCCCGGAGCCGGGGCTGTTCCATTGCCTCGAAATGTCGCCGCGAAGTTCCCTTGCGCCCTGCGCCCCGGAGCTGACGGTATTGGTGGAGGCGATAAAGATGCTTTTGACTCCGGCCTGGTCTTCCTTTTCTCCCAGCCCGTGGATTTGCTGACCTATCCAGCTGGTCACATGCTCCGGCAGGTAATGGATGAGAGAGAAGAACTTGTTGGCCGCCATGATGACGACGATGCCGAGGATGACCAGCATGGAGAACGTGCCGGTAATGCCGAGAATTTTGGTTTGTGCGGTTCCGGCGACGAACATCTCAAAGCTGGCTCCGAGAAGTCTGCCGAGGACGTTCATGAGAATGACGGCGGCAAAGAATCCCGCCACCATCAGAGGAGGACGGATGATGATGGCAAGGAGAAGAAAATAGCCTCTTTTGCCGTGCTGACCGGCAGCGCCGTCTCCGTCGGGCAGCGCATGGGCGCACAGCCAGAGCGGGGCCGCGACCAGGGCTTCCACAATGAGGATGATCCAGCCCACCATGGCCGAAATCCAGCGGATGAAGGGAATGGCGGGCAGGTAGTAGGCCAGCGCCAGCCCGTACAGCAGAAGGGGAAGAAAAACGGCGAACAGGGCAAAGGAGATATACTTGTCCAGATTCGGAATGGCCTTGCCTATGAGAGGCAGCTCCTTGCCCATGGAGTGCGCCACATCCACGACGCCGAGCGCCGAGGCCAGCCCCCATGCCGTACCGATGAAGTAGTCCCCCACATTGGAAATCGCCATGATGGGGTCCTGGCTGGAGAGCTTTTCAACGGCAATGGGCAGAATGTTTGCGGCGACCAGTTGATTCAACGTGGCCCGCAGCCAGTTGGTCAGCTCGTCAAAGGCCCGGCCTTCATCCGTCACGGACGGCGTGGCCGTGATGTCCGTGATTCCCCTTCGGCTGGAATAGGCGGTCTTGATATAGTTTGCCACACGTTCCTTCGCGGCTTCATAGTCCTGTAAGCCGTGCGTCCAGGCATACAGTTCGGAGACGGTATATTGGTGCGGGCTGTAGGTGATGCCGGAGTACATGGCCTCGCGGACTTCCTGATTGATCCATGCTATGGACCAGTAGGAAGAACCGGCGATGAGCCAGCCGTACTGGGCGGAGTTTTCCTGGAAGTCTGCGAGCTTGCTTTGAAGCTGTCCCTGTCCGGCATAGCTTTGCAGTTCGGAAAGAATGGCCGCATTGACCTGATTGGCGGCACTGTGCAGCGCACGGGGGTCAATGGAGGAAGACGGCGTTTCCGGGTCGGCAAGCTGCTGCGCCACAGAAGAAAGAGCGGAGATGGCCGTTCCTACGGCATTGACCTTACCCCTGCACAGGGCATCGCTTTCATCCACACAGGAAACCTGAATGGAACCCGCATTGCCGTTGAAAAGGAACTGGTATTCTCCCCCGGAGCGGAACCAGTTGCTTTTGTAATTCCATTCTCCGCCCGGCGAGATGTTCATGCCTCGACGCTCGTTCAGGTAATACTGGAGCGTCAAAGATTCCAGAGCGCCGTTGGTAATGGCCGCATAGTGCGTGACGTTCTGGTCCGGTGCCTGTACGGTGATCTGACCGGCGTGTTCCACAAAGTAGTCGGTCCCCAGTTCCCAGACGAAATTGCCGAGGTTGATGGAAAAACCGATGCAGGCCAGAATGGCCACCTGGAAGAGACTCAGCCCCTTGAAGATCGGAGCCAGAGCGCCCATGGCCCCCACAAAACGCAGGGGCATCCACAGGGAGCTGAAACGCTTGCCGAAGGGTACGCCTTCATGCGCCGTTCCGGCCACGGCCAGAGCCATGACCCACAGGAACAGCGCGGAAATGACGGCCAGCGCCACCAGATTGAAGGCGCTGAAAATCTGGAGCATCAGCTCCGAAGCCTGCGAGCCTCCAAGACCGGCTCCCCAGGTATCCCATCCCTGTCCGAGGAAGGTGTCGAGAATCTGCTTGCTGGCATCCGTGGGCAGAAGAATTTCCGAGGTGGCAGGGAGTTCAGAGGCCATGGCATCTCCCCTTTTCTTCATTGAGGATGTTGTTGACTTTGTGTCCAATTGAGCTACACTTTCTAAAAACAGGAGGACAATCATGCCTGCCAACGATTATGTTCGCGCCCGCATTGACCCTGCCATCAAGCATGAGGCCGCCGCCGTACTGGCAACCATGGGGCTGACGGTATCCGATCTCTGCCGCATGGCGCTGGCCAGAGTGGCTCATGAAAAGCGTCTGCCTTTCAGCGACGATATTCCCAATGCACTGACCCGTGAAACTATAGAGAAGGCGGAACGGGGAGAGGAAATATTTCACGCCAAGGATGCGGAAGATCTTTTCAGACAGTTGGGGATATAAGTGCGTAACTCCACTTTTACCGCTCAGTTTCGCCGTGATCTGAGAAAGGTGGAACATCGCGGCTACGATATGCAAAAGCTGAAAACGATAATCATGCTTTTGCTTAATGAGGAACCACTGCCTAAGCATTGTCGTGACCATGCCCTCAAAGGAGAGTGGAAACCATACCGGGAGTTGCATATAGAACCGGATTGGCTTCTTGTGTATAAAGTAAGCGAGAATGAGTGCGTTTTTTATCGTACCGGCACCCATGCCGATCTTTTTTCGCTGTAACAGGCGCATGGCGGTCTCCTATTGCTGTGCGCCGACCATGCGGGCATAAAGGTCGTCCATGTCCCTGCCGGTGGTTCCTTCCATGCGGGAAAGGAAGTCCAGCGCCGCAATGACGGTCAGGCGGTCCATAAGCTCCATGTTTTTTCGGGCAAGCTCCATCTGAAAAGCCTGCATGACCGCCATTTCCCGCAACAGTCCGGCATCCGTGGCCGTGGCTATCTGGGCAAACCAGTTGGGGTTGCCCACGCGCATCTGTGAGAGCAGTTTGTAAAGCCCGGCTTCCGAAAGTTTTCCGTCCACAATGCCGGGAGGAGTGCCGCTTCCTCCCGCTTCCGACCACTGATTCTGTGCCCATTCGGTCACGTCTTCCGGCAATGTGGGAGCGTGCAGCACGACATGGTGGTTGAGCGCTTCGGTAACGGCGGCCAGACGTTCTTCATGAACCTTCCTTGCCGCTGCGTAGGTCTGCCCCGCCGGAGTTTCTTTCTGTGCGTCCGTGACCATGGGAAGCGGACGGGGATTGGCCAGTGTCTTGATGGATTCATGCGCCTGCGCCACCTGGTCTTCCGTAAGCGTGCTTTGGAGCGGAAAGAGCGCATCCAGACTTTCGGGTTCGGAAGGCTGGTCGTCGGCCAGAATACGGTGCAGAAATTCCACCGGCTTTGCGCCGGGTGTGTTGGCATAGGCGAACTGTTTTTCCCTCATGGTCGCATGAATTTCCTGCCCTGCCTGTGCGCCGAGCTGTATTCCCGCGCCCAGCGAGGTTGCGCCGCAAAGCCCTGAAGGCTGGGCCGCAGTGCCGTACAGATCTTCGGTTTTCATGGCTTCGCCTGCGACGGCCTGCCCCTTGATGGCGGCGACATTGCTTTCCTTGAGCGCGACCAGCGCCCGGACGACCGTTGCCGTTTCGCTTTTGATGGTACCGATGATATTCTGTGCGGCCAGCAGAATTTCCGAACGGATGGCCTGGGCTTCCGCAGCGGTATAGGCGTTGACGGCCTGAATCGTTTCAGATTTGGCCGCTGAAATCATGGCGTTGATGGAACCGCAGCCGCAGCCAGCGGCCCAGACCTGGACCGGAAACAGAACAAGCGCCAGGGTAAAAAAGAGCTTTTTCATTGTTCCTCCGCCAGTTCATTGGCAATTTCCAAAATGACGTTGACGACTTCATCGTCGGAATCGCTCCTGTCCTCCACCTGCCGTCTGCGTCGTTCCACTTCGGCCTTGGCCGAACCTCCGGGAAAACGTCGAGCCAGTCTGCGCAAGGCCTCGGATGGTCCCAGCCTTTGATAAAGGTGATTGCGGATAGTCACGTCTTCCGTGGTGGTGCTGAAGGCCCAGAGAGACTGGCCGCCTATGGTCAGGCTGAGGACAAGCTGCGACATGCCCGAACCTGTGCGGAACAGGGCTACGAGATTGGAGCCTGACTTGCCGGGCTTTCCCAGACGGGAAAGGGCATGACGGCAGGCCCCGTTCAGACCGAAGCGGAGACTTAGATTCTCAATGCTCTTTTCCGTGCCGGACCCCAGAATGACGACCGTGGTGGCCAGTTCGTCTGTGATGATTTTGGGAATATCGTCGATGGATTGCGTATAGAGACCGATGGAAAGGTTCCATTTGCGGCTTTCACGGGCCATGGTGGTCATATCCGCCTGCAACTGGCCGGAAACCGAGGTGTTTTTGGTGACGCGATGCGCTTCGTCGTAGCAAAGCCTTTTAGGGTCCTCCCGAATCGCCTCGATTCGCCCGGCATGATAGTCCCGGTAGGCTTCGGGCATGAGCTGCACATCCGCAGGCATCAGGAAGAAGCGTGAACCGAGGACGTGCCGGGCCAGCATATACATGACGGCGGACTGACGATCCGCCGTGGAACCGCCGCGCGGAGCCACTTCATCAAGGTCAAGGCTGACGATCTGAGCGTCGCCGAGGTCGAATTGCGTGGGTTCCTTCAGGATGACATAGGCGTCGATGGCATCCAGAAGGGAACGCCAGACATTGAGGATGAGATTTTCGTCATAGGTGTTCTGGATGCCTTTGTTCTGCCTGATTTGCGAGCCGACATCCGCCAGCAGAGGCACGGCGTAGCGCTGGGCCTGCAACGCCTCATGGACATAGCCCCGTTCAAAAAGGGCATCGACCACTTCCCACCAGGACGTGGAAGCGTCCCGACGTATGCCTTCTTCCGTGATGAGGGCGTGCAGCTTCGGAAGCACGTTCGGCTGGTAAAGCCGGGGGTGATGGTTGTCGGAGAGTTCCTCATAGGCGAGATCAACCGCTCTGCCTATGAGTCCGGGAACACCGTCGGCCGGAGCCGTGACATCCAGAGGGGTGGCCAGCAAAGACAGCAGATTGACCAGAAATGCCTTGTGAGACGGCAGAGGTTTTCTGTTGCCGAGCGGCGTATCAAAGGGATTAATGGCATAGTCCGGCGTCATTCTGAGCCTGTGATAGGCCGCGAGATGTTTGCGGCCTTCAGGCAGATTTTCCTTCAGCAACGTTATCAGCCCGGAGCTGGACGGACCGACATCCACGATGGATAGCCACGGCAGCCGGGACAGCCCGCTCTGAGTGACGAATGCAAAGTTGAAGGCATTGAGAAAAACGGACTTGCCGCCGCCCATCGGGGCAACGCCGAGGTCTATCCAGGCGGCCTGTTCCGAAGAGTTGGCCGCATACGGCATGATTTTACCGTCCTGGGTTCGGAACAGCAGGCTTCCTTCCCGCCACGGCGACGCCGGACGCAGCGGCAACATGCCAAGAGCGTCCTGCAAGGGCGCGGCGGTGACGGGAGCCGGACTTGCGGGCATCATGGCGGGAAGCGTCGCGGTAAAACCGAGAAGCGGGTCGCCTGTGGCTTCGGAAATATCCGCCGTTCCCCATCCCTGAACGGTTTTGGAAAGTTCCGCGACGCGCCGTCGGAGCAGCAGATGGGCTTCCTGCTCGGAATCCGTTACGCTGGCCCAGGTGCAGAAGCAGATGCGGAACCGGATGCAGCATATACCTTCAAGGTCCAGCTCTTTCAGGGCATCGACGGCCTTATTGAACTTTTTGTTGTCCGAAGAGCTGAAGGCCAGGATGGCCGCGAGCAGGGGCCGGAGACCCATGTTCAGGCCTCCGTCTTCCAGCAGAAAGGAAATGCGGTACGGCAGTCGTTCATCACGCTTGGCAAGTACCCTGAAAAGTTCTTGAAACGGTTTCGGCGTCTGGGGCATGAGCGTCATGATGAGCGGCCCGAATATTCTGTCGCCGATGCGTATGGCGTTACGGGAAATCAGTTCTCCCTCACGGGGCCAGAGCTGTGTCTTGAAATCCGGGTACAGCATGTTATGCAGCCTGTCCGCCCTGCTTGTGTCGGGGTCAGGCAGACGCAACGGCAAGGGATCGCCGGGTATGAGAGGCCGCCAGTCCCGACCGGTCATTTCCGGGGAAATGCACAAGCGGATGTCACGCAGAGCCTCATGGGCCGAAAGGGGATGCACCAGCAGGTCAACCTGACGGAAAGCGTCCATCACGCCGGTCAGAAAACCGTTATGGGCGTCATGCAGCGCAGCTACGGCGCGGGATACCTGCTGACAGCCCGGAATCGTCGGCACCTTGGACATGGCGGCATGGCGTTCCTTCAGGGCTGTTTTCCGCAGGGAATCCGGCAGAACGGCGGGCCTTGTCCAAAGAACGAGCCAGCAGGTTTCCAGAGCGCAGTAGCGTTGCAGCGTGGCTCCCCAGTCATCCAGCAGCGGGCCGATATGAAGGCCCAGATTCTGTGCCGTCAGCCGGGAAGGACGCAGAAGTTCGGTAATTCGGGAAGCGCTGCTTTCCGGGTCGTACTCAAAAACGACCTGAAGCAGGTGCCCCGGCTTGGAAAAGGAAGACTGGAATTTTTCCGTCAGACCGGAAACAATGCTCCCGTATTCTTCTACGCCCACATGCTTCAGGGAACCCTCAAGACGCAGAAGACTCACGAGACTTCCGTCGTCCGCCACCAGAACGTCGTCATCAACCGTTTCCAGTCGGCAGTAACCGTACACCGGTCCGGCGAAGACTTCAGAGATGGCGCGTATGCCGCAGTCTATGCCATTGACAAGTTTATCCAGCATCAGGATTCCCTCTTCAGAACGACCTGTTGAATCACCACCCCGCGCGGGGTGGTGGCCGTGGAGGCACGGCAGACAAGAACAGTGGCGATAAGACGCTGGGTGCTTTCCACCCCCTGGCTTGATTCGTAGGAAACGATCAGGGGAAACTCGATGCGCCATGTGGCCTTCCCGCTGACCAGCCCGGAGGCGATGATGACCGGGGCACCGGTGGCAACGGATGAGGCGGAAAGCCGTTTTTCCTGAATCATGTTCAGAATCCCGGAACTTTCCAGAGAGGAAAGGAAGGATTTGAACGTGTCGTCGTCGAAATTCGGTCTGACGGCTTCGAGTTTTTCGCGCCACTCCAGAAAGTTGAGCGACATGGCCCCGGTAATGGTGTCCGACACCCACGTCAGCAGCCCGCTCTGGGTAAGCAGCGGCTGGTCGAGAGGAACCAGAGGCGCGAGGCGCAAATCAGGCGTGGCGGCGAAATATCGGGGTTTCGGCTGATTCAGCAGAAGCAGCGCAATGACGGCCAGGCTGACCATCAGCGCCAGGCTCAGTCCCAGCGCCAGTTTCATGGCGCGATGAAACTGGGTTCTGTACCAGCCGAGACCTCCGATAACGGCAGACGCGTCCGGGGCCGGAGACGAGGCATGAGGTTCCATGCTCAGAGCCTGCCCCGGAGCTTCCGGCAGGGAAGATGTTTCCTTTTTTTTGAACATGCTCATGCCTCGTCTCCTTTGAGGTTACAGGCCGAGATCACTCATGCCGGAGGTCTGATCGGCTCCGAAAAGCGTGGCCGAGCCGGAACCGAGGGTTTCTCCCAGACCGAGCAGCACGGCTCCGACCAGAATCTTGATAAGGCCGCCGGGATAGGTCGATTCGCCCTGGCGCTTTGTGGCCTTGTACATGTCAATGGATTTTGAAATGCAATCCATTGATATATTGTGAAGAAAAATATTTTTATAAAAAAATACCCCGGCAATTACCCCAAAAGGAATGGGATATTACCGGGCGTTGCTGGATTGCTTTGGACACGACTCGGGCTGGGGGAGAGCGTAGGCAAGGGGAAAGGCCACAAATATTGCGCCATCAATGAAACAGACAATCAGCCGTTTCGCATGGTTACACTCTGGTTTATGTGTCGGCGCGGCGCAAACGGAAAAGGAGATGCCTAAATAGTGTCGTCAAATTAGGATGAGAAAAAGATCGAATACGGCATAAGGATTGAGTTTGACACGGACATGATCCATGTGACAGAAGTAGGCATGGAGGGCGGCTTCAACGGCCGGTTCGGTGCCGGAGCGCGTTTCAGCGGCGATTACGCTAATACGGGTGATTAAGGGATAGAGAAAGAAGATGACACAAAATGAAATACAGGACAGGAAATCAAGGGTTGAAAGGACAGGTATAAAATGCCTAAGTTTCTTTTCTGGGGCGCTTGGACTGGATCTTGGCCTAGAAAAAGCTGGGATTCATCCGCTTCTTGCCTGTGAGGTTGATCGACGTTGCCGCGAGACGATAACCGCCAACAGGCCGGAAATCGGGCTGATAGGTGACATACGGGATTACACGGCTTCCGAAATAATGGAAATGGCTGGCTTGCGAGCTGGAGATGAGGTTGATCTGATTGCCGGTGGCCCGCCCTGCCAGGCGTTCAGCACGGCAGGCAAAAGGCGTGGATTTGAGGACGAACGCGGAAATGTGTTCCTGCGCTACATAGATATAATTGAGGAAATACGCCCAAAATTCGCCGTCATTGAGAACGTTCGTGGCATTCTTTCCGCCCCGCTTGAGCATATTCCTTGGAAGGATCGCGGCGACAGGAAACTGGGCAAACGCAACATGAAAGGCGGTGCACTTGCCTATATCCTTGAAAGGCTGGGAAAGGCAGGGTACGGCGTCACCTTCAACCTTTACAACTCGGCCAATTTCGGTTCGCCGGAGATACGCGAGCGGGTCATTTTCATCTGCTCAAGAGACGGACGCAAAGCGCCTTGGCTCGTGCCCACTCATTCCGAGCACGGTGAGCACGGGCTGCCGCGCTGGAAAACCCTCCGCGACGCCATAGGCGATCTGAAGGAAGAAGAGCAGACGTATGCGAGCTTCCCCGAAAAGCGGCTCCGCTGGTACAGAATGCTGAAAGAGGGGCAGAATTGGCGCAACCTCCCCGAGAACCTTCAAAAGGAGGCGCTCGGCAAGTCCTACGAGGCTGGCGGTGGAAAGACCGGTTTTCTGCGCAGACTTGCATGGGAAAAGCCTTCGCCGACACTTGTCACTTTTCCAGCCATGCCCGCGACCGACCTTGCTCATCCAGAAAAGGACAGGCCGCTCAGCATACAGGAATACAAGCGCATACAGGAATTCCCCGATGAATGGATTCTCTGCGGATCGCTATCCGACCAGTACAGGCAGATTGGAAACGCCGTCCCCATTAGCCTTGGCCGGGCTGTTGGGAGCTTGATCATGTCCCTGCTCAATAACCTTCCCATACAGGAATACGAGGGATTTAAATATTCGCGCTATCTCAACACGACCGACAGACAACTTGTACAAAAGCGTTCGGTTGCTGTCCAGCTTACTTTTTCAGGTGAGGCAATATGAACTATTATCTCCTTATAGTAAATGACTGCTGGGATGACAGAGGAAATAAAATATCAGCGAAAAATGTCGCCCAGCACAGGCTTTCACGAGGATTGTGGAACATATATTCAAACACACCCCACAAGAAGCTCATAAAGGCGGGCGACTCGGTTATAATCTATCTGGCTGGCACTTCCGAAGGCGGAAGAGCCTTTCTCGCAACGGCGAAAGTACAGGGCATTACAAGCGATCCCAAATCCCTTTCAGGGCTGTACGGCGAGCCGCCTATCTCCGCACTTATGCTGGAAGATATAGCCGTGTTTCCTGAAAGTCCGAAAATAGCCGATATCAAGGATGAGCTTGAGTTCGTCCCGAAAAACAACCCAAAATGGGGCTGTGTTATGCAGAGGGGGGCAAAAATCATAAGCAAAAAGGATTACGAACGCATCGTCACTGCCGGAAATTTTGCTGTATCCAGCTGACAATGTAATTCCTAAACCCTTCCTCCGACAGCCTTGTCCGTAGTGCTGCGTCCGGAAAGGACTCCCAGTTCGTCCTGCCGTTGTTCGCGTACACCCTGAACCATTTCCTTATATCGGTTCCAAGGCGTACTCTCGAGGATGACGAATTTTCCGAGTTGCTCCGGTTCTTTACCTGCAAAAGCTCCCACTTGCCCTGTCCCGTCGGCTTTATGAAGTCAACCGCCCTAATTATGGCTCCGCTGCACCACGCCCAGCCAATCTGCTCGGCTTGCCACGCTATATAGGATTCAAGTATCCACCCAATAAAATTCTCCGCACCCATCGCCTCCATGTGATAGCGGATGGCCTCGTCAAGTCTGTCCGGAGGCACGGAATAGGCCGCTTCAAGCACATCCCTTATTCGCTCGTCCGGTATAGTTCTTGGTATAACCGGCCCGTTGCTCTGCCTTCCGTTGAAAAAGCTCTGAGCGTGTTTCATAAGAAATTCCGCAGTTATGCGTTCCGGAATCCGGGATGACTGCATACCGGGATTCTGGAAAAGAAACTCCGCCACCACCCCGTAAGCCTGCGCGATGGACGGATAGGCGGGGTACAGCTGGTTCATTATGTCACGTCCCACATCGAAAGCACTTGTATTGTTTTGCATGTATCGACCTCTTTCCTACGAAGACTACATAAAAGTTGCATCATGGTCCATGGCACGGAAGGATCCATTTCTGTTTGGTTAGGAAATTAAATTCAACCTGCTGAAGTCATATGGATTTCCCGGTTTTTGTCGTGGTGGATTCAGAAGTTTCTAGGGAAATCGAACCGAGCAGGCTAACTTGGATGAGTTGACAAAGCTGCTGGATGGAGAGTCGGATACGGCTCAGAAATTTTTGGTAAGCGAGGAGCAAATAGACCGTCAGGGCCGTGTAGATTTGAATCAGCACGGCATTTTCCGTGTTCCCGGCAAAAGACCTGATTCGCGGGTTTTGCTTGATTTCCCTGAAGAATATCTCAATTTGCCTGCGATCTTTGTAAATCTCGGCGATAGTCCTGGGCGCAAGACGGAAGTGATTGGTCAGAAATTCGTAACGTCTGCCGCTTTCCGGATTTCGATAGCCTATCCTGCGTAGGCTGATCCCTTCCCCCTTGTGGCTGACCACGATGACATGCCCAGGCGTTATGCCATCCCTGCGACTGACCGGACGCCGCACCAATAGCCTGTGAACAGCGTCTCGTTTCAGTCGGGTCACAAAGAAAACGCCTTGCACCCCAAGGATGCGGAAACGGAATAGTTGATACACCCCTTGTCAAAAATCGCGATGGAGCTTTTGGGGAGTTCCACTTTCAGCCCCAATGGTAAAAGCGACTCCCGACGCTGGACAGCAATGAACTGCCCCAAACAAAGCAACAGATTCCGGGAAACTCAACGCAGCCTGAACGTAGGGCGTGGAATGTCCTGCTTTTTTCGTTCAGGCTGCTCCGCCTCGGCAACAAACTTTTGAATATCTTCCTCCGTAGGCCGCACATTTGCAATATCAATATCTCCCGCCGTGCCGAAGGCATACCAGACTACCCTGCGCCCGTAGTCTATCCTTTCATCGCGGTTCTGCCCGTGGGGGCGGGCGGGGGTGTGTCTGTACAGCTCGTTGGCTACCTCCTGCACTGTGTATCCGGCACAGCGCATGTACAGGGCAATGGCCGCATCCAGCCGTGATTCATCCATCTTTTCGGGAAAATGTTTTTTTACCATGTTACGATAGGCGGTATACGGGGAAGCCAGTGTACCAATCTTGGGAAACTCGCGTTGCCTGACCTCTATGCCGGGAGCTATCCGTTTGCGGAAACGCCAGAGATTGCCAAGGTGCGGACTGCGCTTGCCCAGCCAGTGCTTGAAGCGAGGGAGCCGTTTCGTCTGTTCCGACTGAACCTGTTTCTCCCGCAACGCCGCGTACTCCTCCCGCTCCTGTTCTTTCAGGAAATGCCGGGCAATGTTCAGCACGGAAAACCCGTGCCGAGCAAGATGGACTGTAGCCGCCTCACGACGTTCCCGCTGCCGCTGTTCCAGTTCGTGCCGCTCTTCCTCCCGTTTCTTTCTGGCGTAATGATTCTCTTCGGCCAGATTTTGCCGTTCCTTCTGATACTCCAGCCACTCCTCCCGGCATACATGGCTGACCGCTTCCGGGGCGGGCTTATGGAATGTCCGCTCAGAATAGAAGCCGGGTTTGAACTCTCCAAGCCGTTTGCAGAGTTTGGACATGCCGAAATTCCTGTCCACGCTGGACGCTTTGATTGCCGTGTCTCCCACGAAAATCACAGCGCCGGAACCTTTGCGGACGAAACGCAGACCGACCGCATCCAGTCCGGCATGAAGCTCTTCCCAACATGAGGCGCTCTGGATGACGGTATGGCCGCGTTCCTGCGCGATACGCTGCGCGGATTTTTCGCCCGTGGCGCTTTCAAAGTCCTCTGCCTTGGGCCTGGGTTTTACCCGTTCCCGCCGCTGGAGATTCTTGACCACATGCCCCTGTTCATTGACACGATAGCGGGCATTCTCCTGCGGTGCCCATCCCTGCCTGTGTTCGATTTCCGCCACTATCTTATGTGCCTCGTTGATGTCGAATCCCCTGTGCGGCTGAATGACTTTCTGTGTGTAGGGATGCGTCCGGTTCACGACAATATGAAGATGGTAGTTACCCGTATTCTTGTGCAGGGCATAGAGCGTCTGGTGCTCGGCAAGCCCCATTCCCCGGAGAAAGAGATTGACCGCTTCATCCACCTGTTCACGGGAAGGCTGCTCGTTTTCCTGCCACGACAGAATCCAGTGCGTGACCGGCATCCTGCTCTGGATAGATTCCTCTGCAAGGGAAACCATCTCCCTTTTCTGGGCGGCAACAGTCGTTGTCAGAAAGTTTTTGCTTCCGGCATAGGCGAGCTTGTCCTTGCCCCCGTCATCGTGTTCGGCAAGGATATAGTCCACCAGACCGCCAATCATGACGGCCTTGGACTTTTTGAAGCTGGTACGCTTGAGCTTCTTGATAATCATCGTCTTTCGCTCAGGGCTTCGATGGCGTGCCGGATTTCCCGCAATGCAGCGTCCAGTTCCGAAAGGGTGGCCGGATTTGCAGTCCGCTTTACCATCTCGAAATGATGCTTGAGCAATCCCCCAAGCCGCCGCAGTTCCCGGATGGTCTGGTCGTCCGTTCTGGCGATAATGGGCCTGCCGCCGAAGAAAAGCCGCCGCATGTACTCGGAAACAGAGATTCCGGCGGTGACGGCCTGCCGGGTTATTCTTTCATCTTCTTCGGTGGTAAGTCTGAGTGTCCGCCGTTTCTGAAATCTGGTTGTCGCCTTCCGTTTTTCCATCTGCCTTTCCTGCCTTTTTAAGAGCGTGAGAAGCGTAGCGCCGAACGCTCTGAGGGTGTCCAGAGGCGAAGCCTTTGGCAGGATGTTAGCTGGCGTCAGACAGCTACCATCCTGTAAGGAAGAACCCCGGCGGTCTTGGGGACTGCCTTTTGTTGCTTCGGGGGAAGCATTGCCCGCGCTGTGCTTCCGCTTTTGGTGAAAGTATAGATGAAAAATTGCCTTGAAGGCCAGAGAAAAAAGTAAAAATACTGTATTGTTTTTCTTTGAACAATATATTCAGATAGAAATATAAATTTGAAAATTGGATAGAGTAAAAATATTCTTGTCCTTATTTGTAGAATAGCGTCCGTATTTATCCAGCTTTGTACACATTTATCCGACAATAAAAGTTGTCAATAAAGTTTCCACTATAGTATAGGGAAAGGAAAAGTAAATTTTGACAAGGAAGGTGATGCGTATGGCAACAGCACGACGATATACGATGGAGCAGATAGAGGCCGCCCGGAAAAAACTCCGAAGTCTCCCGGTGAAAGAGGCCGGGAAGACGCGCGGGGAAGTCGCGGAATTTCTGGTCAACGACATCAGAAAGGCCATGCGGCAGGGCTACACGCTGCGAGACATACGGGACTTGCTTGCGGAAAGCGGGGTATCTGTTCCGCTTACCAAACTGCAAGCTCTGTTTGACAAGGCTTCCGCCGTGGAGCCGATAAAGAACTCGGATGCTGCCGAAAAAGACACGCCTCCGCCCCATGAAGGCAACAGCAGCAGGGAATGGGGAAGCGCGGACGGGATATGACACAAAAAGAAGCGGCGCGGCCAAGGTTCATGCCCTGGTCGCGCCGCCTTTTGGGAATGGGTCGGATGGCTTATTCATCTTATTTCCGTGCCTCGGCTTTTTCCTCCTGAACAGATTGCAGGGAAAGCTGTTTGATGAGAGCGGCGATGTCGGAAGATCGCCATACCGAAGTGCGCGGCCCCAGCTTTATCGGTTTGGGAAAACGGCCTTCCTTGCAGCCTTGCCACCATGCGCTTTTGCTTATGGGGATCAGCTCAAGAACCTGCGGCAGACGCAGAAAGGAATCCTCCGTCAGTTTTTTCATAGGGTGTCTCCTCATGTTTTATTCAAGGTCAACCTCCTGACGGGCTTTGGCTCTCAGACCGTCGAGATAGTTGGCCCAATCTTGAAGCATACGGCGGCGTTCCGGCAGGTATTCAGCCCGGTTGTAAATTCCGCGTATCTGCTCCGTAGGGGCGTGGGCAAGCTGGCGTTCAATCCAGTCACGGTTATAGCCGAGTTCGTTGAGAAGGGTGGATGCCATAGCGCGAAAACCGTGCGGGCACATTTCATCCTCTTCAAAACCCATGCGGCGTATGGCCCTTTGCAGGGCGCTTCTTCCAAAAGGAATGGTTTCGGACCGGTAGCTTGGAAAGACATACTGATTGCCGCCGGAATACGCCCGCAGTTTTTCCAGAACGGTCAGTGTCTGCCTGCTGAGGGGAACAAGATGGTCGCGCCGCATTTTCATGCGCTCCGCCGGGATACGCCAGATGTTGTCCTCAAAATCGAATTCTTGCCATTCGGCGCAACGGATTTCGGTTGTCCGGCAAAAGGTAAAGGCCATAATCTGCAAGGCGCTCCTGACGACCAGCGACCCCTGATAGTTGTAGATGGCGTGCATCAGCCGTCCCACCTTCTCCGGTGTCGTCAGGGCGGGCCGGTGTTTTTTTACATGAGGCATGAGAGCGCCGCGCAAATCCGCCGCCGGGTCACGTTCCGCACGGCCGGTGGCAATGGCATAGCGCATGATGCAGGAACAGTGATTTTTGAGCGCGTGCGCTGTGCCTATGATGCCTCGCGCCTCGACTTTCCGCAGCAAGGCCAGAAGTTCAGGGGCGGTTATGGTATTTACAGGTTTGGAGCCGATGAACGGGAAAAGGTTTCGTTTCAGCCGCCGGTAGGTCGTGTCCGCATAGCTCGGCGACCATTTGGTCTTTTGGCGTTCAATCCATTCCATCGCCACCAGCTCAAAGGTGTTCTGTGCAAGCT
This sequence comes from Mailhella massiliensis, assembly GCF_900155525.1. Taxonomy (NCBI): domain Bacteria; kingdom Pseudomonadati; phylum Thermodesulfobacteriota; class Desulfovibrionia; order Desulfovibrionales; family Desulfovibrionaceae; genus Mailhella; species Mailhella massiliensis. Next base: position 89,136 of record NZ_LT706952.1, read on the forward strand.
GCTTGTTCAGTTTCCGTTGAGCGGACGGGTCGATACCGTTCTCAATGGCTTTTCTGGCATCGGCGGCTTTTTCCCTTGCCTCTTTCAGGGATGTTGCGGGATAGGTGCCGAGGGAAATCAGCTTTTCCTTGCCCTGAAAATGGTATTTTAGCCTCCAGCTTTTTGTGCCGCCCGGCGTGATGAGCAGGTACAGCCCTTTGGCGTCAAAGAGTTTCTGTTGCTTTTCAGCCGGTTTGGCGGCGCGGATTGCGGTATCGGTCAACGACATGGGGTAGTCCTCCTTTTCAGGTTTGTTTACCCCCGGATATACCCCAAAAAATGGGGTATGTCCATGTGCCTTCTCAAATTTGGTTGGACGATAACATGGTATTTTATCAAATAATAACAATATGTTTTGTACAAATTTGGATGATATTTGACACTATGAGGCTTTGTACATGTCCACGCAACCCCAGACGCCCATGCCTGCACCGGAGGCGTATCCGGCAAGGGTGACGCCCTTGGCGACGCCTTTGGCGTTTTCCGCCACATTTTCGCCGATTTCTCCGAAGGTGACGGCAGCCTGGACAATCTCAGGCATGAGGAGCCATACGGCGGCGACACCGATAACGGCGGCAGTCCAGCGCAGCGGGGAAATGGAGAGCTGATGATTGATGAAGTTCATAGAGTCCTCCGTTCTCAGCCAATGATGTTGGCGATGTATGTTTGCACGTCACCGCCTACCGTGGCCCCCAGGCCGCGCAGGAAAGTGACAAGGTTGACCGCGAGAATGCCTCCGAACAGATGGACAAGGCCCCGGCTGAAATTCATGCTCTGATTCGGCGTGTCGCGTATGAGACACAGCCCCCGCGCAATGCCGATGACGCCGATGGAGGCAATGGCGTACACGGCGAACTGGATGTAGATGGAACCGGGGGACGAAGGCGGGCTGTAGCTCAGGGCCTGTTCTGAGCTTTGGTTGAAAACAGTCATGGACAGAGAATCCATGAGCTCGGGAAGATTCAGCAGCAGAACGGCACAGATGAAGCTCCAGACCGCCGTGGAGCGGTTGAAGCGTTGTTTCCGGCTGACGGCCTGAACAAGGGAGACAACGGCAAAGACAATGCCGATGAGATAGGCAAGCCGGATGATGACGGGCCACCATTGCTGCAAATGCGGAATGACGTTGGCAACGTAATTTTCCATGGCGTCACCTGTCCTTGACGTTCATGACCAGAACGCCCACGGGCGTGCCGCTTTCGAGCCTGACGGTGGGCGGTCGGTCGAAGTTTCTTTCAAAGATTTTTCCGGCCTTCTCGCCGACCTTTCCGGCGGCAATCCATGCCTGATCGCTGACGCTGTAGGTGTTCCAGACCATCTGGTCGGTTACGTCGTTGCCGTAGCCGTAGATGGTACTCTGGGCACCGCTGTAGCGTTTGGCCGTACCCAGTCCTTCCAGAAACGCCGAGGCGACCAGACCGCCCCATCGGCTGAAGAAATGAGTGTCCACGGAACTGGCGACCGAGGCTTCCGAGGTGGTGGGATCAACGGCATAGGATTCCACCTGGATGGTTTCGCCGGAGGGCAGAATGATCCGATTGAAGGCCAGCACAAGGCGTTCATCATGGCGCTGGAAAGAGCCTGTGAGGCGGGCATTTCTGTATGTGCCTGAGGTGACGGTCGCCAGCACGGCGGACGGAACATCGGAGTTCACTCCCACATCTATGATGGCGTACAACAGGTCGCCCGGTTTCACCGCAGGTCTGGAGGATGCAGCGACCGACGGCGTCCCGGAGGCAGGCTGTTTTTCGGACTCCTGCTGGCCGGTCTCATCCTGGAACTCCCGGACATAGGCGATTTGTCCCTGACCCACGGAAGCGCTGGCCAGCCTGGTGTCCAGTTCGGCCAGGTCATCCATCATCCTTTTGAGCATGGCGTTGTCCGTGCGCGGCGTCTGAACAGGCACGGTGCGTACCTGAGCAACCGGCGGAGGCGACGGAGGGGTATCCTGCTTCTTGACGACAACGGACTTTTTTTCTCCTATCGGCGTGGGAATGAAACTCGCACCGCTTTGAAGCGCCGCGTTGGCCTGTTGCGCGTCGTGTTCCTTCAACTTCTGGTTGTATTCCTCAGAGCCGACGCCGCCCGCCTGCCCGCTTACGGCTTCCGTTCTTGCCGATGCCATTTTTGAGGTGCCGGACGGCTTTTCCGGCGTGAACAGCAGAAACGAGGCAAGAACAATGACAACGGCGGCAGCCAGTCCCAACAGGCTGAAGAGTATGAATCGCCGCTTTTTTTCCGTGCTGGTGATAGCCATGTGTCCGCCTTATTTGAGAGTATTTTTCAGAAGGATGGTCTGCACGCTTCCTTCACGGGAAAGCATGATTCTTGTCGTGACGGGCAGCTCATAACATTTGGTGGAGCCTGCCCCGTTGACGACGGCAGTCCATGCCGGCCACATCAGGCTGTGCGTGGTTCTGACGTAGTGTTTTCCGTTGTATTTCCAGGCCATCACGGCATCCGAATCCGGTTCGGAACGAAGACGCACGGCATCATCCGGGGGAACGCGGTCAAGAAAGGACAGCATGGCGGAGCTGGCGGTTTCCTTGATGGTGCTGGTCAGGGGAATCGCAGCCTTCGGACCATGGTGGGCGAGCTGAATCAGCACCAGCGCGTCGGCTTTGCGTTCAGGAGCGCGGACGGAATCCGACTCAAGCCTGATGACCAGCGGAATGTCCCGATTTTCCAGAGTGACCACGAGGGTTGACGTGGCATAGCCCTGTATGGGCATGACATTGAGCAGATTGCCTTCCGGCAGTTCCGGGCGGAGAACCTGAAACGAGGAAGGCCCTCCGTTGGTCACGGAAGTAATGGGCCACGGCTGACCTGTGGAGTCATGAAAAACCAGCGATGTGGCGATGTTGGCCGTGGTAAATACCTTGACCGGCGCACGACCTGGTTCCAGCGTGACGCGCACCGTTCGGGTCCGCAGGTCGGGGGAAACGGGCAAAAGCGCTCGTTCACGCTGATCCGACCGTTTCCGGTATTCCTGTATGTGTTCCTTATCCAGCGGCATCATCTGCCTCAGGCTTTCCTCAAAAAGCGCCTGCGCTTCCTGGGCCTTTTTCAGGTCCGAACCTGAGGGGGCGGGCGTTTTCTGTGCCGATTCTTCGGGCAAGGAGGCCGAGTCGGCGGATTGCCCGTGAACGGTCGCCATTGTTGCGGGGGAAAGAGGCGTCCGAGATGCGGCGGAAGTCTCTGCCTGGGCGTCCCACGGCAGCGAAAGCAGAGCCAGTATTCCTAAAGAAATCAGTTGATTCACGGTAGCTCCTTATGCGTATGTCGGTATGACTGGGGATTCGGAATTTCTGCCGAACAGCAGTTCCGGGCGGTGAAAATAGGAAATCGGCGTCTGCACTTTGGCAGCGGTGGGTGTATATCGTCGTTCCTGTACTTTCCGACGGTACTCAAGAAGAAAGGCTACAATGCTCCTGGTGTTGTCCGCAGGAACATCTTCGGCAGCGGGAGCGCTGTGAATGGAGTGCAAATGCAGCCAGATGCCGAAAGCCATGGCCTCGTTGAAGGGAGCGTCAAATTTTTCCGCAAATGCCCGGAAGAGAGGACGCAGTCTTTCTTTTTCCGCTTTCTGCCGTTCCTGGATGCGTTTTTCTTGTTCCTCTCTTTCCTGCATGGCCTTTTGCACGCCGGGATCAGGCCGCCGTCCCGAAGGAGAGCCGGAAGAAAGAGCATCGAGCCATCGCTGCCCGCGAAGCCAGTTTCCAAGCTGGGGGATGAATCGTCCCTGTTCCCGGTGCCAGCTTTCCTGAGCCATGCAATGCTGAAGAGCGGCGTGAAGTTCAGATACGGGAGGAAGCTGACCGCAACGGGCCAGACGGAACCAGGCAAGCCGGGCGAAGCCTTTTGCCTCTTTTTTGGGATAGAGATTCCATACGTTCTCAAAATCCTGTTCAGAAGAAATCCCACACCTCGCCGAAGGCGTAGAGAGAGCCGTAGGCTGCGGAGTCTCTTCTGTCGTTTTTGGGGGAAAGGGGGTGTGTTTTTCTTGTTTTTGTTTGTTAAAATTATTTATGTAGCCAGAACTTGACTTGTTGCAGGTAAAAACTCGTTCACTTCTTTCAGAATTTGACTCGTCAGCGTTATCATTATGTTCAGGTCTTATAAGGTAATACACAGAAGAGCGGTAATGTTCCTTTCGTATGGCAATGAGATTTTCACGCACCAGTTCAGCAAGATAATTTTTTACACTGCTGATGCTGCATGACAGGCGAGAAGCAAGAGTGGCATGGGACGGCCAACAATGATCTTTTTCAGAAGCATAGTTGCACAGTAAGGCATACATGACCTTTGCTCCAAGTGTGATGCGCTTTTCCAAAATAAATTGTGGAAGAATAGGACCAAAAATTTTTCCTTTAGGCGAAAATGTCTCCATATGTCTTTCTCCAGGCCAAGGAAAAAGATACTTTTGCAGAGCTGAATATTGACAACAACCGGTAATTCAGTTATTGTTCTTTCAGATTCTTTTGAGAAAGAACAAATGTTCTGCAAGAAGCCGTTGGGGTGCCACCTGACGGCTTTTTGTTTTTCCGAAGCCTTTTTCATCCTCAAAACCTTGAGGCAGGTTGCGCTGAACTGCGCCTGTCGCATGACCTGCAAAGGATTGCTGGTGGTGCCCTGACAAAGCGGCGCTTGAGGAATCGCCGATCGGTCTGAAGGGATCTGAGGAACCTGAGCAGGCAGAGTGCTGTTTGCCGGGGGGATGGCAGAGGCTTCAACAGAAGACCTCTTCGCACATGAGACGCGGCAGAATCCTGGGCCGCTTCAGATGCGGAAGAAGCCTCCAGCGGTGCGTTTTCAGCACGGGAACAGGGCAGATTTTTTGAGGGAGCAGAGGGCGAAGAAGACGACTCCAGGAAGAGAAGACGGAGCCGTGAGAGAAGACAGGAAGAGGAAGGACGGTGTGAGAAGGATTGCTTTCAGCGGGCAAAAACAGGACGGCGCACCGAGAGCATGGGTTACAAAAGCGGGTTACAAGCACAGAGGTTTTTGGTGACATTTTATGTCCCTCAATGTGCTATAACTCATTGAAATATAATGGCGGTAGGCGCATGTAAAACGGCTTTCACGCCGTCAACGGCGGTTCAAATCCGCCTGGGGATGCCAAATTTAGGTACAAAGAAGAATGCCAAGGTCCAAAAGACCTTGGCATTCTTTGTTTTTTCTTTCCGGTATGGTTTCCCGAAGTCCAGCCTCGTCCGCTTGCATCCAAACATTTTATGGGTATATCCGTAGGTAGAAATGTGGTATGACATTTCTGATACCTACATGAATAACTGCGCGGAATCAAAAATATTTTTATCCATGTGGGTATCTCTTCGTCCAACGACAGCCAAGGAGTGCCCATGCCTCTTACCGATACCCACATCCGCAGTCTGAAACCCGACGTGAAGCCTCGTAAATATTTCGATGGCGGCGGTCTGTTTCTTTTCGTTCCCGCCAACGGAAGCAAGCTCTGGAGGATGGCCTACCGTTTTGACGGCAAGAGCAAGCTGCTCAGTTTCGGGGAATATCCCACCATATCGCTCAAAGACGCCAGAGAACGCCGCGAAGAGGCGAAACGCATGTTGTCCAAGGGAATCGATCCCTCAGACCATAAACGGCAGTTACGGCAGGCCAGAGCCATCGCGGAACGCGACAGCTTCCAGAATATCGCCAGAGAATGGCACGAAACCCGTATGGCAGAGTTTTCCGAAAAGCATCAGGGAACTGTCATGTACCGGCTGGAGACCTACATTTTTCCGGCCATCGGCAAGACGCATATCGCCAAACTTGAGACACGGGACGTTATGGAGGTCGTCAAGCCTCTGGAACGGAGGGGAAACTACGAGACTTCCCGGAGAGTATTGCAAATCATCAGTCAGGTGTTCCGCTATGCGGTCATCACGGGCCGGGCGAAACACAATGTCGCAGCCGATCTCCGGGGAGCCTTGCGACCGCGAAAAACTGTTCACCGGGCGGCAGTGCTGGAACCGGAGAAAGTCGGTCAGCTTCTGCGGGATATCGACGCCTATGAAGGCTATTTCCCTCTGGTCTGTGCCTTGAAGCTGGCTCCGCTGGTCTTCACCCGTCCCACGGAATTGCGGGCCGCTCAATGGAAAGAATTCGACCTTGAGGCCGGGGAATGGCGCATCCCTGCGGAACGCATGAAAATGCGCCGTCAGCATCTTGTGCCCCTGTCCCGGCAGGCGATGTCCATTCTTCGGGAACTTCAGAAATGCTCCGGGGAAGGGAAATACCTCTTCCCTTCTATCCGCACAGAAGCACGGTCCATTTCCGATGCGACCATGCTCAATGCGCTCCGGCGTATGGGTTATCAGAAACACGAGATGAGCGTACATGGTTTCCGTTCCATCGCTTCCACACTGCTCAATGAACTCGGCTATAACCGGGACTGGATTGAGCGGCAGCTTGCTCACGGCGAGCAGGACGAAGTGCGGGCGGCATACAATTACGCGGAATATCTGCCTGAGCGTCGAAAGATGATGCAGGCATGGGCTGACTACCTGGACGGATTACGCAACACACAACAGAAAAGAATCAGGGAGGAAGCATGAAAGAGGACACCATGACCGACCGTGATGTTTGTATCTCCATCGGGAAAATAGAAGACGAGACGCAGGTGACGAGCAACGACACCGGCTGGAGCGAGGAAGAAAAGGAACGTATGAGACAATACGGCTATGACGACATGGATATAATCCGGGCGTGGTATAGCTGATAACGCCTGTTTCCAGTCAACAGCGGCACGGAAGGTACATGACTATCCCTGCCGCTGTTTTTTATTGTCCATTTTTGGGCGACAGGGTATCCTTTCCTCCATGACAGACCGGCAGAACATTACCATAGGCAGAGTACGGCAGGCGTATGGCCTGACAGCCAGAGAAGGTGAAATGCTTGTTCAGGCACTCTGGCCTGACGCCGTTCAGCCACTGGAATTATGGCGTACAACGTATGAATCCTGCTGGCAGGCATTTATTGCTGGCAATCACGCCGCATATGGAACGCAGATACCGGAATTTCCTTCAGTGCCGGAACCGGATATGGGCATTCAGACATATCTGCTTGGCTTTGATGTGATGGAATTTTTCAGAGAGATATCAACACTTGTTCCTCTTAACTCCCTGCGATATGGACTGAATGTTATTCTTGAAGAATCCTTTGAAGATACGGCGTCTGTCTTTCCCGAGGCACGAGAATTTCTGTTCAGCAGTCTGGAGAGACTGAAAACAGAAGACTTCTTCGCGCAGTATTCACCGGACTCGCCTCTCTTTGAGAAGCCGATATTCTCCATTCCTGCCTCAAGTTATCACTTCATCGCGCATATCTTTGCCGATACCATAATGGTGGATAGGGACGTTGCTATCAGATATCTCCGTTATTATCCCTTACGCCAGGAAGTGAAAGGCATCACCCGTGCCCTTGTGGAGGCCGTTTTACAGACAGCTTCGCCGGAATCGTCCGTTGCCGACAAAGGGGCGGCAGTTCCCCTGTGTGAAAGGTCACCGCAGGATGAAAAACTTATTTTCCGTATTCCCGGAGCCTTCTGGGAAGGAAGGCCGGACGCCGCCGTCCGTGACGCCATGAAAGAAAAGTATCCTCTTTCAGTCATCGCTTATGTTCTCCTGTACTGGTGTGGTCCCCAAAAATCCGAGACCAGTCACAAAACTCCGCAGGGCAGAAAGACTCATGTGGGACGTTTGCTTGCGGGCAAAGAGTACAGGGACGACAAATCCTATCGCAATTTGATGGATATGCTCCTCAGGGAAGCGGAGACATACACCATAATCAAGGCGTGACCAGTCTGCTGTTTTCCCGTCTTTTTGAGAAGTTCCCGTTCTTTTCCCGTCCGATTCCCTCACGGGAATCTTTGGACGTATGCCAGAGTCTCCTGAAATCCAAACAGGTTCAGGAGATTTTTATGAAACAGCATCAACCGTCCATCCCCGCTCACGGCCTTTTGCGTCTTCCTCAGGTTCTCAGCATGATACCCATAAGCAAGAGCGCCTGGTGGGAAGGCTGTCGGACCGGGCGTTATCCCAAACCCGTGAAACTTGGTCCCAGAACCACGGTTTGGAGAGCAGAAGATATTGCCGCGTTCATCGAAAGTCTTGGCAGGCAGGGGGAAGAGCATGAGTAATCCCCTGCAAAATTTTCGGGACATCCTGACCGACAAGGGCTTGATTCCGTCCGACATCGAAGCGGACGGAAAACTGCATCGTTGTCCCACCCGGACCAGGCCGCATAAACAGAACGGCGCATACATCGCGCATGTTGACCCTCCTGCCACGCTCTGGTGGTGCAACTGGGAGAGCGGAGACCAGGGGACGTTTACTGAAATGGATCAGAGAACGTTCTCCCCGGCTGAAAAGGAAGCATGGCAGAAACGGCAACGCAACATTCGTTATCAACGAGAGGAAGAATGTGCCCGCCGGTATGAAACGGCAGCGAAGCAGGCCCAGGGCGTTTTGGATGCATCTTTTCCCTGCTCGTCGGAACACACATATTTACGGCGTAAAGGCGTTCCCGCGCTTGGGGACATACGTCAGACCCGGAGCGGTCTGCTGCTCCTTCCCGTCAGGGATATATCGGGAACCTTACAAAGCCTGCAATATATCGCCCCGGACGGGACAAAGCGCTTTCTCATGGGCGGCAAAGTACAGGGAGGACATTTCATTATTCCCGGCAAGTCGGAAAAGCCTCTAGCCTTTTGCGAAGGTTATGCTACGGGAGCAAGCATCCATCTAGCCGTCAACTGTACCGTATATGTGACGTTCTCAGCCAATAACCTGCCTGTCGTGGCCAATCTTGTGAGACACAGATTCCCGGAGGCTTCCATCCTCATTTGTGGCGACAATGATGAAGCAGGCCGCAGTAAAGGGCAGGAAGCTGCTCAAGCAGCACAGGCTCGATTGGCCCTGCCCAAGTTTACCACCGGCGAGGGGAAAGACTTCAACGACCTGCATCAAAGTGAGGGGCTGGAGGAAGTTCTCCGTCAGGTGGAAGAGGCCATGCATACAGCTGCCCGTCCGTCTCTGATTTCTCTGGACATGGGGGAGTTTCTTTCCATGTCCATACCTGAACGGGGGTATCTTTTATCCCCCATTCTTCCGGTTCAAGGGATAGGCATCCTGTATGCTCCGCGCGGCATCGGCAAGACGTTTGCGGCCCTGAGCATAGCCGTTGCCGTGGCTTCCGGCGGTGCGGTGTTCAACTGGCGTGCGCCGATGCCTAAACGAACGCTGTATGTGGACGGGGAAATGCCTGCCACATCCATGCAGAGTCGTCTTGCAGCGCTTGTCAGCGGGATGTCCGTTCCTCCGCATACGTTGAAAAACATGGCGCTCATCACACCGGACCTGCAACCCTGTCCCATGCCGGATTTGTCTACCGCCAGTGGGCAGACTATGATTGAGCCTTTTCTGAAAGACGTGGACATGGTTGTGCTGGACAACATCGCAACCCTGTGCCGCACCGGAAAGGAAAACGAGTCTCAGTCCTGGCAGACCATGCAGGCGTGGTTGCTGGAATTACGCCGCAGAGGGATGACCGTCCTGCTTATCCATCATGCCGGAAAATCCGGCGACCAGCGCGGCACCAGCGCCAGAGAAGACATTATGGACACGGTGATCAGTCTGCGCAGGCCCAGGGAATACAGCATGGCCGAAGGCGCACGTTTTGAAGTTCACCTGACCAAGGCGCGGGGCATATTGGGCGATGACGCCAAACCCTTTGAGGCCAACCTGATTACCGAAGGCAATGCCCTGCATTGGCGGGTTCGGGACATTGAAGATGTGGAACTGGAGGAATTGAAAAGGCTGCTCGGCGAGGGATACAGCATTCGTGACTGCGCCGAGGAAATGGGAAAATCAAAATCGTCTGTCCACAGATTGAAAAGAAAACTGGAAGGTCTCGCTTGACCATTTTCCTGGTGTCCCGCTGTACCGGTGCTTAGGCAGCGGTACAGCGGGACACCTGCAATATTCATCATATCTGTCATCCCATGAAGTCCAGCCAAATCCGAACAGATTTTCAATTCTTGTCCCGCGTAAACTGAAAAAGTGTCCCGCATTCCTGTCACAGAAAGAACGGGACATCCATTGATACAAGGAAGTATTGCCATGTCCTATCTCGTACTCCACATGGACAAATTCAAGAAGGAGGCCATACGCGGCATCCAGAGCCACAACCGACGGGAGCGGGAGAGCCACAGCAACCCCGATATTGACTACGACAGAAGCGCGGCGAACTACGAGCTGCACGAAGCCGCCTCGTCGAACTATGCCGAGGCCATTCAGAATCGCATTGACGACCTTCTGCTGGTCAAGGCTGTAAGAAAGGACGCCGTGCGCATGTGCGGGCTTATCGTTACCTCGGACAAGGCGTTTTTTGATGGCCTCACGCCGGAGGAAACAAGGCGTTTCTTTGAGGAGAGCAAAGCCTTTCTCACGGAGTTTGTGGGCGCGGAGAATGTCGTTTCCGCAATGGTTCACATGGATGAAAAGACACCGCATATGCACTTTTTCCATGTGCCGGTCACGCAGGACGGGAGACTCAACGCCAACAAAATCTATACGCGCCAGAGTCTGCGGAAACTGCAATCAGAACTTCCCGCCTATCTGCAAAGCCGAGGTTTTGCCATTGAACGAGGCGTGGAGCAGACGCCCGATTCCGCCAAAAAGCATCTGAATACCCGCGAGTTCAAACAGCAGAAAGAGGAACTGGCACGGCTGGCGCAGGAAGCTGCTGCCTTGATGCGTGATTCCTTGCAGTCACTTGGGATTCTGGGGCAACGCGAAGAGGAATTGAAAAAGAGCATCGAAGCATATGAGCGGCAGGCCGAGGAGGCGGAAAAAGTCCTTCGGGATGAGCATTCCCTGCCGAAAGCCTCACTTTTCAATTATCCGTCCGTGCTGAAAAAAGCCTCTTCCCTCATTGAAGAACTGAAAAAGGCGCTTGCCGTCAAACACCTTGTCCAGACAGAGAAGGAAATTCTGCAACGGGAAGTGGATACCCTTCGCGGAAAGCTGACGCGGCTTGAAGCGGGATACACGGCCCACAGAAAACAAAGCAGTGAGGAAAAAGAGGAGCTGGAGAAACAGTTGAAGAAAATGAGGAGAATTATGGCAGGCTATCGGGAATTTCTGCGTCTGCCGGAAATCCGGCCGCTGCATATCGAGTTCGTGGAACGCAGGCGGGCCGAACAGCTTCAGCGGCAGCAGGAAGATGAGCGGCAGCGGCAGGAGCAGGAGGCGCGGGACAGGGAGCGTCGGCAGGCGATGACCGCTCGCGGCATGAGGATGAGGTAAGGCGTCGGGGAGAAATCTTCGCACAGGCCGAAGATATAGCCCACTATGCTTCACTTGCGTGAAGCGTGGGCGAGCGTCCCGCTCGACCGGAAAGACAAAACACCAATCCGGGGCATGGCCCCGGCGAACCACAGGAAAAGCACCATGACCATTACCGCGACTCAGTTGAAGGAAATCAGACAGGAATTCGCCACTCTCAAACCCGCTTCCGTCACACTGGAGGGGAACAGAGTCATGTCCGTCAAAGAAGCCGTCTTCGTTCTGGCCCCGACACTGGAGCGGATGAGAAAGCGTGGCTTCGACACACAGGAGATTGTCGAACGTCTGCACGAAAAAGGCATTGATGTGAAGCCCCAAACTCTGACCAAGTATCTGACCGAAGCCAGACGGCAACGGGAAGGGCGAAAGTCAAAGATGCAAGACACACCCCCGCATCCTCCGAAACGCGAACAACGCTCCAGCTTCATTGCTCCTGATATACCCGATGATGAACTATGAACATAAATCCACTGAAAGGAGAAAATCTTATGGCAGAAACTTACGGATATATTCGCGTATCCAGTACAGATCAGAACGAGAGCCGTCAGCGCATCGCCCTTGAGCGGCAAGCCATCCCGTCAGACCGCATTTTCATGGATAAACTGTCGGGCAAGGATTTTCAGCGTCCACAATATCAGGCTATGCTAAAAAAGTTCAGGCCGGGTGACCAGCTATGTATTACAAGCATTGACAGGCTTGGCAGAAATTACGAGGAGATTCTGGAACAGTGGCGGATAATTACCAAGGAAAAGCGCGTAGACATCTTTGTGCTGGATATGCCACTGCTGGACACACGGCGCGACAAAAATCTGCTCGGCACCTTCATTGCCGACCTTGTTTTGCAAGTACTTTCCTTTGTGGCTCAAAATGAACGGGAGAATATTCGCAGCAGACAGGCTCAGGGAATTGCGGCAGCCAAGCAAAGCGGCGTGCGGTTCGGGCACGCGCCACGACCGCTTCCCCCAAATTTTCCGGAAACATATACCTTATGGACAGAGGGGGCCATCTCGACATCGGAAGCGGCAAAACGTTCCGGCATGGCTCGTTCCACATTCCGCATTCGTGCAGAGTCATTCAAAAAAAAATGTCCATAATATGTCGATAAAGTGTACTTGGCCGCCACCCGTTTTTTTTACTTCTAGCACTCTTTTTTAGACGGTAAAAACAGCTTAGTCAACGTTATTTTGGACTGTCACAGACAGCAGAAGTTTCCTTGGCGGCCAAGTACACTTTATCGCCACCCTTGCAAGCTACTTTTTGCAAGGAATATCCTATGCCCCGACTGACTTCGCAGGAACGACAGGAAATTAATCGCTATCTTGAAGCGGATAAGCCCTTACCCGAAAAATATCGTTTTTTGCTTTTTGAAGATAACCGGCAGGTTGAGCTTGTTTGGAACGGTAAGACCAACGAGGTTTGCAATGTTGTGTTGCCATTCCAGACCATTGAACAGGTGGACGAGCCAAGATCGGATGAGCATGCGCTTGAGCAGGGAACTTCAACGCAGAGGCTGAAATTCGTTGATAATCCCTTATTTGATATGAGGGGGCGTCAGCTCAAAGGCTGGACCAACAAACTGATCTGGGGCGATAACAAGCTCATTCTCTCTTCCCTGAAAAATGGCCCATTGCGGCAAGAAATAGAAAAACAGGGCGGCTTAAAGCTCATTTATATTGATCCGCCATTTGATGTCGGCGCGGATTTTTCTATGGACATAGAAATCGGTGAGGATACTTTTACTAAGCAGCCTGGCATATTGGAGGAAATTGCATATCGCGATACTTGGGGCCTTGGAGCTGATAGTTTTATCAGCATGATTTATGAACGATTAATTTTGATGCGTGATTTACTTGCTGACGATGGAAGTATTTATGTACATTGTGATCAAAGATTAAATAGTCATATAAAATTTATTTTATATGAATTATTTGGAAGAGATAATTTTAAAAATGAAATAATTTGGCAGAGAACTACTGCAGGTAAAACATCTTATGAAAATTTTCCTAAAAATTCAGATCATATTCTATGGAGTCAAAAAAGTGATAATATAATTTTTAATGGATGTTTTGGTCCATTATCTACACAATATATAGAAACATTTAATAAAGATGATAATGATGGTAGAGGTCCTTATTCAACTCAACCTATAATAAATCCATCTAAAATTTGTCCAGAGTTAAATTATGATTATATTGATAATCATGGAAAAATATGGAAAAGACCTACAAAAGGATGGCGTTTTAATCAAAAAAGGATGAAGGAATTAGAAAATGATAATCGTTTAGTCTTTGGTAAAAGTATACGAGAAAAATATTATCTCAAAGAGAGAGAAAAAATTGGGGCTCAACTTTCAAATATATGGACAGATATTCCTGGAAATACACTAGGTTATACTCAAGAAAATGTGAATTATCCTACTCAAAAGCCTGAAGCCCTTCTTGAACGTATCATCAAAGCCTCTTCCAACGAAGGTGACCTTGTGGCGGATTTTTTCTGTGGCTCAGGCACAACTGCCGCTGTAGCGGAAAAATTGGGGCGTAAGTGGATTGCTGCGGACCTCGGCAAATTCGCCATCCACACTACCCGTAAAAGAATGATCGGCGTGCAGCGCCAGCTCAAGAAAGACGGCAAAAATTATCGCGCCTTTGAAATACTCAACCTAGGTAAGTATGAACGCCAGCACTATATCGGCGTCAATGAAAATCTGCGGGAAGAGGAAAAGCGGCAGCAGCTTAAGGCTAGGGAGACCGCCTTTCTTGAACTTATCCTCAATGCCTACCATGCGGAGAGGGTCAGTGGTTTCAATACATTCCACGGCAAAAAGAATGGGCGCATGGTAGTTGTCGGCCCGGTCAATATGCCGGTTACCCGGCTATTTGTGGAGGAAGTCTTCTTGGAATGCCGTACCCTGAAGATAACCAAAGTGGATGTGCTGGGCTTTGAATTCGAAATGGGGCTGTTCCCCAATATTCTGGATAACGCCAGAAGCCACGGCATTGACCTTGTGCCAAAGTATATTCCAGCTACAGTGTTTGACAAGCGGGCCGTGGAAAGGGATCAGGTTATTTTCCATGATGTAGCCTTTATTGAGGCTAAAGTACTTTACAATGCAAAAAACAAGAATGATGTGGCGGTCAAGCTGACGGATTTTTCCGTGTTTTATTCGCAGGATTCCACCCGGCAGGCAGAGACCGTTCTCAAGAACAACGCCAGCAAAATTGTGATGGAACAGGGACAAATCATCAAGGTCAGCAAAGACAGGAACGGCATCGTCAGCCGGGAGCTGCTGACCCAAAAATGGACGGACTGGATTGATTACTGGTCTGTGGATTTTGATTTTGAAAGCAAGCGGGAAATTATCCAGCAACTCAACCCGGAGACTGGAGAAAATGAGGAAATCTGGACGGGCGACTATATCTTTGAAAACGAGTGGCAGACCTTCCGCACAGCAAAGGACAGGACGCTAGAGCTGATCAGTGCGCCGCACCAGTATGCAAAGCCAGGTCAATACAAGATTGCGGTCAAGGTTGTGGATATTTTTGGCAATGACACCATGACCATACTCGCCGTCAACATTCAGTGAGGGAACTAATGGCCTTACATCCAAAATTCCCGGAATCTCCCTACGCCATTCTTGAGCCAGAGTTGCGCTGGTTTCCGGCAGATGAAAACCTGCGAACCTGCGGCATGGAAAAACTCATTCCTCCTCTGGTGGACAAGCTGCGCCGCGAGGTCAAGACTTTTCGGGATTCCGGCTATGTCGGTGCCAGCGATACTAGCCGCAGTTTGCTTAATTGGTGGTTCTGCACGCCGCATCTGCTGCCGCGCAGCGATGGCAATATGGCGGAGTTTCAATATTTCTTCGCCCAGCGGGAAGCACTGGAAACCATTATTTTTCTGTATGATGTCCGGGGAGTGCGGGAAAAGTTCGACCTGATGCGTTTTGATAGCACCGGCCTTGTTTCGGCTGGTATGTTTGACGAAAACTGGCTGCGGCTGGTTATCAAAATGGCCACAGGCAGCGGCAAGACCAAAGTGATGAGCTTGGCTTTGGTCTGGAGCTTTTTCCACAAGCTGTATGAGCTGGATTCCGGGTTGTCCCGCAACTTTCTGATTATTGCGCCGAATATTATCGTGCTGGATCGCATTTACAAGGATTTTCAGGGACTGCGCATTTTTTTTGAAGACCCTACATTGCCGGATAATGGCTATGAGGGGCATAACTGGCGGGACGATTTTCAGCTCACCCTGCACAAGCAGGATGAAGTCAATATCACTCATTCAGTGGGCAACATCTTCCTGACCAACATTCATCGCGTGTATTGCGGCAATGATTCCTTGCCGTCCGCCAACGACGAGAATAGCAAGGACTATTTTCTTGGCAGGAAACCAACAGGCGCAACCAATGACTCAAAGGTCGACCTAAGGGGCATTGTCCGGAGTATTGGCGAATTAATGATTATCAATGATGAGGCCCATCATATCCATGACCCATCTCTGGCCTGGTTCAAATCAATTCAGGATATTCACAACAATTTGTTGCAGAAAGGGGCCGCGCTCAGTTTGCAGCTGGATGTGACCGCTACGCCCAAACACAACAACGGCGCAATCTTTGTGCAGACAGTGGTGGATTATCCACTGGTTGAAGCCATTTATCAAAATGTAGTTAAGCATCCTGTTCTGCCGGACGCTCCCAGCCGCGCTAAGCTGGAAGAAAAGCAAAGTGCGAAGTTTACCGAGAAGTATGCCGATTATCTCGACCTTGGCGTGGTTGAATGGCGTAAGGCGTATAAAGAACACGAAAAGGTTGGCAAGAAGGGCATCCTTTTTGTGATGACCGATGACACTAGAAACTGCGATGAAGTGGCAGAATATTTGGAAAGCCGCTATTTGGAATTGAAAGGCGCGGTTCTGGTCATTCACACCAAGAACAACGGAGAAATTTCCGAAGCTAGTTCCGGCAGGGCAAAGGAAGAGTTAGAGCGACTGCGTCGCCTTTCCAATGAAATTGACGACTCCAGCAGTCCTTATAAAGCCATTGTTTCCGTCCTCATGCTCAAGGAGGGGTGGGACGTGCGCAATGTCACCACAATTGTCGGCTTGCGCGCCTATTCCGCTAAAAGCAATATTTTGCCAGAGCAGACTCTGGGGCGCGGCCTGCGCAAAATGTACTTTGGTGGGCTGAGGGAACAGGTCAGCGTTGTCGGCACGGACGCGTTCATGGACTTTGTGGAGTCTATCCAGCTTGAAGGTGTTGAGCTTGAACGAAAACCAATGGGCGGCGGTACGGGAGCTAAGGCCCCGCTGGTTATAGAAGTTGATCGGGAAAATCTCAAAAAGGATATTGACGCGCTAGATATGGAAATTCCTGTTTTGACGCCTAGAATTTACCGGGAATACAAAAATCTGGAAGAGCTGGACATCAAGGCTTTGGGTAACAACAAGCTGGAATACAGACAGTTCAGCGAGGAAGAGCAACGGGAAATTATTTTCAAGGATATAACGACAGGTGAGATTACGCACAAAACTATTCTGAACAGCGCGGGAGTAGCTGATTTCAGTAGTGTCATCGGCTTCTTTGCTAAGACGATTATGGGAGAGTTGCGTCTGTTCAGCGGCTATGACGTGCTTTATGGTAAGGTCAAGGCATTTGTGAGAGATGAACTGTTTACCCAAAGTGTGGACTTGGAATCCGCCAACACACTGCGCAATCTATCAGAGATTGAAGCTTCCCGAACCATTATTGATACCTTCAAAAAAGCCATCAACGCGCTTACTGTACGCGACAGAGGTTCTGCCGAAATACGGGATACCATCAAGCTGCGCAATACCCGTCCTTTTATGGTGAAGGAGCAGGATTACCGTCCAGCGCAAAAGAGCGTCTTTAATCGCATAATAGGCGACAGTCACCTTGAGCTTCTTTTTGCCGACTTTTTGGAAAGCTGCCCAGATGTTATCTCCTATGCCAAAAACTATTTGGCGGTAAACTTTCGGCTGGATTACGTCCGGGCGGACGGTAGCATCAGTAACTACATTCCAGATTTTTTTGTCAAGCTGTCGCCTACAGACATAGTGATTGTAGAAACCAAGGGTCGGGAAGACTTGGACGTGCCGGAAAAAATGGCTCGCCTGAAACAGTGGTGTGAAGATATAAATGTGGCACAGAGCAAGACCAGATTTGACTTCGTCTATGTTGATGAGGAGAGCTTCAAGAAATACCGTCCAATCTCAATGAAGGCACTGCTTGGCGGGTTTACGGAGTATAAATAGTAGCCTATCCATGTTCGCTAAAGAGAAGTTTTACAATCTTTAAAAATGGGGGTACTTTTATAGGTATTATACAAGATTTTTATAATAACCTATTTTTATTTCAGTATGTTATTATGTAAAATTTATCCGCCTGGGGACGCCAGAAAGAAATCAACGCCTTGTGAGCAGTCACAGGGCGTTTTTTCGTTAATGGCCTTCGGCATGGAGAAGGCCGGGTCCCCGCAGTATGGAAGCGTCCGTTTCGGGGCTTTTTGCAGGGAAGAGAAAAGTTTCCTTCTGCATGGAGGGAGGACGGAAAAAACTTTTTTCGTTGTGCCGCAGGCATCGGCGGAAAAAAGTATGCAGTTTTGCGTGTCGATTTTCTTTCCCGCAGGCGTTCCGCTGTTGCGGAAGAGGGCGCTTTGTTCTAACGTCGCCTTGAAGTCTCCATTTCGGAGGCGGTTGTCAACCCTGAGGAGGGTATATGAACAAGTTCTTCGCTTTTGCGGCGGCAGGCGCCATGTTGCTGGGAGTTTGCGGACAGGCCCAGGCTCTTCCCGAACCCGACATGTCTCCCAAGTACACCTATGAACTGAAGGACGTGATGAAGGTCGACGGACGTCAGGGCGTAGCCTGCGACGGCAAGTACATTTACGTCAGCTGCAGCAAGGCGCTGTACAAATACGACATGGACGGCAAGCTCGTCCTGAAGAACGACAAGCCCTTTGAAACCGGCTACACCAAGGCAGTGAACCACCTCGGCGACATCGACGTGTACAACGGCGAAATTTACTGCGGTGTGGAAAACTTCATGGACGGCGTGGGCAAGGATATTCAGGTTTCCGTGTACGACGCCAATACCCTCAAGTTCAAACGCGCATTCCCCTTCAACGAGGCTTCCGGCCAGCTGGAAACTTCCGGCATCACGGTGGACCCTGTGAAGGGCTCCGTGTGGATGTGCTCCTGGGTGGGCGAGGAATCCGGCCGTTACCTCTATGAATACGATCTGGACGGCAACTATCTGCGCAAGGTGCATCTGCAGCCCGTGCCTCAGTGGGTGCAGGGCATATTCTATTACGAAGGCTCCCTCTTCCTTACCGCGGATGACGGCACGGCCGACGACAACGAACCCGACCACCTCTATCGCGTGGATATTTCCTCCAATACCTACGCTCCCGTCATTTTGGAAAAGACCTTTACCGAGGCCATCCGGCAGGGTGAAATCGAAGGCCTTTGTGTCGATCCTTCCACCGGCGACCTTCTGGTGCATCAGAACCGCGGCGCGCGCATCGTGCTCGGCATGACCAAGGGCATGTATCCCGGTTATAAGGAAGAAGTGCATGAAATCTATCGCTATAAGATGACGCCCGCCATGTAAGGCCCCGTCACGGCATTCCGGCCCCCGTCGTTTTCCGGCGGGGGCTTTTTTTTACCCTGTTTCCCTGCCTGCCGCGGCGCATGTTTTCCTTCCGGTGAGGAGAAGCAAAAGCGGACGGAACCGGAATGGCGGTAAAGCGTTCTCTCCAGGGGCGGAAGATGAACCATGAGGAAGAGAATGTCATGCCCGGTTTGCGAGAGTAAAAAGTGTTTATCTTCCCGGTATGGGCGAACAAAAAAGGCGGTGCTCAGAGCTTTGAGCACCGCCTTTTCTACATCCTTTTGTTTTCACAACAGAAGATATGAACGTACGATAGCAAATATCAGAATTCTGACAAGGGTGAAAAAGAGAGATCTATCACTAACATGTTATTTTTTCTTATAAAAAAAATAATACTATTCAAGGCGGCCGCGCAGATTTTTCTCGTGTTGTCAGTTTATAGCGGGAGAGCAGGAAGTTTGATGTAGATAATATGCTGAAATATATAAATAAAACACTCCCTGCTGTCATATCTTCTGTTAATAGGGGGGACTTGTACGTTTCCCCTTGAAAAAAACTGCAATTCTTGCACGAAACAGCGGGGCGTGTGGTGCTGAGCGAATTCATTCATACCAGGTATGTTCCCTACATCAGGGAACACAAGCGCAGCTGGCAGACGGATGTGAGGTATGTGCACCGGCATATTCTGCCCTACCTGGGGGAATGCCGGCTTGAGGATATTAATGAAGAGAAGCTCTACCATTGGAAGGAGAAACTCCTTGCCGCCGGGCTTTCGCATAATACCTGTTACCGGCTGTTCTGGCTGGTGAAGTATATTCTGAACTGCGCCGTACGCTGGCATGTGCTGGCAAGCGACGAGGCATTCCGCCATGCCGTGTGCCGCCGCAGCGCGCCGCGCTGCCCGGAGGTGCTTTCCGCTTCGGAAAAGCAGCGCCTCATCGCTCTTCTCAATCAGTACCGGAACAATGTTGCGGCGCGGGCCATTCACCTTCTGCTTCTGACCGGGGCTTCCAAGTCGGAAATTCTCTATGCCCGCCGGGAAGATGTGGACCTTCCCGGGCGCAGCCTTGCCGTACGCCGGGGCTCCGAAGTCGTGCGCCGCCTGCCGCTCAGCGAGGCGGCGGTGAGGCTCATTGCCGAACTGCCCGTGCGTGCCGATGTGCCGTGGCTTTTCTTCCGCCCCGCCACGGGGGAGAGGGTGGTCACGGTGTTCGCCTTCTGGGACAAGCTTCGCCGCGAGCTGGGGCGTCCCACCCTGCGCCTGAACGACCTTCGTCATATCTTCGTGCACTCGCTGCTTCAGAACGGGGCAACATACAAGGATGTACGCAGCCACCTGGGGCACTATTCCTCCGAGGCTTTTCTTCTTCAGTCGCAGATGCAGGGCGGTCAGGCCGATCCTTCGCAGGGGGCCTTCCAATGATTGTTCGCCTTGTTCCGGGCAGCCTCCGCGCAGGCGGAAAGGTCTTTGCGTGCCTTGCAGCGTCGTTTCTTGTCTGTGCCCTTGCTTCGGGCTGCGTGCAGAAGCAGCCTTCCGTGCCTTCTGCGCCCGCGGAAGCGGCGGCGCCTTCCGGGGATGCCTTTGCGCTGGCGCTTTCCCGTATGCAGGTGGGAGAAGAGGCGCTCATGCCCACGCCTTTCGGCATGGACAGCCGGGTGATGCTGGAATCTTCCTACACGTCCGGCCTCGGACAGACGTGCAGAAGGGCGGCGGTTCGCGCCGGGGGCATCACCCACCGTATCGCCGTATGCAGGGATGCTTCGGGCTGGACAACGGCCGAGCCGATTTTTGAAAACGTGCAGAGATAAGCCATGGACAGCGCGCTTACCGTGCAGGGTCGCGTCATCTATGCCCTGATGATGCGCGAGGTGCATACCATCTACGGTACATCCCGCCTGGGCTACCTGTGGGCGCTCATACAGACCATGTGGGGAATAGGCATGTTCTGGGGCATGCGCTACCTTGCCGGGGCCAAGGCTCCGCACGGCATGCACATCCTCATGTTCATGCTGGTAGGGTTCGGTCTTTTTAATATGTTCAGCGGGATTCTGAACAAGTGCATGAATGCCGTAGCCGGAAACAGGGCGCTGCTGACCTTTCCGCAGGTCACGCCCGTGGATCTCATGCTTTCCCGCGCCGTCATCGTCTGGGCCACGGAAGTGGTGGCCGCACTGCTCCTCATTACCATCGGCATGCTCTGCGGCATGCCGTTCTACCTTACCGATTTCGGGGGTCTGCTGTTTCTTCTTCTGCTTACGCCGCTTCTGGGCCTCGGTATGGGGATGCTCTGTGCCTCTCTGGCAGTGCTGTACCCCACGCTGGAAAAAATCGTGCCCATGGTCATGCGTATTCTCTTTTTTGCCTCTGGCCTGTTCTATTCCGCCACCATGCTGCCTTCCTATGTGCTGCGGTATCTCTGGTACAATCCTCTGATTCAGATCATCGAATGGGGCAGGGTATGCCTTTCCCGCGGGTACAGCACCATTTCCTACAGTCCTGAATACCTGTTGTCCGTGACCGTAACATGCCTGTGCCTCGGCTTTCTCATGGAACGCTATGTGCGGAGGCGGCTGGTATGATCGAGCTTTCTCACGTGTGCAAAAGCTACGGCCTGCCGCACGGCCGCAAGGTGGTACTGGACAATGTGTCCCACATTTTCCGCGAAGGTGTGAACATGGGCATTCTCGGCCTGAACGGGGCGGGCAAGTCCACGCTCATGCGCGTGATATGCGGGGCGGAATCGCCGGACAAGGGGCGGGTCAAGCGCACCAGCCGTGTTTCCTGGCCCATAGGCTTTTCCGGGGGCTTCCACGGCAGCCTCACCGGGCGGGAGAACATGCGCTTCACCTGCCGCATCTACGGGGCGAATATCAAACAGGTGACTGATTTCGTAGAGGATTTTTCCGAACTCGGCCCCTACATGGACATGCCCATCCGCACCTATTCCTCGGGCATGAAAGCAAAGCTGGCCTTCGGGCTGAGCATGGCCATCGGTTTTGATTTCTACCTTATCGACGAAGGCTACGCCGTGGGCGACGCCTCCTTCCGCGCCAAGAGCGAAAGGGTTTTTCAGGAAAGAAAGGCCCACTCCACGCTGCTGGTGGTGGCGCACAGCACCTCCGTCATACGGGCGAACTGCGACAACGCCGCCATTTTAAAGGGCGGCAAGCTGATTTTTTTCGACACGCTGGACGAGGCGCTGTCGGTTTATGAAGGGATGTGCCGTGGAAAAAAATAATGTGGCCCTTACCCGGCAGTACGCCAAAACGCTGTGGCGCAGACTGCGCCGCTGGATGAAGAAACGTGCCTTCATCACGGCGCTGGTGCTGCCTACGGTGCTGGCCTTTTTCTATTTTCTCATGCTGGCCTCGCCCATGTATGTGTCGCATGCGAGCTTTGCCATACGCAGCGCAGATGCTTCCGTATCGGGAGGGGCGGATATAGCGTCCATGTTTTTGAGGACTTCCGGCTCCACGGGGAACGATGCCTACATCATCAACGACTATATTCAGAGCCTTGACCTTGCTCAGGATATCGACCGGGAACTGGGGCTGGTAAGCCATTACAGCGATCGGGAATACGATGTGATTTCCCGCCTGTGGCAGCACCCCACGCAGGACGAACTGACCCGCTACTGGCGCTGGGCGGTACTGCCGCAGCTCAATGTGGATACGGGCATCATTTCTCTGGAAGTGAAGGCCTACACGCCGGAGATGGCGCAGAAGCTCACGCAGGCCATTTTAAAGCGGAGCGAGGCGCTGGTGAACGCCATGAACGAGCGGGCACGCCACGATGCGGTGGAACTTGCGCGCGAGGAAGTGAGCCGTGCGGAAGAGCGTGTGCGCCATGCGCAGAGCGCCATGCGGGAATTCCGCGATACCCACAATCTCATCGACCCCAAGAGCACGGCGGCCGGTCTTCAGGAACTGGTGACGCGGCTGGAAGCCGAGGCCACGACGCTCCGCACCCAGATATCGGAAGCAAAATCGTACATGAACGCGGAAGCTCCGCTTCTGAAGTCGCTGAACCAGCGCCTTGCTGCGGTGGAAAAGCAGCTTGGGGAAGAAAAGCTGCGCGTGGCCGGGCAGAGCACCGTGCAGGGCAACCTGAACTCCCTTGTGGCCGAGTACGAAGACCTGACCATAGAGGCGGAATTTGCCCAGAAGCAGCTTGTTTCTGCCATGACCTCCCTGGAGCAGGCGCGCATCCAGCAGATGGCGCAGTCGCGCTATGTGGTGGCGTATCAGCAGCCCACGCTGCCGGACGAGTCTCTGTACCCCCGGCCCTTCCTTTTCACGCTCTATGTGTTTGCGGCGCTGCTGCTCCTTCTGGGCATCGTGTCGCTGGTATGGGCGTCCATCCGAGAACATGCGGGATTTTAATATGAAAGCGATATACCACGCCGGCATACTATTTTCGCTCTGCACGCTCTGTGCTCAGCCTGTTTTTGCAGCGGAGAATCCGCTCCAGAACTACAGCGGGGCGGCGCAGTACGGCGGCTCTTCCATGGCATCGGGCACGCCCATGCAGGGCGGGCTGCCTGCCTCGGCCAGAAACGGCATGAATGTGGTTTCCCAGTCCACGCCCGGGGGCTATCCGGTGTTCGACGCTTCGGCTCCTTACCGGGAAAAGCAGTCCACCCCCACGGTGATGGACGCGCCGCCCGCCTGGGCGCAGGGAGGGCTTGCGCCTTCGGCTTCCGCACTGCTTGCTCCCTTCGGGGCCAATCTGTTCCGGGGAAATTTTGCGGGCACCTACAGCGACGGCATGAACGGCGACTATGTCATCCTGCCCGGCGACCGCATCATGGTGCGCGTATGGGGCGCGAAAACCTATGACGACGTGCTGCCCGTGGACCAGCAGGGCAACATCTTTCTGCCGGAAGTGGGGCCTGTGCGTGTGGCCGGGCTCAAGCAGTCCGCTTTGCAGGGGGCGGTGCGCTCGCGCCTTGCCTCGGTATTCACCGACAACGTGAACATCTACGTCAACCTCCAGAGTTCCCAGCCCGTGGCCGTGTATGTGACGGGCTTTGTAAACCAGCCGGGCCGCTATGCGGGCAGCCCCGTGGATTCCGTGATGTCGTACCTCGACAGGGCAGGGGGCATTACGCCGAACCGCGGCACCTTCCGCAACGTGCAGGTGAAGCGCGGCAACAAGGTGGTGGCGAGTCTTGATCTTTATGATTTCGCCCTCAACGGCAACATGCCCGACATCCGGTTGAAGGAAGGCGACGTCATCCTTGTGGGAGAACGCGGGGTGAGTGTGGCGGCCTGCGGCATGCTGCGGCAGGAAGCCCGGTATGAGTTCAGGGGGCAGGCCACGGGTTCGCAGCTCATCGCCTACGGCAGCCCGCTTTCCAGCGCCACGCATGTGAGCGTTACGGGCATCCGGGGCGGCAGGCCCTTCAATGAATACATGACCATGCAGGAATTTTCCTCCATGCGCCTTGCGGACGGGGACAGCGTGGAATTCGTGGCCGATACGCGTGGCCGCACCATCATGGCCTCGGTGAGCGGAGCCATACGCGGGGCATCGCGCTTCCCGGTAAAGAACAGCACCACGCTGCGGGCCCTGCTTGCCTATGTGGAGGTGGACCCGGCCCTTGCCGACGTTTCCGCCGTGTATGTGCGCCGCCAGAGCGTGGCGCGCCAGCAGAAGACCATACTGGAAGATTCCCTGCACCGCCTGGAGCGTTCCGCGCTGACGGCCACGTCCGCCACGGCGGAGGAAGCCGAGATCCGCGTGCGCGAGGCGGAACTGGTGCAGGACTTCATCCGCCGTGCGGCAAGCCTCACGCCCGACGGCGTGGTGGTGGTGAGCCGGGGCGGACAGGTGCGCGACCTTCTGCTGGAAGATGGCGACGAAGTGGTCATTCCGCAGAAGAGCGACGTGGTGCAGGTATCCGGCGAGGTGCTTCTGCCCAAGGCCGTGACCTTCGATGCCGCCATGAAGGCGGAAGACTATGTGAAGAGCGCGGGCGGTCTTACCGACCGTGCGGATGAGGACAACATTCTTGTTGCGCGCATGAACGGGGAGGTGGGCCCCATTGCGGAACTGGGCGTGCATGCCGGGGACCGCATTCTGGTCATGCCCCGTGTGGATACCAAGAATCTGGAACTGGCCAAGGGCATCACGCAGATACTCTACCAGATTGCCGTGGCCACCAAGGTGGCTGTGGGGCTGTAGCCATGGAACATCCAGCGGTCAGCGTGATTATTCCCGTGTGGAACAGCGGGAAATACTTCCGGGAATGCCTGGACAGCGTTCTTTCCCAGAGCCTGCGGAATATCGAAGTGCTCATTGTGGATGACGCCTCCACTGACGGAAGCGGAGCTGTAGCCGAAGAATACGCCTCGCGCGATGCCAGAATCACGGTGATGCATCAACCCTCATCCACAGGTGCAGGCCCTGCCAGAAACCGGGCCATGGCTGTAGCCCGTGGGGAATACATCGCCTTTATGGACAGCGACGATCTGTATCCTTCGAATGATGTACTGGAAACGCTGTACCGTAAGGCTGTGGAACAAAATGTTAATATTTGTGGTGGCTCACTTTTATATATTAATTCTGATGGCTCTATAAGAATTAAACAGATATCTTATCAGATGTTTAATAGGGATAGTCTTTATATGTATAAAGATTATCAATATGAGGGTGGATTTTATAGGTTTATATATAATAGAAAATTTTTAAATGATAATAATATTATTTTTTGTAATTATAAAAGATTTCAAGATTCGGTTTTTTTTGTTTGTTGTATGACATTTGCTAAAAGCTTTTATGCTATAAGTAAAAATGTTTATTTTTATAGAAAAGGACATAAAGATATAATATGGGATTATAGTAAGTTACATGATCATTTATGCGGTGTTAATAAACTGCTAATTACTTCAAAAAAATATAGTTATAATTATTTATATTATGAGTTAGTAAAAAATATTTATTTTTTTATTGATAAAATAAACAGATTTGATTTATTTATATTATTTATAAAAATATATTATTCTATAAATTTTGAAATAATCAATCAAGAAAGATATAGACACAAATTTAAAATATATAGAGTGAAATTTTATATAAAGATATTAAAGATGGTGTATATTATTTTAAAATATAAATGTATTAGTTAATTTATTTTTTATAAAATTGAAGAGGCTTTTTTGTATAGGTGAGAAAACAATTAATTATGGAGGGGATTATGTTGAATCGTAAGGTTAAAAAACTTTTTAAACATCCATATCTTTTTTTTAAAGATATAGGAAAAAAAAATGTGACAGAGAAGCAAGGGTATGAGGAGTATAAAATAATGAATAATATAAAAAAAGATGTAAATATTGATGTTTCTGTAATTATTCCTGTTTTTAATGTTTCAAAATATATAGAAACATGTCTGAAAAGCTTAATTAATCAAAAAAATAAAAATTTAGAGTTTATTTTTGTTGATGATTTTTCTTCTGATAATTCTATATCTATTGTTGAAAAGTATGCAAAACAAGATAATAGAATAATTATTTTGAAAAATAGTGCAAATCTTGGATGTGCAACTACAAGAAATTTAGCTATTTCTATAGCAAAAGGAAAATATATTGGATTTGTTGATGCTGATGATTATATTTCAGATAACTACTTTGGTTCATTGTATAGAATTGCAAGAATAAAAGATGCAGATATTGCTATGACTAATAATGTAGTTAGATTTCCTTCAAAAAGTATAAAACATAAAAATATGGGATTTTCAATAAATAAAAAAATTGGAGATGATCAAAAAATTAATATAATTAATACAACTGGAGTAACGTGGAATAAGATATATAAAAGAGAATTTTTAAATAAATATCTTATATTATTTCCAGAAATACATACAATGGGTACAGATAATTATATTACAGTATTATCATTATTTTTTGCAAAAAATATAGTTACTACTGATAAATCTATATACTATTATAGAGAAAATCATAATTCTATTATTAATAAGAAAAAAGATGCGTCATATTATAAATTAACAGATGTATATAGTAGGATTATAACAAGAATATTATATTCAGATAAAAATAAAGAAATAAAAAATAAATGGATTAATTCTGTTATTAATAGATTTTACAAAGATACTAAGTCTAATTTGTCAAAATTTGAGACAAATTTGGAGAAAATAAATTATATAAATTATGTTTATAATCAGTTTCCTAATATTGTTCTTGATGATATCAATAGACCAATTGTGTCATTAACGTCATATCCGGCGCGAATAAATACTGTATATCAAACTATTGATTCGATTCTTAGTCAAGATATTCCACCAAAAAAGATAGTTTTATATTTGGCAGAATCTCAATTTCCTATGAAAGAAGCGTCTCTTCCTGAAAAACTTATATCTAAAATTAATGATATATTTGAAGTGAGATGGTGTGATGATATTAGATCATATAAAAAGTTAATACCTGCATTAAAAGATTTCCCCAATGATATTATAATAACTGGTGATGATGATGTGATATATCCAAAAAATTGGATAAGAATATTATTAACAGGATATTATAATGATCCTTTATCTGTTCAATGTTTGAGAGCTAGACGTATGGTTTTTGAAAATAATAAATTTAGTGAGTATTCAAAGTTTAGATTAATAAAAGATGATTCGAAAGCATCATTTTTAATACTGCAGACTGGATTAGGTGGATGTTTATATACAAAGAATATGTTTTATGAAGATATATGTAAAAAGGAATTGTTTACTAAACTTTGTCCGGATGGTGATGATTTATGGTTCTGGGCAATGGCTGTAATAAAAGGAACAAAAATTCACTGGTGTGCTCCTGGTCTTAATAATCCACAGTATATTGAAAATACACAAATTGAAAATAATACACTTTGGGAAAGGAATAAAATATATGGTAACGATATTAATATTAAAAATTTAATTGGATACTATAATAATAAAATAATAAATAATATTATTAGTGAATAAAGTGTTATTTTTTTTATGATGTAATTGTATAATGTGTTATGAGGGAATTTTATGAATGGAAATATTACAATTAGGGAAATTTTTTTACATGAGAAAGATATATTATACTCGTCAAAATTTGTAAGGCATGTTGTAAATAGAAGATTAAAAAGATCTTATGTTGATAAAAATATTATTAATCAAAAAAGTGTTTATATTAATTTTGAAGATATTAAAGATTTAAAAACTGGAATTTATACAACAGAGATATGTAATGCTAAATTTCAATTTTTCTTTCATAAAGGTTCAGAAAAAAAACTTTTCGTCGTTTTAGATGGGGCACGAACTAGTTCTGGGGGTAAAAAAAGAGATATTCCTATATATAATAGATGGTCATTTTATAATCTTACAAATGCATCATGGATTTCATTAGAAGATCCTATGTATTTTAAATATGAAGATCTTCTTTTGGGGTGGTTTTATGGAGATAAAAGTAATGATTTTAGATACTATACATCATTATTAATAGAAAAAATAGTTAATATATTAAAAATAAATCATGAGAATGTTGTTTTTTATGGTGGGTCTGGTGGTGGTACGGCTGCTTTAGATGTTGCTACAAAATTTGGAAATTGTACAGCTGTATCTATCAATGGGCAATATAATTTTGAATATAATCATGATAATATAAAAGATTTTTTTGAAAAAACTGGTATAGATTTGCATAAAAATGATATATTTAATAGAAATAATATATTAAATATGTTGGGAAATGACACTGTAAAATATATATTTATTGAAAATTGTAAATCAAAGTGGGATTACAGAGATCATCTTAGTTATGTATGTGATAAATTGAATATTAAACCTAGATTAGGAATATCTAAATTTAATAATATTTATATGTATATTTATGAGGCAAATGGAAAATTTCCACATACTAGTTTTGAAGATCGAGTATTATTTTATGTTATAGACTTTATTATAAAGCTTGCAAATAGTAATTCAAATATAGAAGATTATAAATCGCTATTTTTATTGTTTAATGAATTTTGGTACTATAAATATCAAACAGATAATGTATTATCTATAGAATATATTAATGATGATAATTTTATTACACAATCAACTCAGTTTATTAATAATATTAAAATTGATTCAGGTATTGATAAATATTGTTGTTATAAAGTTCTTTTGAAGTGTAATAAAAAATATAAAATATCTATTCATGGTATTAATTTAAATTCAAAAGATAAAGAAATAACTATTGGTGTTTATTCTCCAACATTACATGATTTTATTATATCTGATATTTATAATATTAATAATATAATAGATATTTGTTTAAAAATAAAGGGAGAGGCTAGTGATCTTCAGTTTTGTATTTTTTCTGGAATTCATGGAGCAACACAAAATAGAGTTCTTTCTATTGACAGAATAGAAATTTTTGAATCTGGAGTTAATGTATGAACATTGCTGTTGCCGGAACCGGCTACGTCGGTTTGAGCTTGGCCGTACTGCTTGCTCAGCATAACAGTGTGAAGGCCGTGGATATCGTTCCTTCCAAGGTGGAACTCATCAACAGAAAGAAATCCCCCATCGTGGATAAGGAAATTGAGGAATTCCTTGCGGAAAGGCCGCTGAACCTTTCCGCCACTACGGATGGGGAATCCGCTTATCGCGATGCGGAAGTCATCATCATTGCCACGCCCACCAACTATGAT
Source organism: Mailhella massiliensis (assembly GCF_900155525.1). Lineage (NCBI taxonomy): Bacteria > Pseudomonadati > Thermodesulfobacteriota > Desulfovibrionia > Desulfovibrionales > Desulfovibrionaceae > Mailhella > Mailhella massiliensis. The sequence continues at coordinate 118,837 of NZ_LT706952.1, forward strand.
GTGGAGCAGAACCATTTCGATACATCTTCCATCGACGCGGTGCTCCGGCTGGTGGAAAAGGTCAACCCCACCGCCACGGTGGTCATCAAGTCCACGGTGCCTGTAGGGTATCTGGAAGGGCTGCGCAAGGCGTGGCCCGGCCTGCCGAACCTTATTTTCTCGCCGGAGTTCCTGCGTGAGGGCAGGGCGCTTTACGATAATCTGCACCCCTCCCGCATCATAGTGGGGACTCCCCGGGAATGCTCCGCCGACCTTCGTGCCCGTGCGGAGCGCTTTGCCGCGCTGCTTCAGGAAGGGGCCATGGACAAGGATATCCCCACCCTCATGGTGAACGCCACGGAGGCGGAATCCATCAAGCTCTTTGCCAACACCTACCTTGCGCTGCGCGTGGCGTTCTTCAACGAGCTTGATACTTATGCCGAACTGCATGGTCTGGATACGCGGCAGATCATCAGGGGTGTGGGGCTGGACCCGCGCATAGGCTCCCACTACAACAACCCTTCCTTCGGTTACGGCGGTTACTGTCTGCCCAAGGATACGCGCCAGCTTCTGGCCAACTATAAGGGTACTCCCAACGACATCATTGCCGCCATCGTGGCAGCCAATAGTACGCGCAAGGACTTTATCGCCCATCAGATTCTTGCCCGCAGGCCTCGCAAGGTCGGTATTTACCGCCTGACCATGAAGGCGGGCAGCGACAATTTCCGTCAGTCGGCCATTCAGGATGTTATGAACAGGCTGCGCGATGAAGGCGTGGAGGTTGTTATTTACGAACCTACGCTGAGTCAGGATGTCTTTCAGGATTTCGCCGTCATTCACGACCTCGAGGCCTTCAAGTCCATGTCCGATGTGATCGTGGTCAACCGCATGGCTGAGGAAGTGAAGGACTGCATGGATAAAGTCTATACCCGTGACCTGTTTGAAAGAGATTGATCCTTCCTCGCTGAACAATATGCCGTAATGGCATCAAAACCGCCCCTTCCCGCTTACTTCGGCGGGAAGGGGCGGTTTTTGTATGGAGAGAGCGGCTTTCCCTGGCGGAACATCTCCGGGCATCGGGAAGAGGCTGAGGGGTACTTTCCAGTCCAAGGGGGCTGTCGTAGAGAAAGAGCTCTGTGTTTTTCCTTTCTTTCTCCCGCTTGTGGTTTTTTTTGTTTGCCTTGCTGTTTGTATTGTTATGCGGTATCGTAAGGAATTATAGCTTTTCTTCATAAAGGTATCGCATCATGGAATGGCTCACGCTCATCAACAACTTCGTCTGGGGCCCCTGTATGCTGGTGCTCCTTTTCGGCACCGGCCTGTATCTCACCATCGGGCTGCGTTTCTTCACCATACGCAACTTCGCCCGGGGGCTGCACCATGCCTGGGCCGGACGCAGGCAGGATTCGGAGCACGGGGAGATTTCTCCCTTCAATGCGCTCATGACGGCCCTTGCCGGCGACATAGGCACCGGCAACATCGTGGGCGTGGCCACGGCCATTTACATGGGCGGCCCCGGCGCGCTGTTCTGGATGTGGATGACGGCCCTTGTGGGTATGGCCACCAAGTTCAGCGAAGTGCTGCTTGCCGTGCACTTCCGGGAACGTACCCCGGCAGGCAACTGGGTGGGCGGAGCCATGTTCTTCATTAAAAACGGCCTGGGGCGCCGCTGGATGTGGTTGGGAAGCGCGTTTGCGCTTTTCGGCATCGTGGCCTGCATAGGCACGGGCGCCATGGTGCAGAGCAACGCCATAGGCGGCGTGCTGAAGGCGAGCTTCGGCATTCCCTTTGAAGTTTCCGCCGTGGTTCTTCTTCTGCTTTCCGGTCTGGTGCTGCTCGGCGGGGTGAAGCGCATCGCCGCCGTGGCGGGCAAGATCGTTCCCGTCATGGCCCTTTGCTATGCGGCCATGGCGCTGCTGGTCATCGTCATGCATATAAGCGAAGTGCCCGGCATTTTCGCCATGGTTCTGCGCGAGGCATTCACGCCCACGGCGGCCCAGGGCGGCGCGGCGGGCGCTTCCATCATGATGGCCATACGCATGGGCATGGCGCGCGGCATCTTCTCCAACGAAGCCGGTCTCGGCACGGCCCCCATGGCTCATGCCGCGGCTTCCACCCGTTCCCCCATGACGCAGGCCACCATCGGCATGCTCGATACCTTCATCGACACCATCGTGGTGTGCAGCCTCACGGCCTTCGCACTGCTGGTCACGGGCCTGTGGAGCAACGGGCAGGAAGGCGCGGCCGTGACTTCCGCCGCCTTTGAAAGCGTGCTGCCCGGCGTAGGCGGCATCGTGGTGACGGTGTGCCTTTCCCTCTTCGCCTTCACCACCGCCATGAGCTGGTGCGTGTACGGCGAACGCTGCGCCATCTACTTCTTCGGCGACAGGGCGCAGCTTCCCTTCCGTGTGGTGTACTGCATCGCCATTCCCGTGGGCATACTCATCAAGCTCGATCTGGTATGGCTGCTGGCCGATACCTGCAACGCGCTCATGGCCATTCCCAACCTTATCGCCATCCTGCTGCTCAGCCCCGTGCTTTTCAAGCTGGTGAAGCAGGAGGAGGCCTCCTTCCGTTCCGAATGCGCGAAGGACGACTGATCCGTTTTTTTCCGAAGCCGGGGGGAGTTCCCTCCGGCTTTTTTTGTTTAAGGCCTTTTCGTACAGATTCTGCGGCAGAAGGGCGTGGAGCATAGAGGGAGCGCTTCCGGCGGTACTCTTCTGCAGCGGCAGATGAATGAGAGAAGAGGGGGAGCGTTTCTCCGGGAAGCGGCGAAGGAAGGGGCGGGCGGAGAATGCCGCCGGATAAGACGCAACATGGCATGCTGCGCCTGCACGCAGGAAATGTGTTGTATGCAGAGAAAAAGAAAAGGCCCGTCGTATGACGGGCCTTCATATCTATATGGAGCGGGAGACGGGATTTGAACCCGCGACTTCAACCTTGGCAAGGTTGCACTCTACCACTGAGTTACTCCCGCGCGGTAGGAACAGACGTCTTGTATAAAAGAAGGCTGCCCCTGTCAACAAAAAAATTACAAAAAATAAAAATTTTTCTGCAGGGCGCAGCATCGCCTTTTGCCGACGATACGAAATTCCCCGGGAACGGCCCCGTGCGGCTGCGTCCATGCCTGCTTTTGCCCGGCCGTATTCTGCGGGCCTCCCGCACACGGGCCGGCGCGGAAGGGGCAGGCCGCGGGGCGCAAATCGCTTTCCTGCGGGAGCCTGCGTAGGCTCAGGGGAGGGAGATTTCGCAGGGGCACGCTTCCGGTTATTCCGGGAGAGGCCGTTCCGGGGCGTGTGCTTTGGAGATAAACATAAGGCCGCTCCTTGCGGAGCGGCCGGGGAAGGGGGCGGCCACGCACGGCCGCCCGGCAGGGGATTATGCCTTACTTCTTGGGCAGAGCGTAGTCATAACCCTTCTGGTCGGAGGTAGGAGCGTTTTCCACCTTCGGAGGTCTGCCGCCGTTGGGGGAAGGCTTGTATTCAAGCAGGCTCTTCCAGTCGGGGCAGGAAGGCGCGAGCTTGCGGATGGGCTTCAAGTCGCGGCCCTTGAGCTGCGGGGAATCGGCCGCATAGCGGAAGGCGCGGTGAATCTGCGTCCAGGGATTGTTGTCCTTTCTCACGCAGTAGGGCTCGTCGCCGGACATGGGGTTCACGAATTCCCACACCACTTCGCCCTCGGGCGTCACTTCGAACACATGGCCGTTGTTGGTGGCCGTGATCTGCCAGTTGCCGTTGGGGAGCTTCTGCGCGGCGCTCTGGTAGTCGGAATAGAAGCTGTTCGGGTCCTTGGTCTTGAACGACCACACGATCTTGCCGCCGTTGAAGGTGCCGTCGCGTTCTATTTCATAGGCGGCGCTGTGGTTGCCGCTGGGGCGCATGGTGCCGTTGTCGAAGATGCTCAGGTTGCCGTTGGGCAGCCAGTTGCAGTCGTGGGAACCGAAGAGAATCTGGTCGCCGTCGCGGGCGTAGCCCTGTTCCTTGGTGCCCGCGCCGTAGGCGTAGGGGTTGCCCCAGCGCCAGACCATCTTCTTGGTCTTTCTGTCGATGATGTACATTTCACCCCAGTCGCGGGAGTTCACCAGATACTGGTCGGTCTCGGGGTTGTAGCGGATGGAGTTCCAGTGCGTCCAGTCGGGCCCGGCGAAGTAGGCGGGCATATAGCCGAAGGGCAGATGATAGTTCGGGTCCCACTGGTCCTTGCCCGTGCCGATATTGTCCTTCACATGGAATTCCCACACGACTTTGCCGCTGGGGTCCACTTCGATGATGGCGTCGGGCCACACGCCTTCCAGCACCTTGCCGTCGGGGTACTTGAAGCCGTCCTTGTAGATGGTCGGGTCCTTGGGGTCGCGGCCCTTGGCGATCATTTCATCCCAGCTCATCTTTTCCCATACAAGCATGGCGGTGTTGCCGTTGGGCAGGCGGTCGAAGCCGTGATGGGCGACCTTGTTCTCGTCGCGTATGGTGTATTCCCATACCACATTGCCGTCCCAGTCGTATTCGCGCAGGCTGCCGTGCCAGCCGCCGAAGGTCACCGGAGAGCCGGGGCCCTGTTCGGCGCGCAGCAGGTGCCCGTTGGGCAGAAGCTCGGCCATGAAGGCCTGGCGGCCGTGATTCCATTCGTGCACCACGTTGCCCTCAAGGTCGATGAGGTAGGTTTTGGTGCCGCCCAGGTGGTTGGTGTAGAGCACAAAACCGCCGTAGGACTTTTCCTTCTGGTAGTGAAGCACGCCCAGGGGGCCGCAGATGGCTTCGTAGGCCGAAGACGTGGCGGGAGCGGCACAGAGGCCCGCAGCAAGGGCCGTGCCGGCCAGAAAGGCGACGAGTTTACGCATGGCATTCTCCTCCATGTTGAATGTGCGTAGAAACAGCTAGCTCACTTTTTCACAATTAAAAACAAAAAGTCAATAATAATTAAAGTAAAATCTATTTAAATATGGATTCATTTAATTAATTCATAAAAAAATCACCTTTTTGGATCAAAAAAATCATAGAAAGGAACGGAAGCGCCAAAGAGCCTTTCCCGAAAACAGCTGCGGCGTAAGGTTTTTCCGGCAACATGTCGAAAATGTTCCACTTTGTGCAAAAAAGCGCGTTTTTTCCGTTCCTTTTTTCATTCCGGCCTTTTTTCGCGCCTGGGCGGAGTAGGGAACGGTATCGCCTTTTGGGCGGAACATGCTTTTTGTTACAAAAGCTGTTTTTCCATTGACAGGAGAGGGGGTGTGCTGAACAATGGGAAAAATTCCGGCAAAGCTGCATCCGCCATTCGTCATGGTTTGAGCCTCCCGCAGGGCGCAGGCGCTGACGGGCCTTTCGGCCGATGAAGTCCTTTTTTTCAACCCGGGGCGCTTTTGTCCCTGTCCGCCGGATGTGGAGTCGGCCGGCGGATGCGGTCGACCGTGGATTGAATCATGCTTCAGAAACACAGCCTTCCCGCCCTGATCTGTCTTGTCTTCTGCCTTTTTTTCTGTATGTCGGCTCCGGCGTCTGCCGCCAATCCGCCAGACTATGAAAGGGCCAAGGCGCAGCTTGCCCGCTTGAAGGAAGGCAACCCGGGGGCCAATTCCTGGCAGGCCTGTGCCGATGCCTTCCGCGAGGTGTACGACAACAACCCCAAGTGGAACCTGCGCGTGGCGGCGCTGTTCCGCTGCGGCGTGGCTCTGGAGGAGAAGGCCAAGGTTACCGGTTCGTCGGTGGATGCGAAAAAGGCCGCTTCCGTGTACGAACAGTCGGCCAGGAAGTTTCCCTACAGCGCCCTTGCCGACGACGCGCTCTTCCGCGCCGCCGTGGTGTACAACGAGCTTTTGAAGGATCAGAAAAAGGCCCGCGTACACCTCGAGCACATCGCCCGCCGCTACTCCCGGGCCGATCATGCCAAAATAGCGGCGGAATACCGCGAGCAGATGGACGGGAAAAAGGCTTCCGTCTCAAGCAGTTCTTCAGGCGGAAAAGCGCCTGCAAAGGTGACCAGGCCGGGCAAGGCTGGTTCGCACATGCTTGCCGCGCAGCTCGGGCTTTCGGTTCGCACCATCATCATCGATCCGGGGCACGGCGGGCGCGACCCCGGGGCCATGCACAACGGCGTGGTGGAACGCGACGTGAATCTGGACGTGGCGCAGCGCCTGGAAAAGATTCTGGAAAAGCTGGGCTACAAGGTATTGCTCACGCGCAGCGGCAACAAGGGCATATCGCTGGCGGACCGCGTGAACTTCAGCCGCCGCAACAAGGGCGATCTGTTCATATCCATCCATGTGAACGCGGCGGAAAACACCTCCATCAGCGGGCTGGAAACCTATATCCTCGACTTTGCGCGGACAAGTTCCGCCAGCCGCCTGGCCATGGTGGAAAACGCAGACAGTGGCCGCCTCGGCGACATGGACAAGATTCTTACCGAAATTCTCACCGGTGCGCGCACAAGCGAATCGCGCCGCCTTGCGGAGAATATTCAGAAGTCCACGCTGAGCTACCTGAAAAAGAACGGCGTAAGCACCCGCAACGGCGGGGTGAAGGGCGCGCCGTTCTTCGTGCTGGTGGGCTCTTCCATGCCCAGCGTGCTGGTGGAAATTGGCTACTGCACCAACAAGAGCGAGGCCTCGCGCCTGAAAAGCAGCAAGCACCGGCAGAGGCTGGCCCAGGGCCTTGCCAACGGCATACATGCCTATGCACGGAGCCTCCTGCAGAAGTAGCTTTTGGCCTTTTCCGGCACGGAGTTTTCCCATCTGACGAAGGCTGCCCGGAAGAATTTCGGGCGCCCGGCTCTTTTGCCCCCCCGTGCGGGAGCGAGCGCGGCAGGGAAGGGCTTTCCGGGAGGGAGAATGCGCTTTCTGCCCCGTGCGGCAGGCAACCCGGGCAGGGGAGGCGCGTGCCCGGGAGGAGAACGGCGTACTCCGCATGTGGGCGGTACGACAAGGCTTCCGCGTCGCAGCGGCTTGACAAGTCTTTCCGTCATGGGGAAAATATGCGCGCCTTTTCCGGGTATGCGCCCGGCGCTCTTCCGCGCTCCGGGCCGCGACGGTCGCCGTTCTGCGATGCCCGGCGGAAGGCGGAGGGAAATCGGCCGACGTTGCGGCGTTTCCCGGGCTCTGCCGGTGCGCTTTTCAGAGCGCGGCCGGGGCAGGCCGGGGGCGGCGTTCAGGCCGTGCAGGAGTCGCGGTTTTTCTGCGGGAGACGGGGCGGGCGTCATGGGAGCGCCCGTACAGGTTCATGCCGTCGTGCCGGAAGACCGCGCCGGCAGCAGAAAGAAGATGGTCCGTGGAGGAGAACCATGTTGCGCATTGCCGAGGGGTTTCGCGTCGTCGCGGCAGTCGTGCTCATATCGTTTTTTTTCTTTGAGGGAACGGCCGCCCGGGCGGAAAACGCGGAGCGTCCTCCGCTCAGAGTGGGCATGGAGCGTGATTATCCCCCGTTCTGCATGGTGGATGAACAGGGAAATGTTTCCGGCTTCGATTTCGATATCGCTACCGCCCTCTGCAGGAACATGAAGCGCGAATGCGTCATTCTTCCTATGGCCTTTCAGGATATTCTTGACGCCATGGAGCAGGGGCGTCTGGATATCGCCGTGGCCGGACTGGCGGTGAAGCCCGACAGGCTGCGCTATATGAACTTCAGCGACAGTTACTATCATTCCCGTTCCATATACATTACCGGACGCGAGGTGTCGGTGACGAAGGAATGGATGCGGGGAAAGAAGCTCGGCACGCAGAGCGGAACCGCGCAGCGGTCGCTTGCCGAAAAAATGTGGAAAGATGTGGCCGTGCTCTGTGAATATCCCGATCATCTGAGCATGATCGACGCCCTGAAGGCGGGGGAAGTGGATGTCGTCATCATCGACGGGCTCGCGGCGTACGACTTTCTTCTGAGCAGGGAAGGTTCGACCTACTCCATGCAGGCCCTGCCGCTGGAGCTGGACAGCCCGACGAACAATGCGTGCATAGGAGTGAGAAAGGACGACGCGCAGCTGCTGCGAGACGTCAATGCCTTCCTCAATGATATAAGGCTCAGCGGCGAATACAGCCGTATCGCGCGCAAGTATTTCCCCTTCAGCATCTATTGAAAGCGTCATGGCCGGGAAGTATCGCAGAATAAGCCTGCATCGAGCCGTATTTTTGGCATGCCTGGTCATCGTGTTTTCTCTGTCGGTATCATTTCTGTATGTGTACGGTGCGTTCTACCGCATAGAAAACATTTCCGAACTGACGAAAAATCAATATCTTCCCCAGCTTATCGACAAGCAGAGAATTCTTGTCAATATCGAGACGCTGCGCCAGCAGCTGGAACTCATATACACTTCCGGCAGGTCGGACGTGGTGCGCAAGGCGCAGGTCGTGGCCCAGGCGCTCATGGCTGAGGCCGTTTTTGAGCAGAGCGCCGAGTTTCATGAGAAGGTGCTTCAGCTCCAGCCCGATATTTTCCTTCTTCTCGATTTGAAGGAAGGTATTCTTCAGGCCGAAAAGGAGCTGCACCGGGCGGAACTTCATCTGGAAAGAACGCTGGGGCGGCTTTCGGTACGGGCGGGGCGGGAGCTTGTCCTTCCTCCCCCGACCGAGTCCGGGAGCACCCGTTCCGGCGCCGTTTCGGAAGACGGGGAGTGGCCGTTTTTCGACGGACTCTGTGCGGAATCCTTTGAACCCGACTGCCGTGCGCTTCGTGAAGATCAGGAGTCGGTGTCGGCAAACAGGCGGAACATCCGCGAGCTGGACGCGCGGGCCTTCGCCGTCAAAGAACGCCTGAAGGACGGTCTGAGCGCCCTGTCGGACTATGCGGTAACAAGAGAGATGCTGAAGATCTCTTCCGACATGATGAATGTGGGGGCGACGGTTTCCCGTGTCCGCCTGCAGTTTGTTCTGATAGGAGGCGTCGCCTTCGGGCTGCTTCTGGGAATCTGCATTCTGATCAGGCACAATATCCTGAAGCCCCTCCTCAGCATGGCGAATTTTCTGCGCGACCTGCGGCAGGGAAGAAAAACAGGGGAGCTGTCTCCGGCGAGGATCAGGGAAATCCAGCAGATCATGGACATGCTCCCGCTGCTGCGCAGCGCCATGGAACGGCTCAGTATGCGTACCAGCCTGCTTATGGAAGAGCGCGACGAATACGCCAGGCTTTCCCTGAAGGATGCGCTTACCGGCATAGGAAACCGCTGGGCGCTGGAGGAGAGAAAAAAGTCCGACATGCCCGGGCTTCCTCTGGCGGTCATCATGTTCGATATTGATTTTTTCAAGAAGTACAACGATGCGTTCGGGCATCTGGAAGGGGATCGATGCCTGCAACAGGTGGCGTCGGTTGCGAAAGGCAGCCTGCACAGACATTCCGACGCCGTTTTCCGTTACGGTGGGGAGGAGTTCGTCGCGCTCGTTCCCGGCGCTGATCCCGAAGCGGCCGTGCTCATCGCCGGGAGAGTCCGGGAGAGCATTCGTGATGCGGGCATAGACAATCCCGGCGCTCCGGGCGGAGTGCTGACCGTCAGCGTGGGCGTGGCCTGCCGCTGCCTGGGGGAAACGACGACGCTGGATGCGCTGATGGCGCAGGCGGACAAGGCTCTTTATTCTTCCAAAAGAAACGGACGCGACCGGGTGACCGTGTTTTCCGAATGAACGCGGCCGGCGAATGTCGCCCGCCGGAAAGGATTTCTGCGCTGCCCTGTCTCCCGTGCGGACGGAGCCTTCGTTCATGCCGGCAGAAGGTACGGGCCGTCTTTTTTGGCGGTGCTTTGCAGGGGCGCTCCGAAGCAGCAGGCCGGGGGCGGCCTTGCTGTCGGCGCGGGCCACGGTGTTCAGCTCTTGCCCGTGCGGGCGGAACGGCGATGCTGCGGCAGGCATTGTTTGCGGAATACCCGGCGTTTTTCCTCTGCTTCAGGTGCACGCTCCGCTTTTTTTGGGGGGGGGAGCACTCTTCGCGGCGCTTTCCGTACAGGTGCCTTTGCCGTAAGGCTTCAGCGTTCTTTCTGCTCTGGAAAGCCCGGGGCTTTCATACGTCGCCTTCTTCCCGGAAAGGGGCATCCGCGGCGGAGTCTCTTTTTCCGGCATACATGCCTTGCTGCCTGCGGGAACCGATGGGCATTCATGAAGGCGACCCGGGGATTTAACCCGGAAAGCCCCCGTCCTTTTCCGGGCGGGGGCTTTCTTTCGGCTCATGGCCGGTACGGAACGTGTTGCGGCGTTATGCCTTCACGCCGGTTTCGGGATTTTCCTCGTCCCTGCGCCGTTCTTCTCCGGCAAGAACGGGAGGAAGGGGAGTATCTTCATCGGTTTTCAGGTGCACGTCGAGCTGCGGGAAGGATATTTCTATGCCTTCCGCGGCAAAGGCCTCGTTGACCTTCACACGGATGTCGGAAGTCACGGAGGTGGCGTCGTTGTACTCGCGCACCCAGAAGCGCAGCACGAGATCCAGCGAGCTTGCCCCGAAGTTGGTGAAGAAGGCCGTGGGTTCGGGGTAGAAGAGCACCTTCTGATTTTCCCGGGCGATCTTCAGCATGAGGTCGAGGCAGTGGCGCACGTCGGAACCGTAGGCCACGCCCACGGCTATTTCCTTGCGCACGCGGCGGTTGTTGTGCGTCCAGTTGGTGAAGGTGCCGTTCAGGAAGCTGGAATTGGGAATGAAGATGATGGCGTTGTCGAAGGTTTCCACCATGGTGGAACGGATGTTGATTTTCTTCACCACGCCGGTGACGGCGCCCACTTCCACCACGTCGCCTTCGCGTATGGTCTGGCCGAAGATGACGGAAATGCCGCTCGTGAAGTTCTGTACCATGTTCTGGAGGCCGATACCGATACCCACGGAAAGGCCGCCGGCGATCATGGAGAGGCTGGAGAGATTGAAGCCCAGCGCCCTCAGGGCGTACAGGCCGAACAGCGCCCAGAGCAGGCATTTGTACACGGCCTGAATGGGGGCCAGCAGGGAAACGGAGATGCGCGATATCTGCGTCTGCATACCGGCCATGAAGGTGTTGCCCACCGCAAGCAGGGCGCGGGTGAGGTAGAACGCGATGAAGATGCTGAGTATCTGCATGGCGTTCAGGGAAACGTCGCCGATGTTGAAGCCCAGCGTGGCCATGTGCTGGAGCAGGAAGTAGCCGCCGGGATAGGCCAGTATCCACACCATGGCCGCCATGACGGAGGCGAGCAGCACCACGGGCATGATGAGGGCCATGGCGAGGCTGGCCATGACGGCGATGGTGCCTTCCTTGGGCAGATAGGATTCAATGAGGTGTTCCACCTTGAAGATGGACACGCAGAGCATGATGGTCACCGTAATGGAGGTGAAGCACATGCTGATGAGAATGGAAAGGCGCGAGAAGCCCAGCAGGCTGATGGTAAGCGTGATCCACAGCTGCACCGTATAGAGCCGCATGATGGCGCGGGGCAGGGGCTGGGCGGGCAGGGGAAGGCGGCGCGTCTTCCACAGATCCACGGCCTGCACGATGAACCACACCACGCAGATGAACAGGGGGAACGGGTCGAAGTTGAGCAGCACCATACCGATGATGAGCGGCGGGAACATGGGCCACAGCGGGGAAAGGCGCGGTCTTTCCGGGGTTTCGAACTCATACAGGTCCCAGGCAAGCAGCATCTGGCCCCAGCACAGGCACATGGTGCCGAGGGTGGCCACCATCTGGTAAAGCCTGCCGTCGCCCCATGCGGAAAGGTGTATGGAGATGCCGAGGGCTATCCAGATGGCGCTGTTGCGCATGATGCGGTTCACCCCGCCGTGCATCTGCTCGGGCAGTCTTCTGTGGGCGGTGCGCAGGAAGGCCATGCCGAGCAGCGCGAAGAAGAAGAGCGAGGTGCCGAAGCGCAGAAGCACCGTGATCAGGGCGTCCATGGAGCTCGGCAGCTCCGTGGTGAGGCGCAGGGAATACAGTTCGCGCAGGGAACCCAGGTTGCGGAAGTCTCTGCCGAGGCCCACCAGATCGTAGAGGTGGCCGGACGTCTGGAAGTAGTAGTTGTTCCAGAGCGTGGGCATGTCCTTCATGAGTTCGTCGACGCGCGCCTGCACCTCGTTTATGAGTTCGAGGGCCGGGGCGATGATGGTGTCGTAGCTTTTCTGCAGCCTTGTGATGTTCCTGTCGGCCTCCTTGAGGCGCGAGGAAATCTTGCTGTCCAGGTCGCTCTGGCCGGAAAGGGACTTGTCGAGCAGCGCGAGGGACTGCTTTTCCTTTTCCAGATCCTTCTGGGTGTTCTGCAGGGGCAGAATGAGCGACTGGATGCGGTCCTTGATGCGGTGCAGCCGTTCCGTGAGTACCGTGAGGTCGGAAGGCATGCTGCCCTGCACCTGGGAAAGGGCGTCGAGCTTCTGGAATTCCTGTTCCAGTTGGGAAATGCTCTGCTTGGTGCTCGCGGAAAGATCGGAGAGGCCGTCCTTCAGCGTCTGCGAATGTTCGATGATGCCCGCAAGCTGGGCGTTGTGGGAGGCAAGCAGCGCTTCCCACGCTTCCTGCACGCTTTTTGCGGCTTCGGCGGCGCGGGCCTCTTCTTCCTGCTTGGCCTTGGCCGCAGCCTGGGCCTCGCTTTCGGCTCTGGCCTTGGCGGCGGCTTCCGCCTGTTCCTTCTGCTCCTTGGCGTCGGGCATGGGCGCGTTCTGCTCCTGCACGGCATTGTCGGCGGCGAAGGCGGCCCGGTTCAGGCAGGGCTCAGCCAGAAGGGAAAGGAAGAGAAGAGCTGCAAAAAACAGTGAGAAACGTGGTGACCTGCGCATGTTTTTTCCTCGCGGGAGGTACTCAGCGCACGCTGAGAGTGAAGGAGAGGGAAACGCTCTGTTCCGCATGGGTGGGGGGCGGCGTAATGGCTCCGGGGCTCTGCACCGCCGCCATCACGGCAGCATCGGCCTGAGCATTGCCGGAAGAACGGGTGATGCGGCAGTCCTTGATGGAGCCGTCGGCCCATACGTCTATGCGTACCACGGTTGTCCATGTGCCGGAAAGCCCCTGAGGGATGATGATGCGCGGAGAAATGGACTGGCGCAGCATTTCGGCATAGTTCTGCGGAGCTTCCGCGCTGCCTGCGGCGTTTCCGCCGCCGTAGGATACGGCCAGCGACACCACGGCCTGCGCGCCGAAGGGCGCATAGGGGTAGGGGGCGGCGTTCTGGGCGGCGGCGCAGAGGGCCGCATCGGCCGCAGGGGTGACGGAGCTTTTGCTCACCGCGCATCCGGCCAGAGAGCCGGAAGGATCGATGGTCAGCTCAAGCACGGCCGTACCGCGCGCTCCCATGGGTTCCCGCCATACCTGAAGAATCTGGGCAAGCACCTGGGTGGAATAGCCGCCTATGGTGTCTGCCGTGGCGACGGTGGCGGAGGCGGGAGAGGCAGAGAACAGCGGAAGAACGAGCGCGGCCGCAAGCCCCGCGGTACGGAAAAGGGGAAGACGCGCCGGGGCGGCGGATGCGCTGCGGGAAGAGACGGGCGATGACATGTTCATGAAAACTCCAGAGCCGGCCCCGGTCGAAGGACCGGAGCCGGCGCGAGAAGAGGCATAAGGCTGTTTGCCGCATGAGCGGAAAGCTGCCCGGAATGGTTGCGCCTCACCGCCCGGAGAGGGCGGGAGAGGCCTTTTGCCGTATTCAGCGTCCCATCATCTGCTGGGAGTTGAAGCTTATGACCAGATCCTGCTGTGCCGGAGTAGGCGGCGGGGGCAGGGTTTTGGTGCGGATGACGGCGTTTATGGCCGAAGCGTCGAATTCCGGCCTGCCGGAGGAGCGTTCGATATGGCAGTCGAGCACGCGGCCCTGCTTGTCGAGCTTGATGCGCACCTGCACCACCATGTTGTTGCGTGAGTAGGTGGGCATACTCCAGTTGGGCTGTACGGCAAGAATGACCTGCGCGGCGTACACGTCGTAGATGCCGCCGCCGCCCGGGCCGTCGCCTTCGCCGCCGCCTCCGCCCACGCCCGTGCGGCCCACCTGCTTTTCCAGATCGGCCAGCGCGCGGGAAGCCGCGGTGCCGCCGCCCTTGCCCGTGCTGTTGGAACGGGCCTGCTTGCGCACATCGGCCAGAGCGTCGGCCAGGGCGTCCTTGCCGCTGTCGCGCCTGGGCGTTTCCTTCCTGGGCTCGGCCTTGGGCTGCTGTTTGGCTTCGGATTTCTTCTGTTNGGAGATACTCAAGCATACCGACGATCTGGAAGCCGAAGAAAAGAACAGCTCGGATCAGATGTAGTTTTCTTTCCGGGGGAGCGGGAGCTCCCCCGCTTTGTATGCGCCCCGCTCCGTTTTCCGGGCGCGGTCTTTTTCCTTCACGATGGCGGCAAGGCGTTCTTCCAGCTCTTCGAGCTGCACCTGATAGGTGTCCAGAAAGAGCGTGCCGTCCTCACGCACAGTGAGCACGAGGTGTTCGGAATCCGAGGGCAGCGTATCCACCTGCTTGGCCTGGGGGAGGTCCACGTCGAGGCCGGAATCCATCATGGGCGCCGTGACCATGAAGATGATGAGCAGCACCATCATGACGTCCACGAAGGGCGTCACGTTGATTTCCGAGACAAAGCCTTTTTTTCTGGCCATGGCGCAGCCCTACCTGTCGTTGCCGCGGGAGCGGTGCACGTTGACTTCGCGCTGCACGCGGTTCAGGAAGATGCCCGCGAAGTTGATGAGGCGGGTTTCGATGCTGTCGAGCTTGCCGAGGAACATGTTGTAGGCGATGGTGGCGGGCACGGCCACGGCAAGACCGATGGCCGTGGCGATGAGGGCTTCGGAAATGCCGGGAGCCACGGTGGCGAGGGAGGCGGACTTCATCTGGCCGATGGCGTGGAACGAGGTCATGATGCCCCACACCGTGCCGAACAGACCGATGAAGGGAGCGGTGTTGGCGGCCGTGGCGAGGATGGAGAGGTTCTTGTGCAGGCGGTCGATTTCCAGCCCCACGCCCTGGTTCAGGGCGCGGCGCACGGTTTCCACCACCACGCCTTCGTCGGCGCCGGCTTCCTTGCCGTTGTTGAACTCGCGCACGCCGTGCTGAGCCACGCCGTAGAGGGGCGAGGAAGGATCGCCGCCGAGGCTCTGCACGGCCTGGCGCAGGTCGGGAGCGTCGGTGAAGCGGGAAATGCCCGCCGTAGCCTTGCGTTCGGCGGCGGAAAGGGTGACCATCTTGCTGATGATGACGGTCCAGCTCAGGATGGAGAGCGCAATGAGGATGATCATGATGATCTGGGCGATGAGGCTTGCGCTGGCGAAGACGGAAAAAATGTTGTAATCCATGGGTGCTCCGGATATCCGATGAAGTTGTCGGCAAACATGCCCTGCCGACGCGGAAGAGGGCCGCTCTGTTCATAATCTCGAGCGGCCCCGCATGCAACGAAAATCTGCCCTCGGCAGGCCGGGGAGTGACAGACGCTCGCCTTTGGGCTAGACAGGGAGGGAACCTTCAAGGAGATCTCCCATGTTCTGGCGTTTCGTATGCTGTGCGGCTTTCGTCTCTATACTGTTTTTGCCTCCGTCCGTCAAAGCCGGGGAAAGCTACTCCATGGAAGGGGCGGTGATGCGCGCCCTGGAGCACAACCCCGATGTGGAGAACGCCCGTTTTACCGTGCAGGCCGCGGAATCCGCGCGCAAGGCGGCGCGCAGTTCCTTCGGGCCGGAACTCGGCGTGTCCTACAGTTATTCCCGGTATAACAAGGACAGACCCTCCCGCTACGAGCCCAACGTGACCACCATGACGGCGACGGCCTCGCAGCCGCTTTTCACGGGCTTCAATCTGCTGAACAGCTATCAGAAGGCGGCGCTGGAGGAGGAGAAGCAGGCCCTGCAGCTCGAGGCGCAGCGCCTTGCCGTCACGGCCGACGTGCAGGAGGCCTTCGTCACCTATCTGAAGGCCATCGAGAGCATACGCAGCACCGAGCGTTCTCTCGAAAGGGCGAAAATGCAGCTCAGCATGGCGAAGACCGCGTGGAATATCGGCCTGCGCCCGAGGCTGGACGTGCTTCAGGCCGAAACCGACCTTGCCCAGACCGAGGCGCTGCTCATCCAGTATGAAAACGAGCGCGACGTGTGGCTCACGCGGCTGAATACGCTGCTCGACCTTCCGCCGGACGCTCCCACCGACTACAGGGGCGATCTCAACGTCGCCCCCTTCCGCCGCACGCTGGAGGCGTGCCTTCAGCAGGCCATGGATCACCGGCCCGACCTGCTCATGGCCAGAAAGTCGGTGGAAATCGCCCTGAAGGACGTGGGCATCACCGAAAGTCAGTTCTGGCCGCAGGTGTCGGCCGTGCTCGGCTGGTCCACCACGGGCAGCCACCTGGACGCGGCGGGCAGCCGCTATACGCAGAAGGACTATTCCTACGGGGAAATCGGCCTTTCCATCGACTGGACGCTCTTTTCCAGCGGCAGACGCATGTACCTCACCCAGCAGGCGAAACGGCAGGTTTCCGCGCTGGAGGCGGCGGTACGCTCCTCGGTGAACAACTGCGCCTATGCCGTGCGTTCCAGCCTGCTCTCCACGCAGGATGCCTACCGCGCCGTGAAGGTTTCGCAGCGCGCCGTGGCGAGCGCCCGGGAATCCTATGCCGATGCGAGAATGCGTTACGAGCTGCAGTCCGGCTCCTACCTCGACCTGCTTACCGCCCAGTCCGCGCTTTCCGATGCGGAACTTGCGGAAATCTCCACCCGCGCCGACTGCCTCATCGCCCTGGCAAGACTTTATGAAACCATGGGCGAACTGCACCCCGACCTCGCGGAAGCGCCGGAAAAGACAGGAGAAAAGAAGGCGTCGTAAGCGGGGCTGCTTTACGGAACATGGGGTTCGGGTGGAGCCGCGGCAGAGGGCAGTCGGCGTTTTTACGCGTGTGCCGTTCTCCGGTATGAGGGCTGGGGCTCCTGCTGAGGAATGCTTTCCGGGGCGGCGTGTCTTTTTGATTTTTTTGCGGGAAGCAGAAAGAATCCTTTCACTTGACGACCCGTTTCCGGTTCTGCCGGGGCTTCTCCAGAAAGTCGGCTTCGGAACCGGAAAGCGACTTCCTCAGAATACGATAGGCTGACTTCACGTTTTCCTGTGACGGCGGATCGGGAAAGCAATACCTTCTGACGTTCCGTCGGTGAGCCAGTTCCCTTATCCCTGCTGTTTTTTCATCTGGAGCAGAATGGTGTTGGGGCTCGCCGTGGCGGAAGAGAACACATTCTTTTTATTTCCCGGTGTTGAAACGGGCGGGAAAGGTACACCAAGAACTCACGGTAAATGTTGCAGTCGTGCCGTCTTACAGGTTGCGCCGGATTCGGCTTTCCATTTCCTCCATGATGGAGGATGGGCTCACGCTGAGAGATTCAGCAATACGGAAGAACATTTCCAGATTGGGATATTTGTGCCCGCTTTCAAGCATGCTGACATAGGGCGCGGCAACGCCGAGCCTTTCGCTCAGCTCTTCCTGTGTGAGGCGTTTTTCCAGACGTATCCGGCGAAGCACCGGCCCGAAGGCATCCGACTTTTTCTTCATATACCTTTGCTAGCCCATTGCCTTCAAAAAAAAATTAACCTATAGCTTAGAAAAATAAGCGATAGGTTAATAAGTGTGCCTGTGTGATGCTTTCTGTCGTTTCGACTCGCTGTGGAATCTACGCCGGAGGGAGGCAACCGTGGAAATTCCGTTTGCCGTAAGTGAAGACGGGCGTCAGGGGTTCGTGTATGCGGACAAGCTTTTCTTCAACCGTGAATGTGTCCTGACGGTATCTGATATCTATTCGGAAAAATATTATATTTCTGTAGTGCCTTATCAGGATGACAAGGTGCTCGTCACCCTCTGCGGCAAGCGTGAAGAGCCCATGCAGGAAAACATCCTGAGAAGCTTCATGAATGATCTCATCGATTATCAGGTAAGGCTGGATCTGCAGAAAGAATTCGGCGATCTCAGGAAAAGGATTATCGAATACGCCTTTTCTCCGGTGAAGTAGTCATGTCCCGATATACGCTTCTTCCCTTTCAGTTTTGCAGAACGGACCGGAATGACATGCTTCTGGTGAACGAGTGCGGCGATTTTCTTTTTCTTCCGGATCATGTCTTTGAGTGCTTCATTCACCATGAGCTTCAGGAAGAAGATGAGTTTTTCCGCAGGTTGAAATCTCATCTTTTCTGTGCGGAAGAGGACCTTGATACCGCTTTGCAGAAGATTGCAGCCCGGTACCGTACCCGGAAATCCTTTCTTCGCGACTTCACTACGTTGCACATGCTGGTAACGACGCTGCGCTGTAATCAGCGCTGTTCCTACTGTCAGGTATCCTGCGCCGAAAAGGAGGCTTCTCGTTATGACATGGACAGAGAAACGGCCTTCAGAGCGGTGGATATGATGTTTCAAGCGCCGACGAAGCATCCCAAGCTGGAATTTCAGGGGGGCGAGCCGCTTCTCCACTGGGATGTTGTCGAATCTACGGTGGCTTATGCGGAACAGATGGCCGGGCGGATGGGGAAAGAGGTTTCCTTTGTCCTGTGTACCAACCTTACGGCCGCCACTCGGGAACAGCTTGAGTTTTGTCGGGATCACGACATTGTCGTTTCCACCTCACTGGACGGAGACGCTTTCCTCCACGATGCATGCCGCAAAGACAGGCACGGGCGGGGGACCTACCATGTATTTATGGAAAAGCTGACGCTTGCCCGGGATATTCTGGGAAAGGACAGAGTGGGCGCGTTGATGACGACCACCTCCTTTTCCTTGCATCATTTGAAAGACGTTGTGGATGAATACGTTCGGCTGGGCATGGACGGAATTTTCCTTCGTTCTCTCAATCCCTACGGTTTTGCCGCCGAGGATGCGGCGACGCTTGGTTATCCCATGGAAAGTTTTGTGGAAAACTATCTGGAAGCGCTGCGCTATATCATGGAGCTCAATAAAACGGTATTTTTCCCGGAGCATTTTGCCACACTCCTTTTCTCGCGAATTCTGTCGCCTTTTGCCACGGGATTCGTCGATCTTCAGTCGCCTTCCGGGGCCGGTATAAGCGGGGTCATCTATGATTTCGACGGATCGGTCTTTCCTTCGGACGAGGCGCGCATGCTTGCACGTATGGGAGACCGGCATTTTTGTCTGGGAAATGTGAAGATCGACAAGTACAAGGATATCTTCGGTTCCCGCCTGAAGAAACTGACTGCGGGGGCATGCCTGGAAACGACGTTTCCCTGCGCGTTCTGTGTGTATCAGGCCTATTGCGGTACGGATCCGGTACGCAACTATCTGGAAACGGGAAGCGAGCAGAGGAATATGACGCACGCTCCTTTCTGTATCAAGCATAAAGGGATACTGGCGGGACTTTTTGACATTCTCCGGCATGCCGGCGATACCGCGAGGGATATCATCTGGAGCTGGATAACCGGAAATGCAGATCTGGTGAGCAGACCATGTTGAGACTTCAGGGAACGGCTTCAGATACGTTTTGTCCTCTTGTCGGAGAAGTGACCTTTGCGGGAAGGCCCTTTCATGCAAGAAGTCGGGCTGTTCTTGTCTGCGACAAACTGACCCGTTCGGCTTTGGGGTATAAAGGATGCATTACTTCCGGGCTGCGGGGAGCATGGTTTCATCCGCATCATATCCATGGGGTGGAGAATACCGGCCTGCTGCATGAGGGCGATATCGTCTCTATGGACGGGGCGGGTAATATTGAGGTGTTGTGGGAGGAAGGCTCTTCCCAGAACTGTCTTTTTCTTACGGAAAACTGCAACTGCCGTTGCGTTATGTGTCCTCAGCCGCCGGCGCAGAGTGACCCGGCGCGTTTTCTGCGGCAGGCTGAAGAAGTGTTGCATCTCATACGCGGCAGAAAGATTTCGGACTGCTGCATCACGGGGGGAGAACCTTCCCTTGTGGGGGATGCTTTTTTCGACATTCTTCGGCGATGTGCAGTGGAGCACCCCGAAGCGCTGGTCAGTGTTCTGACCAACGGGCGGGCTTTTGCTGACAGAGAGTTTGCCCGCAAACTGAATGGTATTCCTTTGCGGAATGTTCTTTTCTGCGTATCACTTCATTCTGAAGTTGATACGCTGCATGACGGGATAACCGGAGTCCGGGGAAGCTGCTCACAAACTCAGCAGGGGATATACAGGCTGGCATCTCTGGGCTTTGCCGTAGAAATACGCACTGTGATATCACGATATAACTACAGGTATCTTAAGGATTTTGCGGAGCATATAGGCAATTATTTTCCATTTTGTGCTCATTGTGCCTTTATGGGGCTGGAACTTCATGGATGGGCGGAAAAGAATAAGAACAAGGTGGATGTTTCTCCCGTAGAATACGGAAGTTATCTGAAAGATGCTGTACTGACGCTTGTAAGGCGGGGAATACCCGTATCTCTATACAATATACCTCTTTGCATGTGTGAAAATGCGGTACGCAAGTATGCAAGAAAATCCATTTCCAGTTGGAAGAACAGATACCTGCCACAGTGTGACGACTGTGTTATGAAGAGCCGGTGTTGCGGATTCTTCAGTACTTCATCGTATCTGCCGGAATTATGATCAAACCTTTTACGGAAAAGGAGGAGTATGAGAAGTTTCGTGTATAGATTATTCATGTTGGCGGGAATAGTGTTTTCCCTTTGGGGGAATATTTCAGGGCGGGCACAGGCTGCCGTTCCTCATGATGAAGGTGTAACGGGTAATCTGGAGGAACGTCCGCTGATTTTTTCCGATCTCATGCCCGAATATCGCGATCATCTTTTGAGCTATCATTACAGTCATTCCAGCCATTCCAGTCACTACAGCCACTCCAGTCACAGAAGTCATTATTCCAGCAGATGGTAGGTGGTTCCTGAGCAGAACGTATACCTGCTTTTGGGAGCAGAGAGTCGGCGGAACTTCTGAAAGACGGGAGAATTTTCCGTCAGTAAAACACACAAAAAGCCGCGTTTCCCCCGGGGGAGCGCGGCTTTTTGGTGTTGTGGCGTAAAAGCTTACAGGGTGGCCTTGTAGGCGTCGGCGGACATGAGGGCGTCCACGGCGGCCATGTCTTCGGGCTTCACCTTGATGAGCCAGCCCTTCTCATAGCAGGAGGCGTTGAGCAGGGTGGGGGTGTCGGCAAGTTCGCCGTTCACGGCGGTGACTTCACCGGCCACGGGCATGAAGAGCTTGTTCACGGACTTGATGGATTCCACTTCGCCGAATTCGTCGCCCGCGCCGAAGCTGTCGCCTTCGGAAGGCAGATCGACATAAACCACTTCGCCGAGCTGATCCTGAGCGTAGTCGCTCACGCCCACGACGATTTCATCGCCTTCCACGCGGGCCCAGATATGTTCGTCGGTGTACTTGAGGCTGGCGGGGAGGTTGAGTTCCGCAACGGTCTTGGCCATGGGAGTTCTCCTTGTATGGCGTTTTCAGGTGTATGCCCCATGGGTGGGGGCCGCCCCGCACAAGGGCGGCGGGAAAGGGAGCGGCGTGCGCCGCTCCCTCATATGTACGACGGAGAAAAGGACATGTCCATACCGCGCGCAGGCGCGGCAGGGCTTATTCCGCAATGCCTGCGGCGGCTTCCATCACGCCTTCGGCCAGCGTGGGGTGGGCGTGGATGGTGCGGGAGATGTCGGAAACCTTCGCTCCCATCTCAAGGGCGAGGGCGCATTCGGCAATGAGGTCCGTGGCATGGGCGCCGGCAAAGTGCGCGCCGAGGAGCCTGCCGCTTTCCTTGTCCGCCACCAGCTTGAACACGCCGGGCAGTTCGCCCATGGCCTGCGCCTTGCCCAGTTCCCGGAACTGGAATTCCGAGGTGACGACGTCGAAGCCCTTGGCCTTGGCCTGCGCTTCGGTAAGGCCCACGTCGCCGATTTCCGGCGAGCTGAAGATGCCGGAGGGAACCACGTCGTAATTGGGCTTTTCGCTCGCGCCGAAGATGTTGGCCACGGCCACATGCGCTTCGGCAGAGGCCATGTGCGCCAGCATGATGCGCGCGGGGCCGAGAATGTCGCCGATGGCGTAGATGCCGGGCACGGAGGTTTCGAGCTGGTCGTTCACGGTGATGTAGCCGCGCTTGTCGGTGGCGACTCCCGCTTCGGCAAGGCCGAGGCCGTCGGTCACGGGCACGCGGCCGATGGTCATGAAGATGCAGTCGGCCTCAAGGGTGACGGGCTTTTTGGCGGAGGCGGGCACAAGCTCGGGAGCGAGGAAGGGAGAGGGGCCGAGGTCGGCAAAGACCCTGCCGTCTTCCACCTTCGTGGCGTTCACGGTACGGGCGAGTTCCACCTTGATGCCCTTCTTCTTGGCTTCGCGCAGGAGGAGCCTGCTCATTTCCTCGTCCACGGAGGGCACGGGCAGAAGGCGGTTCTGCCCTTCCACGATGGTCACTTCGCTGCCGAAGGCGCGGAAGATGAAGGCCAGTTCCGTGCCGACCACGCCGCCGCCCACGATGATGAGGCGCGCGGGCACATGCTCGAGTTCCAGAGCTTCATTGCTGGAAAGAATATACTTGCCGTCCACGGGCAGGGAGGGGAGATTCAGCACGTTGGAGCCGGTGGCGATGATGACCCTGTCGCCTTCGATGTCCTGAACCGTGCCGTCGGCAAGGGTGGCCTGCACGAGGTTTGCGCTCACCACGCGGCCGCGGCCCATGACCACGTTGACCTTCAGCTTCCGGCAGGTCTTTTCGAGGCCCCCGCGCAGGGTTTCGGAAACCTTGCGCTTTCTGGCGATGACGGAGGGCATGTCCACGGAAGGGGCGCCTTCGCAGGAAATGCCGAATTCTCCGGCGCGGCGGATGGTTTCCAGCGCTTCTGCCGAGGATTTCAGGGTTTTGGTGGGAATGCAGCCGCAGTTGAGACAGGTGCCGCCGAGCCAGGTGGATTCCACGAGGGTGACGTCCGCGCCGCGTTTTGCGGCGTCGAAGGCGGCCGTATAGCCGCCGGGGCCTGCACCGATGACGGTGATGCGAAGAGCCATGTTGTTGCCTGCCTTGGTAAATATGTTTCAGGCCCGACGGCCTTCAGGAAGCGGGCCCGTGGTGGGAAACAAGCCTTTCTGTCCCGCGCGGGAAGAGCTGCGGGGCGAAAGATGCGCCTCCCGCCGCGGCGGGAGGCGCTCCCGGGTTATTCACCCTTGATGATGTCGGTCTTGGGAAGGGCCGCGCGAACCTTGGAGCGGTAGGGCAGCAGATTGGCGAGCGGTTCGATGCCCTTCACGGGTTCGGTGCTGGCCTGAATGCCGAAGGGCAGCATCATGTCGCCGCAGGCTTCGGCCACCATCTTGCCGGCAAGGGCGGCGTCGGCGGGGGAGAGCCAGGCGAGGGAACCGTCGGCCTGGGGAATGGGCTCAAGGTAGAGGCGGATGACGTTGTCCTTGAAGGCGCGCACAAGAGCGATGCTCTTGCCGAGGTCTTCCTTGGAGGGAGCTTCGCCGCCGGTGGCGGCGGGGTACACGGAAGCCGGACCGGGAATGTTCAGACGGACGCGGGTCAGGCAGCCGGTGTTGATGAGTCTTTCCAGCAGGTCGGCATTGCGGCCGTCGCTGTCGATGACCACCTGAAGGCCGCCCTTGGCCAGCGCGGTGACGAGTTCCACGAAGTGGTCTTCCTCACCGGCGGGAACCTTGGACACGTTCAGGCCGGAAATCCAGCCGTGCAGCATCTTGCTTTCGGAAACGGCGCCGGCGTCGCCGAGAGCCTTGCCGGAAAGCAGGTAGGCGATGATGACGCCCGTGCCCTGAAGCACCACGTCGCCGTCGTCGTCATGGAACATGGGGAATTCCACGCCGGTTTCGTTGCGGTGCAGGAACTTGCGGTTGGCGCGGTAGAAGCCGTTCACGATGTCCTTGTCGGCCTCGAGATCGTAGCTGCCGTAGGTGATGCCCTTGGCATCCATGAATTCATGCGTGATGCGGCAACGGATACAGTTGGGGGCCCTGTAAAGAGTGATGGCCATGGCAAAACTCCATAACGGTTAGAAATTCTGTATGTCCGGGCCGGAAAGGCGGCCTTGCCGGAATGCCCGGCGGAAAAGATTGCGGCCTTGCGGTATTTCACCAGAAAACGGAAAGGATGGCAACGCGGAGCGGGCCTCTGGGGCAGCTGGTGAAAACATATTCAATAGATATTTCTTCTAGTGAAAATCACCTCTCCTGTCAAGGTGCGGGAAGGGGGAAACGCTTTCGGGCTCTTCGGCGACGGAGCTTTTTTCCGCCCGGCGGCCGGGACTTTTTTCCGGCGGAAGGGAAACGGGAGTTTTTTTGCGGCCTTCCCCTCAGGGAGGGGGCGGCGCCCCTTCCTTTTCTGCGTCGTATCCTTTTTTCCGCCCGGAAAGGGGCTTGCCGGAAAAGGATGCCGGGAGTAAGAGTCCTCGGCGGCGCGTTTCTCTTATTGCCATGGAGCAGTTTTTTCCTCTGCCGCGCAGAAGACATTTTTAACATTGCTTATCGGTAATGGATAGGATACGCTCCGATTATCTTAGTTCATTTCTATTCAATATTGAGGAATTCCACATGGCCAGAAAAGCCGCAGACGGTGTCCAGGAACCCGTGAAGAAGACGCGTGCCTACCATTCGCCCCGCAGAAAGGAGCAGGCAAATGTGACGAAAGCGCGCATCGTCGCGGCAGCCATGCAGCTCATGAAGGAAAAGGGCTATGCCGACATGACGCTGGAAGCCATAGCCCGGGAGGCGGGCGTGGCTCCGCAGACGGTGTACGCGGTGTGCGGCTCGAAAAAGGGCGTGCTGGCCGCCATACTGGAAACCACCGTGGAGGCCAAGCGCTACGACAAGCTGCGCGACTCCATCCCGCAGATCATGACGGGCAAGGAGCGCGTGAAGGAGATAGGCCATTTCACGGCCCTGCTCATGGAAGACGCCATGCCCGTGTTCGACATCATCCGGGGCATGAGCGTGCTTTCGCCGGAATTTGCCGAGCAGGAACGCGACCAGAGCCTCATGCTGCTGGAAAAATGCCGCAAGTCCGTGCACAAGATGGCGGAAGACGGCATGTTGCGTCCCGGTCTTTCCGAGGAGCGCGCCACGGAACTTTACTGGAGCATCACCACGCCGGGTATGCACCGCAGGCTGACCAAGGTGCTCAACTGGACGCCCGAGGAATATGCGGCCTGGATTTCGTATCTCATCGGCGTCACTCTGCTGGACTGGGATTCTCCCATGCCTTTCCTCAACGAGGAACCCCGCGCCGCAAGGCGCGCTCCCGTTGCCGTTAAAAAGCCTGCGCGCCGCACGACGAGGAAAAAGGCCGGAGAAGAGGCTTCTGCCGAAGCGGAAGCGGCTGCCGCCGGAGAGACCGAGGAGCAGGACTGAGGACTTGCTTTTTTCTCTGAACCCTGTGAAGGAATAAAGAGAAGCCCTTGGCAGGGGCGGGGACGTTTCGTTTCCCGCGCAGAGGGAAAACAGGACGCCCGTGCATGAGAGGAGGGAAGGCGGAAAGTTCCGCCGTCCCGTCGGGCGGTATTCTGTACGGGCGTTTGCCCGGGGAAGGGCCGTTTCGGCCTTTTCTTCTTTTATGATTTATTTGCATCTGTTCCGCCACGGGCACGCAACGCGGTTGCGCGCCGCCCGATCCTGGGGAGAGCGGCCCGCGTTGCCGGTCCGCCCTGGCGGAGGCTTCCGGGGCCTGATTCCGGGCCGGCCTGCATATTCGGGCCGGAAAGGGGGAGCATGACTCAGAACACCAAGGCCAATGAAATGGGAACGAAGGGCGTGGGCCGCCTTCTTCTCGAATATTCCATTCCCGCCATTCTCGGCATGATCATCGTGGCCCTCAACCAGATCATTTCCGCCATCTACATAGGCCACGGCGTGGGGCATCTGGCCCTTGCGGCCATGGCCGTCACCTTCCCGCTCATCAACCTGCTCATGGCCTTCTGCCAGCTTGTGGCCGTGGGCTGCGCGGCGCTGTGCTCCATAGAACTCGGCCGCAAGAACATGGTCAAGGCCCGCAGCATGCTGGGCCATTCCGTCATGCTGGAAATCCTCTTCGGGCTGATTTTCGGCATCATTTTCTGGATTTTCCTCGACCCTCTGCTCGTCTTCTTCGGGGCAAGCGGCGATACGCTGCGCTATGCCCACGAGTTCATGCTGCCCCTGGTGGTGCTTTCGCCCATCGGTTTTCTCATGCTGGGCTTCAACTTCCTGGCGCGCGCCACGGGATACCCCAAGACGGCCATGATGACGGCGATGCTCTCCGCCCTGGGCATCGTGGTGTTTTCCCCCATCTTCATTTACTGGTGGGGCTGGGGCATGTACGGCGCGGCCTGGGCGCAGATAGCCGGGCAGACCATGTCCGTCATCTGGCTGGTGACGCATTTTGCCCGCAAAAGCTCGCTCATCCACTTCCAGAAGGATATCTGGAAGCTCAGGATGAAGAGCATACGCAAGATTCTGGCCATAGGCATGGCGCCCTTCCTCATCAACTTCTGCGCCTGCATCGTGGTGGTGGTCATCAACCGCGCCCTTCAGGAATACGGCGGAGACATGGCCATCGGCGCCTTCGGCATCCTGAACCGCCTGCTCATGCTCTTTGCGCTGAGCGTCATCGGGCTGGGGCAGGGGATGCAGCCCATCATCGGCTTCAACTTCGGCGCCAAAAGGCCCGACCGCGTGCGCCTCGCCCTGAAGTACGGCATGATCAGCGCCACGGTCATCACCCTTGCGGGTATGCTCGGCTCCTGGTTCATTCCCGAACTTCTGGTGCGCATCTTCACCGATCACCCCCAGCTTGTGGAAGTGTCGGCAAGGGCCCTGCGCATCACCGGCGGCGTGTTCATCTTCGTGGGCCCGCAGATCATCATCGGTACCTATTTCCAGTCCATAGGGCAGGCCAAGATAGCGAGCATCGTCTCCCTGTGCCGTCAGATGATATGCCTTGTGCCCGCGCTGCTCATCCTGCCCCTGTTCTTCGGGCTGGACGGCGTGTGGCTGAGCATTCCCATTGCGGACTTCACGGGCTGCCTGGTGGCTTCCCTCTTCCTCTTCTTCGCCCTGCGTGCGGAGGATAACGACTGTATGCCCGGCGACCCTGCGTGCAAGCCGCCGTCGAGCTTCTTCATTCCCAGGAAATACTGATGCCGGACAAAGGGCGGATGCGGCGACGGGCCGTTCCGCCCTTTTTTTACGCCCGGGTTCTGCCGGGCCTGTGCGTCATGTGCGCGCAAAGGATTGCGCCGGCCCGCGCAGGAGTTCCGTCTCGTCCGGGAAAAGGCTCCGGGGTACTCCCGCAGGAGGCGCGCGGCGCTGTGCCCCGCCGCGGCGTGTGGTACGCGGCGCGGGCATGAGGGGCGGGACGCTTTTGCGCGCTTTCCGGGAAGGAAAAGGCGGAACCCTGCCTCTCGCGGCCTTTTCTCCTGCGAAAGCTGGCCGGGCTGCTTTCGCAGGCCGCGACGGAAAAAGCCGGGAGAAGCTCCCGGCTTGTCGGCCTTTGGCGGGCGAAAGGCTACAGGCGTCCGGCAAGGCACGCGCCGGTGAGGCTTGCAGGCTCCTGCATGATTTCCCACGGCGTGCCCGTCGCCACCACTCGTCCGCCTTCCTCGCCGCCGCCCGGCCCCATGTCCACGATGTAGTCGGCGTTTCGCATCACTGCAAGGTCGTGCTCGATGACGATGACGGTGGCCCCGCTCTTCATGAGCGTGCGGAACACGGAAAGCAGGGTTTCCACGTCCTTCGGATGCAGGCCTATGGTGGGTTCGTCGAAGACGAAGAGGGTGTCGTTCTGCCCCCGGCTCATTTCTCCGGCGAGCTTGAGGCGCTGCGCCTCGCCGCCGGAAAGGCCGGGCGTGCCCTCCCCGAGGGTGAGGTAGCCGAGGCCGAGGCTTTCCAGCACCGCAAGGCGCTGGCGCACCAGCTTCATGTCCGCGCATACGTCCAGCGCGGTATGAATGTCCATGGCCATGAGTTCGGGCAGGGGGTGGTTTCTTCCGTCGCCGCCGGGCACGGTGACATCCCGGGCTTCGGGAGAGAAGCGGCTGCCCCGGCATTCGGGGCAGGGAATGTCCACATCGGGCAGAAACTGCACGTCGAGGCTCACCATGCCCGTGCCGTCGCAGGCGGGACAGCGAAGCTTTCCGGTATTGTAGGAAAAATCTCCGGCCTTGAAGCCGCGTTTTTTCGCTTCCGGGCTGCGGGCGAAGATTTTGCGCATTTCGTCGTGCACGTCCGCATAGGTGGCCACGGTGGAACGCACGTTGACGCCTATGGGCGCGGCGTCGATGAGTTTCACGCGGCGGATGCCTTCCGCGCTTACGGCGCGCACATGGGCGGGCAGGGGCGCGCCGTCGATGCAGGCCTGAAGCGCAGGAACGAGGCTTTCCAGCACAAGGGTGGTCTTGCCGGAGCCGGAAACGCCGGTTACCACCGTCATCTTCCCTTTGGGGAAGGCGACTTCAAGAGACTTGACCGTATGAATGGCCCCGGTTCGGAGGCGGATGCTCCCGCCGTCGAAGAGCCCTTCCGAGGTTTTTTCGGGCAGGCGCGTCGTTTCGTTCAGAAAGGGCCCGATGAGCGAGTCGGGGTTCTGCCTGATGTCGGCAATGCTGCCCTGCGCGATGACGTTGCCGCCGCCCGCTCCGGCCCCGGGGCCGAGTTCGATGAGCCAGTCGGCACAGGAAAGAACGCTGGTATCGTGATCCACGAGAATGACGGAATTGCCGTCCGCCACAAGGTCGTGCATCACGCCCCTGAGTCCTGCGAGGTTGGAAGGGTGCAGACCTGTGGAAGGTTCGTCCAGCACATAGAGCACGCCCGTGGTGCGGTTGCGTACCGCGCGGGCAAGCTGCATTCTCTGCCGCTCCCCGGTGGAAAGAGTGGCGGCCGCCCGGTCGAGGGTGAGATAGCCGAGCCCGAGGTCGAGCAGGCGCTCTGCCGTGTTCTGAAAGGATTCGCAGATGCTTTCCGCCATGGCGCAAAGCGCGTCGGGCACGGAGGAGGGCACTTCCGCCACCCAGCGGACGAGGGAGGAAAGCGTCATGGCGCAGGCTCTGTCCAGCGTGAGGCCGTGGAGCCTGGGCGCGCGTGCGGCGGCAGAGAGGCGCGTGCCCCCGCAGTCGGGGCAGATGTCTTCCTTCAGGAATTTTTCCACCCGCTTCATGCCCTTTTCGTCCTTCACCTTGGCAAGGGCGTTTTCCACCGTGTACACGGCATTGTAGTAGGTGAAATCCAGTTCCCCGGCCTGATTGGAGCTTTTGGCCTTGTAGAAGATGTGCTTCTTTTCCGCCGGGCCGTGGTAGACGATGTTCTTTTCCTCTTCCGTAAGATCGCGGAAGGGCACGTCGGTACGCACGCCCATGGCCCGGCATACGTCGGTCATGAGCGACCACATGAGCGAGTTCCACGGGGCCACGGCCCCCTGGTCGATGGTCAGCGAATCGTCCGGCACGAGGGAATCCATGTCCACGGCGCGCACCACGCCCGTGCCGTCGCAGGTGCGGCAGGCTCCCCGGCTGTTGAAGGCCAGGTCTTCCGCGCCCGGCCCGTGGAACACGGCCCCGCATACCGGGCAGACGATGGGCTTTTCCGCCGCCACGGCGAGCGTGGGCGGCACATGGTGCCCGTTCGGGCAGACGTGGCTTGCCAGGCGCGAGAACATGAGGCGCAGACTGTTCAGAAGCTCCGTACCCGTGCCGAAGGTGCTGCGTATGCCGGGAATGCCCGGCCTCTGCCGCAGGGCGAGGGCCGCAGGCACATGCAGCACCTCGTCCACCGGCGGCTTCGTCGCCTGCGTCATGCGCCGCCGCGTATAGGTGGAAAGCGCTTCCAGATAGCGGCGCGAGCCTTCCGCATACAGAACGCCGAGGGCCAGCGAGGACTTGCCCGAACCGGATACCCCGGCCACGGCGACAATGCCGTTCAGGGGCACGTCCACGTCGATGTTCTTCAGATTGTGCACGCGTGCGCCCCGGACAAGAATATGTCCGGGCGCGTTCCGGGCAGGGTGATTCATGGCGCGTCCTCTCTTCCGGCCCGTTGCGCTTTTTCCGTGCGCCTTGCCACGATTCGTTCACGCCGGAAAGGCGCCCGCAGCGCTGCGGAAGACCGGATGTTTTGAAATGTTTTCAGCCGAGAAGCGCCCGCAGGTTCTCAGCCGCCTTTTCCGGGTCGGGGGCGGAACATATTTCCGACACCACGGCAAGGCTGTGCGCCCCGGCTTCCAGCACGGAGGCGGCGTTTTTCCTGTGAATGCCGCCTATGGCCACCAGCGTGAGCGGAGAATGTTCCCTTGCCCAGCGCAGGCCGGAAAGTCCCCACGGTTCGCGGGTGTCGGTTTTGGTGGGCGTGGCGAATACGGGGCTTATGCCCACATAGTCGATGTCGAGCTTCTCCGCCGCAAGAAGCTCCTCCCGCGTTTCCACGGAAAGGCCGATGATGGCGTTTTCTCCCATGAGGCGGCGGGCGTCTTCCGGCGGCAGGTCGCTCTGTCCCACATGCAGCCCGGCCGCGCCCGAGGCAAGGGCGATGTCCGCCCTGTCGTTGATGATGAGCGGAATGCCCATGGGCTGAAGGCGGGAAACCAGCGCGCGGGCCAGTTCCAGAAATTCCCGTGTGGAGGCCTGCTTTTCCCGAAGCTGCACGGCTCCTGCGCCGCCGCGCACGGCGGCAAGCACCACGTCATCCAGGGGCCTGCCGAGGCAGAGAGCCCTGTCCGTTACCAGATACACGCCGTAATTGTCGTATTCCCGCCAGTGTTTCATGATGCTTTTTCTGTTGTTTGCCGCCTGCGTCCCGGCAGACCGTTTCGTCCGGCCTGCGGTACGGGGGCGGAACATGCGCGCCGTCCGCCTTCCGGCGGCCGGGGGCCTTTGCGCGTTGAAAACGGGCCTTATGCCCTGCGTACCCTCCGGGCCGCGTCCCCGGCGTCGAGCAGATAGAGTTCGTCGAGGAAGGCGGGCAGAAAGCTCCCCGGCCCGGAGGCCTTTTTCCCGGCCTTTTCTCCGGCGGAAGCCATGACGGCCATGGCGGCGCAGGCCGCCACGAGGGACGGGGCGCACGCGGCGTAGGCTCCGGTGACGGCGGAGGCGGAGCAGCCCATGCCCGTCACCAGGGGCATGAGGGGGGAGCCGCCTTCCACGGCGAAGGTGTCGCGCCCGTCGGTAATGAAGTCCGTTTCCCCGCTCACGCTTACCGTGCAGGAAAAGCGCGCGGCGAGTTCCCTGGCGGAGGCCACGGCTTCGGCGCTTTCGTTGCGGCTGTCCACCCCCTTGGTGAGCACCCTGTCGGCGGAGCGGATTTCCGAGGCGAGGGCCATGATTTCCGAGGCGTTGCCGCGCAGAATATCCGGCCGCACCATATCCAGCAGGCGCAGCGCCGAGCGCGTGCGCAGGGCGGAGGCTCCGGCCCCCACGGGGTCGAGCACCACGGGCTTGCCCTTTTTCTTCATGAGGGAACCGGCAAGTTCCATGCTCGCGAGCCAGTCCGGGTCGAGAGTGCCTATGTTCAGTACCAGCGCGTCGTCGATGGTGGTGAGGTCGTCCATTTCCTCGGCGGCGTGGGCCATGAGGGGCGAGGCGTGGGCGGCAAGCAGGGCGTTGGCCGAAACCTGCATGACCACGAAGTTGGTGATGCTGTGCACCAGCGGCTTTTTTTCATACACGGCGCGCACGGCGTCCAAAATATTTCTGTTCATCATGCTTCCTCTTGGGAAAAGGATATTCCCGCCATGCGGTTCAGCGTTTTTTCAGGGCGAGAACGTCGTTTTGAATGAGCTTTTCCAGCACAAGGTCGAGGGGCAGGCCCGCCACGGTGGACCACGAACCTTCTATGCCGCGCACGAGAAAGGCGCCTTCGCCCTGTATGCCGTAGGCTCCGGCCTTGTCCATGGGGTCGCCCCCGGCCACATAGGCTTCGAGCACGGGGCGGGGCCAGGGGGCGAAGGTCACCTTCGTCACATCGTCGAAGCACACGGTGCGGCCGTCCACGGCAAGGCAGCAGGCCGTGGCCACCTCGTGGGTGCGGCCGGAAAGGCGGGTGAGCATGGCAAGGGCTTCCTCTTCGTCGCGGGGCTTGCCGAGAATGGAGGCCGCGCCTTCCCCGCGCAGAATGACGATGGTGTCCGCCGCAAGCACGGCGGGGCCGTCCCTTCTTGCCGAAAGCGCGTCGAGAACGAAGCGGGCCTTGGCTTCGGCGCTGCGCATGGCGTAGAGGCGCGGCTCCTCCCCGGGCAGAGGCCGCGGTTCCGGGCAGGTGGCGGGCATACAGGTGAAAAGCACGCCCGCGCTTTCCAGAAAGTCGCGCCGGCGCGGCGAGGCGGAAGCGAGGACAAGGGGGCGGAGCATGGAAAAGGCGTTTTTCATGGGAAAAGTCCGTGCGTTTTTCTCTTGTGCTGAGGTGCGGGCGTTTTCGCGCCTGCGGGCGGCAGGGTACTATTAACTCGCCCTGTGCGCAAACGGGCGGGCCTCCCCCTGCTCGGGCGGAGGGCGGGGGCCCCGCCTCCCTGCTTAAAAGGCGGATACGCGGGCGTTTTTGCGGAAAAGTTTTTCGGAAGGCGCGGATGGCGGGGGAAGGCGCGCGTTTTTCCCTCCTCCGATGGGAACGGGGAGGGCGCTTTTTCCAGGTTTCCGGCGCAACCATGCCCCCGGTCACGGAAAAGGCCGGGCGGAGGCGTACGCTGTTTTCTTACCGCGGAAGAGACCGCATCCATGAAGAAGGGAGCGCTCCTGCGGGAGCTTTTTCCAGGCTCCCCGCCGCGTTATGCCCTGTCGAGGGGGAAGGGCGGAAGGGCCGCTCTTGGCTATCGCGCGCAAATAGGCTATCATACCCCGCGTTGCCTGCGCCTGTACGGGCGCAGGGTGAAAAAAACAAGTTCCACGAAGGACACGAACATGAGCGAAGCTTTGGAAAGACTGAAGGAGAGGGAAAAGTCCCTGATGTGCCGGACCTATTCGCGGTATCCGCTGGGCATAGTCCGGGGCAGAGGTTCCCGTCTCTGGGATGTGGACGGCAAGGAGTATGTCGACCTTCTGGCCGGCATCGCCGTCATCGGCCTCGGCCACTGCAACGAGGAAATAGCGGAAGTCATGGCCGAACAGTCGCGAAAGCTCGTGCATGTGAGCAATCTTTTCTATCAGGAAGAGCAGCTCGACTATGCGGAAAAGCTGCTTTCCACCAGCCATGCGGGCAAGGTGTTCTTCTGCAATTCCGGTGCGGAAAGCAACGAGGCCGCCATCAAGATCGCGCGCCGCTATCAGCGCGTGGTGAAGGGCCGCGACGCGTGGGAGGTCATCACCCTTTCCAACTGCTTCCACGGCCGCACGCTGGCCACGCTCGCCGCCACGGGCAAGCATACGGAAGGTTTTGAACCGGAAACGCCCGGCTTCGGCCGTGTGGCGTGGGGCGACCTCGACGCGCTGGAAAAGGCCATAAGGCCCACCACCGCAGCGGTGCTTTTTGAAGCCATTCAGGGCGAGGGCGGCATCATTCCCGTCACGCAGGAATACGCCGACGGCGTGGTGGACATCTGCCGCCGTCACGGCGTGCTCGTCATGTGCGACGAAGTGCAGGCGGGCATGGGCCGCAGCGGCAGATGGTGGGGCTTCCAGAACTTCAACCTGAAGCCCGACGTGTTCACCAGCGCCAAGTCCATGGCCAACGGTCTGCCTCTCGGCGCCATGATGGCCACGGACGAAGTGGCGCAGGGCTTTGACTACGGCAGCCACGCCACCACCTTCGGCGGCGGCGCTCTGGTTACGGCCGTGGGCCGCAAGGTGCTGGAAATCATGGAGCGCGACCACCTTGTGGAACGTGCGGCGCTTCTGGGCGACAGGGCCCGCGCCCGCTTCCGCGCCATGGGCGAGAGGCTCGAGGGCGTGATCCGCGACGTGCGCGGCATGGGGCTTCTCATCGGCGTGGAACTCAACATGAGCGACGAGGCGGCCCGCAGGGTGTGGCTCACGCTCATGGAGCGCGGCTTCATCCTCAATCTCACCTACGGCCCCACGCTGCGCCTGCTGCCGCCCCTCACCATCGAGGAGTCGGATCTCGAGGCGTTTGCCGACACGCTGGAAAAGGTGCTGCGCGAAATCGCGTAACGACATGCCCGGCCCCCATGGGCCGGGTTTTTCCTGTAAGGAGGAGCTATGGACCGCATTCTGAGAAACGCGACGGTCTACCGCCCGGGCGGTTTTGAAAAGGCCGACGTTCTTGTCCGCGAAGGCCGCATCGCGCGCATCGCGCCCCGGCTGGACGCCGTGGAAGGCGCGGAGGAGAGCGACCTTGAGGACCTTCATCTTCTGCCCGGCCTCATCGACGTGCACGTTCATCTGCGCGAACCGGGCTTTTCCCGCAAGGAAACCATCCGTACCGGGAGCCGGGCGGCCGCAGCCGGGGGCTACACCACGGTGTGCGCCATGCCCAACCTGCATCCCGTGCCCGATACGCCGGAGCATCTGGAAGAGCAGCTTGACATCATCCGCAGGGACGCGGTGATCCGCGTCGTGCCCTACGGAGCCATCACCATGGAGGAAAAGGGCCGCGAGCTTGCCGACATGGCGGGCATGGCGGGCCGTGTGGCCGCCTTTTCCGACGACGGCCGAGGCGTGCAGGATGAAGCCGTGATGCGCGCGGCCATGGAAGAGGCCGTGCGCCTTGACAGGATCATCGCCGCCCACTGCGAGGTGAACGCGCTGCTCAACAGGGGCTATATTCACGACGGCGTGTACGCCCGCGCCCACGGCCACAGGGGCATCTGCTCCGAAAGCGAGTGGGGGCAGATTGCGCGCGATGTGGAAATCGCGCGGGAAACCGGGGCGAAGTACCACGTCTGCCATATTTCCACGAAGGAAAGCGTGGACATCATCCGCCGCGCCAGGGCCCGGGGGGTGGACGTCACCTGCGAAACGGGGCCGCATTACCTTGTGTTCTGCGACGAGGATCTGCAGGAAGACGGCCGCTTCAAGATGAATCCGCCCCTGCGCGGCAGGGAAGACCGCGCCGCCCTCATCGAAGGCATTCTCGACGGTACGGTGGACATGATAGCCACCGACCACGCGCCCCACGAGGCCGAAGCCAAGAACAAGGGGCTGGAAGGCAGCGCCATGGGCGTGGTGGGGCTGGAAACGGCCTTTGCCGTCATGTACACCCATTTCGTCAGGAAGGGCGTGCTTTCTCTGGAAAGGCTGGTGGAGCTCATGGCCGTGCGTCCCGCGCGGCGTTTCGGGCTGGAAACCGGCCTTGAGGAAGGCGACCCCGCCGACCTTGCCGTGTTCGACCTTTCCCGCGAGTGGGTGGTGGAGCCCGAGAAGTTTCTGAGCATGGGCCACGCCACGCCCTTTGCCGGCATGAAGCTTTCCGGCCGCTGCGTGCTCACGCTGGTGGGCGGGGAACGCGTCTGGAGCGAAGAAGACTGATGCGCCGCGCACGACGCGCGGAAAGGGCCTCTTCCGGGAAAGGCGAAGGCCCCCGGGGGATATGCGGCAGGCGCGTGCCGCGTGCCGTGGACTGAAACATGTGGAGCCAGCATGAAACAGGGAACATACACCATAACCGGGCATGAAGCCCTCACGAAGGACGTGTACCGCATGATCCTTGCCGGGGACACGTCGGCCATGAGCGCGCCCGGACAGTTCGTGGAAATAAGCCTGCCGGGCTTTTTCCTGCGCCGTCCCATTTCGGTGTGCGATTACGACGCCTCCGGCCTGACGCTCATCTACAAGGTGGTGGGCCGCGGCACGGACGCCATGGCCGCCATGAAGGAAGGGGAAACGCTCGACGTCCTCACCGGCCTCGGCAACGGTTTCTCGCCGGAGAAGGGCGGGGAAGCGCCGCTTCTCGTGGGCGGCGGCGTGGGCGTTCCGCCGCTTTACCACCTGGCGAAAAGGCTCATCGCTCAGGGCGCAAGGCCCTTTGTGGTGCTCGGCTTCAACAGGGCCGAGGAAATCTTCTATGCCGGGGAATTCAGGGCCCTCGGCGCAGAGGTCGCCGTCACCACGGTGGACGGCAGCGCCGGTGTGAAGGGGTTCGTCACCGCCGCGCTTCCCGCCTCGTACAGCTATGTGTACAGCTGCGGCCCCATGCCCATGCTGCGCGCGCTCTACGCCGCCACGCAGGGAGTTCCCGGCGAGTTCAGCCTTGAGGAACGCATGGGCTGCGGTTTCGGAGCCTGCATGGGGTGCAGCATCATGACGACAAAGGGCAGCCGCCGCGTCTGCAAGGACGGGCCGGTGTTCGGGAAGGAGGAACTCGCATGGCAGATCTGAAAGTAACCCTCGGCGACTGGGAACTGGACAATCCGCTTATTCCCGCGAGCGGCACCTTCGGCTACGGCTACGAATTCGCCCGTCTTTACGACATCAACATTCTCGGTTCCTTTTCCTTCAAGGGAACCACGCGGGAACCGCGCTTCGGCAACCCCACGCCGCGCATCGCGGAAACCCCCGCGGGCATGATCAACGCCGTGGGTATGCAGAATCCGGGCATCGACAAGGTCATTTCCGAAGAGCTGCCCCGGCTTGCCGAGTGCTTTCATAAGAAGGTCATCGCCAACATCGGCGGCTTTTCCGTGGAGGAATACGCCGAGTGCTGCGCGAAGATAGACGAAGTGGAGCAGGTGGGCCTCATTGAGCTCAACGTGAGCTGCCCCAACGTGCACAACGGCTGCATGAGCTTCGGCACCGATCCTCTGGGCGTCGCCGCCGTGACGAAGGCCGCAAAGGCCGCCACGAAAAAGCCCGTGTATGTGAAGCTTTCGCCCAACGTGACGGACATCGTGCCCATTGCCGTCGCCGCCGCGGAAGCCGGGGCGGACGGCATAAGCCTCATCAACACGCTGCTCGGTATGCGCATCGACCTGCGCACGAGAAAGCCCGTCATCGCCAACAAGATGGGCGGCTTTTCCGGCAGCGCCATATTCCCGGTGGCGCTTCGCATGGTCTATCAGGTGTATGAGGCCGTGAAGCTGCCCATCATCGGCATGGGCGGCGTGACGAGCGCGTACGACGTTGTGGAAATGATGCTGGCCGGGGCCACGGCCGTGGAAATCGGTTCCGCCAATCTGGTGGACCCGTGGGCCTGCCCGCATATTCTGGAAGAGCTGCCCGCCGTCATGGAACGGTACGGCATGGATTCCCTCAAAGACATCATCGGAGGAGCGCACTGATGACTTTGCCGAAGAAAGACGTCATGGTGGCCTGCGACTTCAGCGGAAGGCGCGAGGTCATGGATTTTCTCGACCTGTTCACCGAAGAGAAGCCCTTTGTGAAGATAGGCATGGAACTGTACTATGCCGAAGGGCCGGACATCGTGCGCGCCGTCAAGGCCAGGGGGCACAGGATCTTCCTCGACCTCAAGCTGCACGACATTCCCAACACGGTGCGCAAGGCCATGGCCGTGCTTTCCGCGCTGGACGTGGACATGTGCAACCTGCACGCCGCGGGCACCGTGGCCATGATGCAGGACGCCCTGAAGGGCCTCACCCGGCCGGACGGCACAAGGCCGCTGCTCATCGCCGTGACGCAGCTCACCTCCACCAGCGAGGAGAGGATGCGTTCCGACCTGCTCATCGAACGCCCCATGGAGGAAGTGGTCATGCACTATGCCTCCCGCGCGCGCGAAGCCGGGCTGGACGGCGTGGTCTGCTCTCCGCTGGAAGCGGGCCGCGTGCACGAGGTGTGCGGTTCCTCCTTCCTTACCGTGACTCCCGGCGTGCGCTTTGCCGAAGGGGAGAAGGGCGATCAGGTGCGCGTGACCACTCCCGCGAAGGCGCGGGAACTCGGGTCCGACTTCATCGTGGTGGGCCGTCCCATCACGCAGGCCGCCGATCCCGTGGCAGCCTACCGCCGCTGCGT
Source organism: Mailhella massiliensis (assembly GCF_900155525.1). Lineage (NCBI taxonomy): Bacteria > Pseudomonadati > Thermodesulfobacteriota > Desulfovibrionia > Desulfovibrionales > Desulfovibrionaceae > Mailhella > Mailhella massiliensis. The sequence goes on from NZ_LT706952.1 coordinate 156,461, forward strand.
GAAGGAATTTCTGGGCTGAGTGTTCAAGGGGAGGCGCCGAGCTTCCCCTTTTTCCGGCAGGAAGACGCCGTTTTTCCGGTTTCTTCCGTGCCCTGCCTCTGTCGGGCGCAGCCGCGCCTTTTGCCTCCGGGCCCGGAAGGCCCGGCCATGTATAAGAGAAACGAACAAGCATCAGCATAACGAAGGAGCATCAGCATGGAATCCCGCGAAAAACTCATCGCCAAGGATCTGCTTTCCATCAGGGCCGTGTTCTTCCGCCCCGACGAACCCTTCACCTGGGCCAGCGGCATCAAAAGCCCCGTGTACTGCGACAACCGCCTGACCCTCACCGCGCCCGAAGTGCGCAACGATGTGGAAAACGCCCTTGCCGCCGTGGTGCGCGAGGAATACCCCGAATGTGAAGTGCTCATGGGCACGAGCACGGCGGGCATCGCCCATGCGGCCATCGTGGGCCACATCATGGGCCTGCCCATGGGCTATGTGCGCTCCAGCGCCAAGGATCACGGCCGCGGCAATCAGATTGAAGGCCGCCTGGAGCCCGGGCAGAAGGTGGTGGTCATCGAAGACCTCATCTCCACGGCCGGCAGCGTGCTCGACGTGGTCAGGGTGCTGCGCGAAGCCGGAGCCGAGGTGCTCGGCGTGGCCAGCATCTTCACCTACGGCATGAAGAAGGGGCTGGACCGTCTGGCCGAAGCCTCGGTAAAGAACGTGAGCCTCACCAATTTCGACACCATCGCGGCCGTGGCTGCGGAAACGGGCTACATCCGTCAGGAAGACGTGGCGCGCCTCATCGCCTTCCGCAACAATCCTTCCGATGAAAGCTGGATCGGTGCGTAACATGAAAAGCCTCATCGATATCCGCGACCTGTCCACGGAGGACATCGAAAAGCTCCTTGCCACGGCGCTGGACATCATCGCCCGTCCCGAAGTCTACGCCCACAAGTGCGCGGGCAAAAAGCTGGCCACGCTGTTCTTCGAACCTTCCACCCGCACGCGCCTGAGCTTTGAAGCCGCCATGTACGAACTCGGCGGCCAGGTGCTCGGCTTTTCCGAAGCGCAGAGCTCTTCCGCCTCCAAGGGCGAGAGCGTGTCCGACACCGTGCAGGTGGTGGGCTGCTACGCCGACATCATCGCCATGCGTCACCCCAAGGAAGGCGCGCCGCTCGTGGCTTCCATGAAGTCCCCGGTGCCCGTCATCAACGCGGGCGACGGCGGGCACAACCATCCCACGCAGACCCTTGCCGACCTTCTCACCATCTGGCGCGAGAAGGGCAGGCTGGAGAATCTGGTCATCGGCCTCTGCGGCGACCTCAAGTTCGGCCGTACCGTGCATTCGCTCATTGCGGCCATGTCCCGCTACAAGGGCGTGAAGTTCGTGCTCATCTCGCCCGATGAACTGCGCCTGCCCGGCTACATCCGCAAGGACGTGATGGAGAAAAACGGCATCGCCTACGAGGAGACCACCGACCTCGTGGCCGCCATGCCGCAGCTCGACGTTCTGTACATGACCCGCGTGCAGAAGGAACGCTTCTTCAACGAAGCCGACTACATCCGCCTGAAGGACAGCTACATCCTCACGCCCGAGAAGCTGAACGGCGCCAAAAGCGACATGTGCATCATGCACCCGCTGCCCCGCGTGAACGAAATCTCCGTGGCTGTGGACGACGACCCGCGCGCGGCCTACTTCCGGCAGGTCATGAACGGCAAATACATGCGCATGGCGCTCATCATGAAACTGCTGGGGGTGAACTAAATGGTCATCGACGCAATTTCCAACGGCATCGTTCTCGACCATATCAAGGCGGGCCGCAGCATGGAGCTGTACCAGATTCTTCATCTGGACAAGCTTCAGTGCTCCGTGGCCGTTCTCAAGAACGTGACCAGCCGCAAGATGGGCCGCAAGGACATCATCAAGATCGACGAAATCATCGACCTCGACTTTGCGGTGCTGGGCTATGTGGACCCGGGCATCACCGTGAGCATCGTGCGCGACGGCAGGCTCGACCGCAAGTTCAGCGTGGAACTTCCCGAACGGGTGGTGAACGTCATCCGCTGCAAGAACCCGCGCTGCATCACCTCCACGGAACAGGAACTGCCCCACATCTTCAAGCTCACCGACAGGGAAAACCGCGTCTACCGCTGCATCTACTGCGAAAGCAGGGCCAAGGGCGCAGACTAGGTTTTTTGCAGGGCGCGCCTTTCCCGCATGAAGGAAGGGCCGCCCCGGCACGACAGGGCCCGCAGGGGCCCGGGAGCCGCAACAAACGCCATGGAATTTCCATGGCGTTTTTTCATGCCCTTGTTCCGGGCGTCCCGCAACGTGTCGTTATTGCCGGAAGGAAGCGTATCCGCGTGGTCTGGTGAGGAGGATGCTTTTTACCGGCGGATGTCGCCTCGTTCGCCGCGCTGTTCCGGTTTTTGCTTTTCAGGATGCCGGGAGGGAGACCGGCCGCCGGAGGGCGCGTCGTCCGTTTTCTCCGGCGGAAGGGCGGACATGGCGGGCGTAGGCGCGCATATCCAGCGCATAGAGCACGGCCTCCCTGCCGGGCAGCAGCAGGTAGAGCGTGTCCTCATTCTCATTGATGAAGGCATCGTCGATACCGGGAAAGTACGGGCCGCGGTACGGGCGGCAGGAAGCCTGAAGCCCGGCTTTCAGCTCGGCGTAAAGGCTCCGGCAATCGCCGTGGAAGGAAACGGCGTATTCCAGCAGCGCGCCGCCGGAAAAGCCGTAGAGGACGGAGGCGGGGCGCCCGTTCACCTGTTCCTGCGTGAGTACGGCGTACACGGAAAGGGGGAAGAGCAGGCTTCTGCTTTCTTCGCAGGCAACAAGGCGGGGGCGGCGCATGTCGAGCACCTCGCCCGGGGAAGCGCCCCAGGCGGGGAAGGGTTCCGCCGCGTCCAGGGGGGCGGCCGGCGCGGCATAAAGAAGCAGACACAGAAGCAGGGGGACTGCGGTGCGCATGGCTTTCTCCGTGAGGAAGAGATGGACGAACTTTCCGTGTCCTTCATGGGCAAGGCGGAGGCAGGCTCCTGCGCGGCCTTCGCCTTGCCTGAATGTCGGCGGGTCCTTCGGGAGACCGGCCGGGCGTGGAGAGCCGGGCAGAAAGAGGCCGGAGCGTGCGGGAAAAGGCCGGGTACGGGACGTGCGTCACGCCTGTTCGAGCTGCATGACCGTGCAGGGAACGCAGGCGCGGAATCTGTATCCGTGCAGTATCTTCTCAAAAAATCCGTATCAGCGGCATGTTGTGCGGCGCATGGCGCGGAAAGGAAGACCCATGCGGAAGGATGAGATTTCTTTATGTGCGATGTCTTTGAGGTACAGACCCAAAGGGACGTTTTTCCTGAGCGTACATATTTTTTCTCCGGGTAAAAGGAACGGAGCGGGGAATCAAATGTACTTTTTCGAATGAGAAAAAATAGTTCGCGCACCGTGCCGGAGGGGTATTTTTTACTGGAATGATGAATGATTTTGCATTAGAATGAAAACCGTTGCGTTCCCGGAGGCCGAGGGACAAAAAAGTACACTTTTCCGTCTCAGCGGAATTTCATTTCCCGCATGGCCCTGTACCGGAAGGAGGATTTCGCCATGCGGCAGGAGCGTGCGGCGTCGGCCAGGGTGATTTTTCCTTCTGTCCATAGCCGGAGCGCGGCCGGAAATTCTGCGGGGAGAGGTTTGGGCGGCCTTCCGAAACGGACGCCTTTTTTCCTGGCCGCGGCAATGCCTTCGGCCTGGCGTCTGCGTATGTTTTCCCTTTCGTTCTGGGCGGCGAAGGAAAGCACCTGAAGCACGAGATCGGCGATGAAGGTGCCGAGAAGGTCCTTGTCGCGCCGGGTGTCGAGCAGGGGCATGTCGAGTACCAGAATATCCACCTTTCTTTCTCTGGTGAGGATGCGCCACTGCCTCTGTATTTCCTCATAGTTGCGGCCCAGCCTGTCGATGCTGGTCACGCATACGAGGTCTCCGGGCCTGAGTCGGCGGAGCATGGCCCGGTACTGCGGGCGGTGAAAGTCCTTGCCCGACATCTTGTCCATGTAGATGCCGGTCATGGGCAGGGGGTACTGTTCCAGCGCCATAATCTGGCGGCGTTCGTTCTGTTCCGTGCTCGATATGCGGATGTATCCGTAGATGTTTCCCATGGTGTTTCGCTCCTGCGGGGGGAATGTGCCGGTGCGCCGGGCCCGTCGTCCGGGCGTTTCGGGGCCTCACGAGTCCTTCTGTCGCGTCTTTGGGGGCCGACGGGAAGGAAAGGAGAAGATAACAGGCCGGAACCGTTTGGTAAAATAAGACTTTTCAGGAAAAAGCATCCGGCGGCGGGGCTTTTTTCCCGGCGCGGGCGCCGCAGGCGCGGCGCAGCGTTGCGCTTTTCGGGCATAAGGGTATATACCGGCCTTTCCGAAGGCGCTTTTTCCGCAGGGAAAGGGGATGTTCCCGGGGCCTTTTTTCCCTGCAGAACGCGCTTCCCGGCTCTTGACATTGCCTGCCGCACAAGGCATTCTCGCCCATCGTCAAGCATGGTCGGATGATCCGGCGCATGTGTTTTGTGGAGTTTGCCCCGATGATTATCGATACCTTCGAACGCGGCGCGCAGTACCCTCTCGGAGAGTGCTGGAGCGCCCTTTATCCCGAACTCATGGAGCTTGTCCGTCAGGGGGAAAACCTGCCGGACGGCCGTTACCTTCTGGCGGGCGGCCCGGAGAAGGGCGGCGTCGCGGCCAATGTGGAAAGCTACGAGCCGAGGGAGGAATCCCGGGCCCGCTACGAAAGCCATGATCGCATGGCCGACATACAGGCCGTGCTTTCGGGCGATGAGTTCATCAACGTGTTTTTTCTCCGCGGGGATGAAAAAGAAAGTATGCGTGACGAAGCGCGCGATCTCGCCTTCTATGAGGATAAGCCCGCGTGCGCGGCCCGCGCCCACCTCACGCCGGGCATGTTCGCCCTCGTCATGCCCGGGGAAGCCCACATGCCCTGTCTCAGAGCCGCTTCCGGCAGGGTGAAGAAGCTGGTGGTCAAGATACCGGCGGAGCTTCTGGCTGCTCCGCATTCTCTGTAACCGCGGTCCCGGGGAGGATCTCCCCAAATCCGTGCGCGCTCTGGGCGCGCCTTGCCTTACGCTCTTTTCCCGCCTGCGCGGGAGAGTTTTTCAGGAGCATAATTATGGATGTGTTTGATCAGGCTACGGAACTGGAACGAATTGAACGTGAATCCGCACTGCGGCAGGCCGCCAATGTCGGCTATCAGGAAGGCCCGGAGTGGATAGACGGCAAGCCCTGCTGCCGCGAATGCGGCGAACCCATTCCCGAGGCCCGGCTCAAGGCCATTCCCGGCGTGGGCCTGTGCCTCTCCTGCCAGGAGGAATGGGAGAAGGAACGCCAGTAACGGAGCGTTTATTCAGAAATGACGAAGGCCGTCGCGCATGGCGCGGCGGCCTTTCTTTTAAGACTGAAAACTCCCCGCTATGCGGGGAGTTCCAAAAAGGCGAAGCCTTTACATAAGTTAAAAAAGGGGTTCCTTTGTGAGATAACCAGTTGTCTCGACTCGAAATCTATACACAAAGGAACCCAATAATGAATGACCAGAGTTTAAACCATACCCGTTGGAACTGCAAGTATCACATCGTTTTCGCTCCGAAATTCAGACGCAAGCTGGTATACGGAAGGTATCGCAGAACGATCGGCGAAATTCTGAGAAAACTGTGTGAATACAAAGGAATAGAGATAGTGGAAGCAAATGCGTGTGTGGACCATATTCATATGTGCGTCAAGATTCCGCCCAAGTATAGCGTGGCGCAGATCATGGGGTATTTGAAAGGGAAGAGTTCTCTGATGATATTCGAGAGTTTTCCGCATCTGCGCTACAAGTTCGGCAATCGCCATTTCTGGTGTACCGGTTATTTTGTCAGCACGGTGGGAGTAAATGAGGCGACCATCATCAAATATGTGAGGGAGCAGGAAGAACGAGACAAAATAACAGACCAGTATAGCCTGGTAGAACGGCCCGTCAGCTCGTTTACGAGCAGCAGGAAATAACTCTTCGGCAAGAGTCGAGACAGAGCCCTCTTAAGAGGGCAGCCGGGTAACAGACCCTTATAGGGTCAAATCAAACCGCCCCTTGAAGGGGCGGTCCTGACTCGTATCTTCAGGCGTTCTGGAGCCGGAATCTTCCTCAGGCTTTCAGCCAGAGCCGTGCCCGGCGCGCGGCTTCCTCATCCAGCGCGTCCAGCCACGGCGGCAGGCAGAAGGCATCCGCTTCCGGCAGAATGAGGCGGCCGTGATGGAGGAAGAAGCGTTCCTCCCCCTCCGGGACAGTCTTTGCGCCGTAGCGGCCGTCTCCCGCGAGGGGGAAGCCGCAAAAGGCGCAGTGGGCGCGTATCTGATGCCGCGCGCCTTTTAAAATGACGCATCCGGCAAGGGTGATGCTTTCCGGCGCGCTGCCGGATGCGGGCAGCCCCAGCGCGGCAAGAACAGGCGCGGCCTCCATGACGGCAAGGGGCGTGATGTGCGTGTGGCGGCGCGCGTCGGGGTGGCGTTCGAGTTCCACGAGCACGCGGCTGCGGTTTTTCAGAAGGAGCCTGCGGTCGGCCAGCACGGGGCGGGGCATGTTCCCTTCCAGCAGGGCAAGGTAGCGCTTCTGCGTCAACCCCGCATCCTGCGCGGCCCGGTACGCCTCTTCCCCCGCAGGGGAGAGCGCCGCGGCCGTAATGCCGGAGGTGGCGAAGTCCAGCCGGTTCAGAAGGCGGGCCCGGCAGCCGAGCATAGCCTCAAGCGCGGCCTCCAGGCTTTCCCCGGGCTTGCCTGCCAGAGATTCGGTGTGCATGGCCGCAGGTTTGTACAGAAAGGCCAGGTGCTTCGTGCGCGCCACAAGGCGGGGCGCGTCGGCGCGGGGGAGGGCCTCTTTTTCCCCGTCAGGGGCTTCTTTACAAAGAGCGAGGCTGTCGCCTGCGCGCACCTTGTACGAGGCTGCGGCCTCCCTGCTGTTCACAAGGACAAGGTGCATCTCGCAGAGCCTGCGGCGGCCGCGAAGCCCCATGTCCGGCGTCAGACGGGCGAGAGCGCGGTCGAGCCTTGCGCCGTCGTCTTCTTCGGGAACGAGTATGGTTTTCATGCTTCCCATCCTTCGGGCATGGGTTCTCCCTCATACCATATCCGCGTCATGGTCAGGCCCTGAGGCGGAGCGGTGAAGGGGGCGAGCCGCCGGTTTTTTGATTCCAGAAGTTCGGGAATGCGCTCAGGCTCGAATCTGCCGCGGCCGCAGGCCACCATGAGCCCCACGAGGTTGCGCACCATCTGTTTGAGGAATCCGTTGCCCTCGAAGCGCACGTCGATGTTCAGGCAGTTTTCGGGCAGGGCCGCATACGGCGTGCGCGCGGGCGTGCGCCGTATGGAGTAGAGGGTACGCACCGTGCTCTTGTGCGGGGTGCCCGCATTCTGCAGGGCCGCAAAGTCGTGTTCCCCCACAAGGTAGGGAACGGCCGCGTCGAAGCGGTCGATGTCGAAGGGGCCGCAGGCCCACACGAAGGGGTAGAGCTTCGGCGGCGTGCAGATGTGGTCGAGCCACAGCGAATAGGTGTATATCTTGCGCTTCACGCTGAAGCAGGCGTCGAAGTCGTCCGGCACGAGGCATGCGTCCATGACGCGGATGTCGCGGGGCAGGAGCGTGTTCAGCGCGAGCTTCCAGCGCACATGGGTCCGTTCCTCGGGAATGTCGCAGTGGGCCACCTGCGCGTCGGCGTGAACGCCCGCGTCGGTGCGGCCCGCAGCCTGCACATGGGTGGGCCTGCCCGCCACCTGGGAAACGGCCTTTTCCACAAAGGCCTGTACGGTGGGCGGGTCTTCTCTGTCCTTCCAGGCCTGTATCTGCCAGCCGTGATAATGCGTGCCCACATAGGCAAGGGTAAGCTTGAGGCGCGGCATCAGAGTTCCACCAGTTCCACGGTACAGGGTGCAATGGGAATGCCCAGGAAAAGTTCGCCCATGCGGGTGAAGCGGGGCACGTCGTCCGTGGTGAGAAAGCGCACGGAGCCGGGGCAGAGCGGCATGCCCACGTTGGGGCCGGAACCGCGCGCAAGGTGCTTTTTCTGCAGCAGGGCGCGCACTTCGCGAGCGGTGTTGCTTGCGGAATCCACAATGGTCACGCCTTCTCCCGCAGCGCGGGCGATGGCGTTTCTGAGCAGGGGGAAGTGGGTGCAGGCCAGCACGAGGGTGTCGGGCACTTCCAGCCCCTGTTCCCGCGGATTGCGGAAAATGGGGTCGAGGTAGCGGGCGGCCAGCGCTTCGGCCAGCGGCCCTTCCAGCAGGCCGTCTTCCGCCATGGAAACAAAGAGCGGGCAGGCCTTGGCGGAAATGCGCGCGTCAGGCATGCGGCGCAGTATGGCTTCCTCGTAGGCGCGGCCGCGTATGGTTCCGCTTGTGGCGATGACGGCGATGTAGCCGCTTCTGGTGGCCCGGCAGGCGGCTTCGGCCCCGGGTTCCACCACGCCCACCACGTCCATGCCGGGGCAGGCGGCCTGAAGCTGGGGGAGCGCGGCCGCCGTGGCGGTGTTGCAGGCCACCACAAGGAGCTTGATGCCCCTTTCCACCAGTTTCGCGGCGGCTTCAAGGCAGTATTTCCGCACGGTTTCCACGCCCTTGGTGCCGTAGGGCATGCGGGCCGTATCGCCCAGATAGAGAAAGGACTCGTTGGGAAGCTGTTCCCTCATGGCGCGCAGCACCGTCATGCCGCCCACGCCGGAATCGAAAAGGCCTATGGGCAGCTCGCGCTGGGGGGAGAGGCTTGAGGATATGCCCTGAGTGGTGATCATACGCCCTCGCATGGTTGTTTTCATCGGGCCTTCGCCCACACCGTTCCTAGCGCGCCTTGAACGGAAAGGTCAATGGCGCGCCCTCCGGCAGGCGGGAGAGGGCGAAGATTTTGTTTTCCGGCAGCTTTTTGTGCCGCATCCGTCTTGACAAGAAAACTGAACTGTAACAAACACAGTACAAGGAACGCCCGCCCCTGCGGCGGCTTTCCGCTGACCCCTTGCGGGCCAACGATTTCACGATGTTTTGAGGGCTTTTTGCATGAGTTCCGCTCCGCTCACACTCAGAGGTACAGTTTCCCCCCTTGAAGGCGGCCCCTGCCGCGTAGCGCTTCTTGACGGCGAAGAACAGGAATGGCCCATTTTTCCGCGCGGCGCCGGCGCGGATCTGGCCGAAATGGTCGGTTCCCCCGTGGAACTTCTGTGCAAGGTCATGGAAGAAGGCCAGCGCCAGATTTATGTGCGCTCCTATAAATTCCTTGATGAAGCCGACAACGAGCCCTGGCTCTGAGTCTCCCTGCGGCCGGAAGGCCTGAAAACGCCCTTGCGTCTGCGGTTCCGGCGCTGTTTTCCGCGCCGGATTTCGTCATGCGTCCTCTGCCCGGAAGCGGCGGGGGCGCGGCCGATGCGGCGCAGGCAGGGGCTTTTTCCGCAGAGCTTTGCTGCGGGCGCGCGATTTTTTCCGGCGGCGTCCCGTTTTCGCTGCCGGAAGAGGCGCGCGTCCGGCTCGGTTTTTTGCGCGCTTTTTCCGTGCGTCTTCCGGCAGGGCGCACGGCGCCTGTTGTCTGCCGTTTTTTCAGGATGTTTTCCATGCCTGCGGATATGGTTCGAGTCGGCCGTCTGGATATAGGCGGGGGCAGTCCCCGCATCATCGTTCCCCTTACGTCTTCCACCATGGAGGGCCTGCGCGAGGAGGCGCGGAAGCTCCGTTCTCTGCCTGCGGACATGGCGGAATGGCGGGTGGACATGTTCGGCGCTCCCGCCCCTGTGGATGAAGGAGCCGTGAAGGAGGCCCTGCGCATGCTGCGCGGGGAACTTTCCGTGCCGCTTCTGGCCACCTTCCGCACCACGGATGAAGGCGGAAAGCGCCCCCTCGACGCGGAAGACTACGCTCCGCTCTGCGCTTTGCTGTGCGAAAGCGGCCTTGTCGACCTTCTGGACGTGGAGGCCTTCTTCCGTACCGGAGAGGCAAAGGACATCATAGCCCGCGCCCATGCCTGCAACGTGCCCGTGGTGGCCAGCAATCACGATTTTCACGCCACGCCCGGGAAGAAGGAAATCGTGCGCCGCCTGCTCTTCATGCAGGAAGAACTGGTGGCGGACATCGCCAAGATCGCCGTCATGCCGCAAAGTCCGGCCGACGTGCTCACCCTGCTTTCCGCCACGCAGGAGGCCTTTGCCCGGGCAAGGCGCCCCCTCATCACCATGAGCATGGGGCCGCTCGGCGTCATCAGCCGCGTGAGCGGGCGCTTCTTCGGCAGCGCCGCCACCTTCGGCGCGGCGGAGAGGGCCAGCGCTCCGGGGCAGATGGATGTTGCCGCCCTCCATGCCGTGCTCGAGGCGCTGGAGGGCGCTTCCCGCTGAGTTTTGGGGAGCCTGCCCTCCCCGTGCCGGGAAGCGGAGCGCGTGCCTGCTGCGGCAGGGGCGTGCCTTCCGGGCGGGCGATGGTTTTTTTCAGGGAGGATTTCCTCCCTTTTCTTTTTAAGGAGCGTTCCGGCATGGGGCGGGCGGGCATGTCCCCCTTGCGCCATGGAGCGGGATTCCGCCGGCTTTGCCGGAAGAAGAGATGCGGAACGCGCCGCTCCCACGCTTCGGCAGGCTTTCTCCTGCCGCCCGGCCCTGGGAGAAGGCCGAACGGCCTTTTGGGGGCGGGAAAGGCGGAGAGGGGCCTTCTCCCCGGGGCCGGGGAAGGGCGGGCCGGGGTCCTGCATGGCGCAAAAAAGGCGAAATCCGGGCCGCACGGGGCGATTTTTTCAAAAAAGTTGTCTTTCCCCCCCTAGACGGAGAACAAAACGGAATTACCTATTGCCTGTAAGCGAGCGCGCCGGACGGCGCCCCTTACCCCAACCAAGCAAGAATTGAGGAGGAAATATAGTATGGGCAAGATTATTGGTATCGACCTTGGCACCACCAACAGCTGCGTTTATGTGATGGAAGGCAAGGAGCCCAAGTGCATCTCCAATCCCAATGGCGGCCGGACCACTCCGTCCATCGTCGCTTTTACCGATAAGGAACGTCTGGTCGGCGAAACCGCCAAGCGCCAGGCCGTGACCAACCCCGACCGCACCATTTTTGCCGTGAAGCGTCTCATGGGCCGCCGCGCCGACGCTCCCGAAGTGCAGCACTGGATGCAGCACGCCCCCTACGCCATCGTGGCTTCCGCCAACGGCGACGCCGCCGTGCGTGTGGACGGGCACGACTACAGCCCCCAGGAAATTTCCGCCGTCATCCTCGGTCAGCTCAAGAAGGATGCGGAAGCCTACCTCGGCGAACCCGTGACCGAAGCGGTCATCACCGTTCCCGCCTACTTCAACGATGCCCAGCGTCAGGCCACCAAGGACGCCGGCAAGATCGCGGGCCTCGATGTGAAGCGTATCATCAACGAACCTACGGCCGCCTCTCTGGCCTACGGCTTCGACCGCAAGGCCAATGAAAAGATCGCCGTGTACGACCTCGGCGGCGGCACCTTCGATATCTCCATCCTCGAAGTGGGCGACAACGTCGTGGAAGTGCGCGCCACCAACGGCGACACCTTCCTCGGCGGCGAAGACTTCGACCAGCGCATCATCCGCTACATGGTGGACGAATTCAAGGGTCAGTACGGCATCGACCTCTCGCAGGACCGCATGGCTCTGCAGCGCCTGAAGGAAGCGGCCGAAAACGCGAAGAAGGAACTTTCCAACTCTCTGGAAACGCAGATCAACCTGCCCTTCATCACGGCCGACGCCTCCGGCCCCAAGCATCTCATGATGACGCTCTCCCGCGCCAAGCTGGAACAGATGGTCATGGATCTTGTGGAACGCTCCATCGAACCCTGCCGCAAGGCTCTTGCCGACGCCGGTCTCTCCGCTTCCGAAATCGACGAAGTGGTGCTCGTGGGCGGCATGACCCGTATGCCTCTGGTGCAGAAGAAGGTGGGCGAATTCTTCGGCAAGGAACCCAACCGTTCCGTGAACCCCGACGAAGTGGTGGCCATGGGTGCTTCCATCCAGGGCGCCATCCTCACCGGCGACGTGAAGGACGTGCTGCTGCTCGACGTGACCCCGCTCTCCCTCGGTATTGAAACCATGGGCGGCGTGTTCACCAAGCTGATCGACCGCAACACCACCATTCCTACCCGCAAGAGCCAGACCTTCTCCACCGCGGCCGACAACCAGCCCGCCGTGGACATCCATGTGCTCCAGGGCGAACGTCCCATGGCGGCCGACAACATGACGCTGGGCAACTTCCAGCTCACGGGCATTCCTGCGGCTCCCCGCGGCGTCCCGCAGATCGAAGTCACCTTCGATATCGACGCCAACGGCATCGTGAACGTGTCCGCCAAGGATCTCGGCACCGGCAAGGAACAGTCCATCCAGATCAAGTCTTCTTCCGGCCTCAGCGAGGAAGAAATCAACAAGCTGGTGCGTGAAGCCGAAGCCAACGCCGCCGAAGACAAGAAGAAGCAGGAAAACATCGAAGCCCGCAACCAGGCCGACGCCCTCATCTACGCCACCGAAAAGTCCCTCAAGGACCTCGGCGACAAGGTCGACCCCGCGGTGAAGGCCGATGTGGAAAGCAAGACCGAAGTTCTGAAGAAGGCCATGGAAGGCTCCGATACCGACGCCATCAAGAAGGCCTCCGAAGACCTGTCCCAGGCTTCCCACAAGCTGGCGGAACAGCTTTATAAGAACGCTCAGGCCCAGCAGGGCGCCCAAGGTGCCCAGGGCGGCCAGCAGGCCCAGGGCGGCGAGAAGAAGGACGACGACGTGGTCGACGCCGACTTCACCGAAGTGAAGTAAGCCCTCCGGCTGACACCAGACCACACATACGGCCCCGTCTCCTGAAAAGGAGGCGGGGCCTTTTCGTATGCGCCTTCCGGCGGTGGAGCGCGGGGCGGACCGGCTTTTCTCTCCGGCAGGTCATGGTTTTCTTTCCCCCTGCGGAGAGCTCTCCGGCTCCCGTCCCGGGGAAAAAGAATGCGGAGAAAGTGCCGTACCGGCACGGATGAAGCGGCGTGACCGGCGCTGCCGTCTTTGAGGCGCGCCTCAGGATGCGGGGCTTTGCGCCTTCCGCCATTCCGGGCAGAGGGAAACGAAAGCCCGCAGAAGAAGCGGGCAGGCCCTCCCGGCGGGCCGCCTTTCTGCTGCGGCGCTTTGCCGCCGTGGGCGTCCGGCATGGACGGACAGGGGCGCGGAAGCTCCGCTTCGCGCAGGGGGACGGGGGCGGGAGAGACGGGCCTCTATGCGCCTTCCGGCCGCTTCGGGAGGGAAGGGCAAGGATGCTAGAAAAGGGCCAGATACGCCCCCACGAGCACGAGATAGCGGCAGAGCTTGGCCGTCAGGGTGAGGGCAAAGAAGGAGACGAAGGGTTCCCGGAGTACTCCTGCCGCAAAGGTGAGCGGATCTCCGATGAAGGGAACCCAGCTCAAGAGCAGCGACCAGCGGCCGTAGGTGTGGTACCAGGTTTCGGCCTTGCGGAGCCTGGCTTCGCTTATGGGGAACCAGCGGCTGTGCAGAAAACGGTGGGAGAGGGAGCCCAGGTACCAGTTGAGGGCGGAACCCAGACTGTTGCCCAGGGTGGCCGTTCCCACAAGTCCCCAGAGGGAATGTTCCCCTTCGGCCACGAGCGCCACCAGCACGGCTTCGGACTGTGCGGGAAAAAGCGTGGCGGCCAGAAAGGCCACGGCGAACATAAGGATATATTCCTTCATGGGGCGGAACGGAACGGCGGAAGCTGAGCGGAGCGGAGAAGGCGGGGGGCGGAGGAAGAAGCGCCGGGCATGGCGCGGCATGACCGGGGACAGAGCGGCCCCGTGAGGGGGCATTCCCGGTTCAGGCTGACGGAAAAAGGCCCGCAGCGGTTCTGCGGGCCCTGCGGCTGTTACTGTACGGGGTTGATGCGGACTTCCACGCGGCGGTTCTGCTGGCGTCCGTATTCGGTGTTGTTGTCGGCAATGGGGGCGCTTTCTCCGTAGCCCATGGCGGAAATGCGCGAAGGCGAAATGCCGCGCTGTACCAGGGCGTTCTTCACGCTGTCGGCGCGGCGTTCGGAAAGCTGCTGATTGTAGGATTCCGAACCCGTGCTGTCGGTATGACCGATGACGGTGATGGTGGTCTGCGGATAGCGGGAGAGCACCTGCGCGATGCGGTCGATTTCGGAATACATGCCGGGGCGGATGGAGGAGGAGTTCACCGCAAAGGTGAAGTCGCTCTTGAAGGTGAGGGCGAGCGCGTCGCCCTGGCGCTGAACGGCGACGGCCTCGGAATTGGCCAGAGCCTGCCGCATGTCGCTTTCCTGATTATCCATCATGGCGCCGATGCCCGTTCCGGCAAGGCCGCCGATCACCGCGCCTGCGGCGGTGCCGATGAGGGTGGACTTGGTGTTGCCGCCGATGATCTGGCCGAGAATGGCGCCTGCGGCAGCGCCGCCGGCGGTGCCGTAGGCCGCGCCCTTGCCCGTGTTGCTCTGCATGGCGCAGCCGCTGCCGAGCATCAGGGTGGCGATGAGTCCGAGAGTGTAGATTTTTTTCATGGCACGTCCTTCCTGTGCTTACCGTTCTGTAGGGAAAGGCAGGTTATTCCGTTCTTCCCCGATGCGGAGCCGGGGCCGGAAATATGACTCATCATAGCCGCGCCCATGTGAAAAGGCAAATGTTTCCCTCACGGTACGGCGTTTTTCCGGCTCAGGAGCATGGGGGAAGCGTTTTTTTATCATGCGCTTTTTCGCCGTTTCTTTCGTTTTTCAGGAAAGCTTTCATAATATTGCAGCGCAGAAAGAGTTTGAAACGTGACTTGTGCCGCCCTCGGCGTATAACGGAATCATTGAGGCCATCCCTCCCCCGGGTGGTCGGGAACTCTCCTCCTTTTTCCCTCATCCTTTTGCTCCGCCCGTCCGCATCCCTGCGGGCGGGCCTTTTGTCGTCGACGTGTCATGCCTTCCTCCCGCGCCCGGCAACGGGGAGGCACGGCGTTTTGGGGCGGGCGTTTTTCTGCCGCATGGTGCGCCGGGAAGGAAGGCGGAAAAAGGCGACGCTCTTTTCCGCCCCTCCATGCCGTGCGGCGGGGTTTTGCCTTGCGAAGTGTTGCGGGAGGGGAAAGAGTTTGAAACGTGACTTTTTTCAGGCATTTTGTAGAAAGGAGTCGTGGAAAGTCATACCACGGAAACGGTTCCATACTCTCTTCTTTCTCTCCTCTTCTCAGTCGGCCTGTCCCTCCCGGACAGGCCGACTTTTTTTAAGACTGAAAACTCCCCGCTATGCGGGGAGTTCCAAAAAGGCGAAGCCTTTACATAAGTTAAAAAAGGGGTTCCTTTGTGAGATAACCAGTTGTCTTGACTCGAAATCTATACACAAAGGAACCCAATAATGAATGACCAGAGTTTAAACCATACCCGTTGGAACTGCAAGTATCACATCGTTTTCGCTCCGAAATTCAGACGCAAGCTGGTATACGGAAGGTATCGCAGAACGATCGGCGAAATTCTGAGAAAACTGTGTGAATACAAAGGAATAGAGATAGTGGAAGCAAATGCGTGTGTGGACCATATTCATATGTGCGTCAAGATTCCGCCCAAGTATAGCGTGGCGCAGATCATGGGGTATTTGAAAGGGAAGAGTTCTCTGATGATATTCGAGAGTTTTCCGCATCTGCGCTACAAGTTCGGCAATCGCTATTTCTGGTGTACCGGTTATTTTGTCAGCACGGTGGGAGTAAATGAGGCGACCATCATCAAATATGTGAGGGAGCAGGAAGAACGAGACAAAATAACAGACCAGTATAGCCTGGTAGAACGGCCCGTCAGCTCGTTTACGAGCAGCAGGAAATAACTCTTCGGCAAGAGTCGAGACAGAGCCCTCTTAAGAGGGCAGCCGGGTAACAGACCCTTATAGGGTCAAATCAAACCGCCCCTTGAAGGGGCGGTCCTGACTCTTTCTCCGGCTGGGGCGCGTCCCCGGCGGGAATCCTTCCTGCGGGAAGGTGTGCGGAGCCTCAGGCCCGTGCTTTTGCGGAAAGAGGGAACCTTCCGCCCGGGGCGAGGAGGGGGAAGATTTTGGCGGATGCGTCATCTTTTCTCTTGCCAAATGAAGAGAATGGAGTCATATTCCCGCTGTTGGACCCGTAGCTCAGTTGGTAGAGCCCCCGGCTCATAACCGGATTGTCGTAGGTTCGAAGCCTGCCGGGTCCACCACCCCGTCAAAAAGGCCATGAAAGCACGCTGCTTCCATGGCCTCTTTTTTTATGCTGTTTCTGAGGTAGAGGGCTTGGGGCGTTTCTTTTCGCTTACGGCCCTGTTTCAAGAACGGCTGAAGCCGAGGCTGTCCGGGGCAGTTTCTTCCGGGCCGCATGTTCGCGGAACGGGGGAAGGCTTCCCCCCGTGAAACGGCTGCGGGCAGTCCGCATCATGGTTATGCCTGCGGGCAGAAGCGGCTTCCGCCCCATGGTTGCCTGCGCTTTCGCCCGCCCCTTTTCCGGGCCGCTTTCTGCGGCGTTCCGCGCCGGGAAGGCGGATAGGCGGCATGTTGCCGGAGGCAGGCGCCGCTTTCGGCATTGCCGCCCGTCGTTTCCTGCGGAAGGGGCGGGCGCGGGGCACAGTCATGCCCTCGGCGTGCCGCACGCAGGCGTCATGTCAGCGCCACAGCCCGGCGTCTATGCACAGGTTCTTGACCACGGCATTTTCGTTGCCCTGCAGCTTTTCGATTCTCTTTGTCCGGGTGCATTCCCATTCATCCACGGGGTCCTGCCTGCTCCAGGCCTCGAAAAGCCTTTTCTGCTGGCGGCTGAGGCGGAATTCGGGGTATTCCCCGTCCATGTAAAGCCCGGCGCGGGCCAGTTCGCCCTTGGCCTGCTGCGGCGGTTCAAAGCGGTTTCCCTCCACTTTGGCCGGGCAGGAGCCGAAGGCGGGGGCCGCTCCGGGCAGTTCGGAATACTGTTTGTTGCTCCGCACGGCGTTCACCGCTCCCACGGCGGGGAAGAGGTTGTACATGTCCGCCTGCATGAGCCGGTATTCGCGGCTGGCCTTTTCGGCGCATTTGCGGCCCCTGTAGGCCTTGCCCTTGCGGTCGACGCATACGGGGGAGCCTTCACGCCATTCGGGGAAGGCCCGTCCGAAGTTTTCCGCAGGAACGGCGTGTTCCCATTCCATGCGTTCGGCGCGCTGACGGTGCTTTTCCGTGGTAAAGCCTGCGGGCAGGCAGATGCGTTTGTCCTCATCGAAGGCATAGCCGCAGTACACGGTGACGCGGTGGTCGACGTACACCTTGTCCTCAAGCAGGCGCTTTGCCTTGGCAAAGGATTCGTTGCGTTCGTTTCCGGCCCCCGCCGCCATGCCGGGGACAGCCATTGCCAGAAGCAGAAAGAAAAGGAATTTTTTCATGCAGGGCACGATAGCCGATTCGGAAGGATAAAAAAAGCCTCGGCCGCACGCGGCCTTCCGTCGGCCGCGACCGCCCGGTTCCGGCAGGGAGAGCCGCCCGCAGGGGCGTGCCGCCTGCCGCAGGGGCGTGCCGCCTGCGGGCGCTGCCCGGCCGTACGCATTGGTTATCGCTTGCCCGGGGGGGCGGCCCGGCGCTCTGCCGGGAAGACACGAAAAACGCCCTTTCTGAGGCGGAGCAGCAGGGCCTGCGCTTCCGAAAGGGCGTTTTTCGCATGGTTTCGGCACGGTTCCGTACAGGGCGGGATGCGGGCCTTCGGCCCGGCCGGAGTTTTTCCCGGCAGTTTTTTCTGAACAGGCCTGCCTTGCGGCAGAGACGCCGCAGGGGCCGGACGGAGCGCGCTCCGCCCGGCATACGGTCAGATTTTTTCGCAGATTTTTTCGATGAAGCGGGACTTGAGCTGCTTCTGCGCCAGAGAACGCTTCACCGCGGGCATACGCAGGATGGAGCCGAGCACGCCCGCCAGCAGGCGGTGGCTGAAGAGCATGCGGTTGTCGAAGATGAGGTCCTGCAGGTTGCCGCGTTCCGTGGCCATGACCACGGCGCGGTGCGTGGTGTTGAGGGGCGTGATGGTGCGTTCCGGCCGGGGCACGAGGGTCAGGGCGCCCTTGGCGCAGCCGCGCGTGCACACGCCGCAGCCGAGGCACAGTTCCGCATTGAAGTCCACGCGGCGGGAGCCGTCTTCGCCCCGTACCATGGTCAGGGCGTTCACCGGGCACAGTTCGACGCAGCGGCCGCACTTCACGCAGGCCGATTCGTCCATGTGCATGATGAAGTTGGAATGGATGGTCTGCGTCATCTGGAAGCGCTTCACCGCGCCGAGAGCCTCGCAGCAGCAGCCGCAGCAGTTGCAGATGAAGTTCACGCCTTCGCGCACGTTTTCCCCGAACTGCACGAGATTGTGTTCCCATGCCTGATGCAGAAGTTCGAGGCATTCGCTCTTGCTCACTTCTCTGGCATGGCCGTGCTTGATGAGGGAATGGGCGGCGGTGTTGAACGTCATGCAGATATCCATGGGCGCGTCGCAGGCGGTGCCGAGGTGCTGTTTCTTGTGGCGGCAGTAGCACATGCTTATGCCGCACTGGGAGGCCGTTTCAATGACGTGGGTGGCGCGTTCCCAGTCGAGAATCTCCATGGCGTAGGGTGCCTTCACCGTGGGTTCCTGCACGAAAACGCGGCCGAGGCCCGTATCGCCGGTGACGAAAAGCTCGCGCATGAAGTCTTCTTCCACGTTGATGTACTGGTTGAAGAGCTCGGCAAGGGTTTTCTGGTCCACGTCCTTTCTCACGCGCATCATGGAAAATTCAAAGAATCCGGCCATGGGCGGGGGCAGGCAGTACATCTGTTCGCCCTTCACGTCCATATCCACCAGCATGGCGCGGGAAGCGAGGTTGTCCAGAATCTTGTGCGCTTCCGTTTCCGACATGTTCCAGCGCTTTGCGGCGTCGGCAGCGGTAAAGGGCCGTATGGGCATCTGCGCCACAAGGTCGGCCTCTTTTTCCGTAAAGAGCATTTTGAGGATGGAGTAGAGCGTTTCCGATTCCGGCGCGCCCTGGGGGAAGCGGTTGAGTCTGTCGATCATCCGGCCGTAGGCGGATTGCTTTTCCAGCATGAGGTGATGTCCCACAAGAGTCTCCTTCGCATCTGGCGGATAAAGGGAAAGCGCGGCCGTGGGCGGTGTTTGCGGGAAAAGGAGCGCTGATTCTCTCTTTACGCCCGCAGCGGAGCATGAAAGCCCGGCACTCGTCTGTGTCGCTGTAAAATAATACCATGAAAATGACGGAACTATTGTAGCGCGTTGCAGAGAAACATCAAGAAGGGCTTCAGCGGAACAGAGCGGAAGGTATCCTCCCCGAACGGAGCACTTTGCCGAAGCCATGTATGCGGAGCGCGTATGCGCACCCGTTGCTTCGGGAAAAGGGGGCCGGAGGCTCCGGGCAGAAGGGCGCGGGCCCGCCCGTGATGTGGCGGAGTATGCGGCTTCGGCGGGCCTTGTACGAGGCGGAGGGGAACGGACGTCCGCCCTCTTTCCCGGCGTCGGAGAGGGCGGACGGGGGGCAGGCGTGTTCCCGGCGCGGCGCTGCGCTTCCGGCGTGCGGCCCGTTCCCTGCGGGGCAGAGAAAAGCCCCTCGGGCACGGCCTTCGGGGCTTTTCGGCGGGGCGGGGCCCCGTTATGCGTTTTTTGCCGCCTTATGCCTGGCGTTCGTTGCGTACGGAGGCGGCCACCACGCTTGCCAGGAACCACAGGCAGGATACGAGAATGATGGTGGCCCCCGTAGCCGTGCCCATCCAGGGCTGGACGGAAAGGGCGAGTCCCGCCACGGCGGAGCTTGTGCCTACGAGTATGGCCCACCAGAACATGCCTCCCGCGCTTCTGGCGAAGTTGCGGGCCGAGGCTGCGGGAACGGTGAGCATGGCGGTGACGAGCAGCACGCCCACGCCCCAGACGGAGAACATGACCACAAGCGCAAGCAGCGCGGCGAAGAGGTATTCGAACAGGGCCACGGGCACGCGGTGCGCCCGGGCGATGATGCCGCTCGTGCCCGCGTACAGCAGGCGGTTGAAGGCGAGAAGCTCGAAAAGCACGAAGAGCAGGAACAGCCCGCACAGCCACACGATGTCCGTTTCCGTCATGGTGAGGATGTCGCCGTAAAGGAACTGCTGCAGGTCGCGCGCGATGGTGTTGTTGCGGCTTACCACGGCAAGGCCCCCGGCCACCACGGCGGAAAACACCACGCCGATGACGGTGTCGGAGGGCAGGGCGCTGAAGCGCTGCATGAACATGATGATGAGCCCCACCGCGAGTCCGAACAGCGGCATGGAAAGGTGCGGGTCCACGCCGAGCACGAGCCCCGTGGCCACCCCCGCAAAGGCGGAATGGCCCACCGCGTCGGAAAAGAAGGCCATGCGGTAATGCACCACCTGCACGCCGAGGGCGGCCGTCATGGGGGCGAGCAGCACAAGGGCGATGAGCGCCTGCTGCATGAAGCGCATGTCCATGCCGTCCAGCGGGAAGTGGGAGGCAAGGGAAAAGAGCCACGAAAGATCAGGCATGACGGTGCTCCCCGTGGTGGTTGTGCCCGGAAGAGGGCATGGCGTGGGTGTGGTCCTGCGCGCAGATAAGCCCCATGTGCATACCGAACAGGGCCTGAAGCACTTCTCCGGTAAGCACGTCCCGGGGCGCTCCCTGCGCGACGACGCGCCGTTTCAGACAGATGACGCAGGTGGCGTGATGGGCCACCATGCCGAGGTCGTGGCTCACCATGATCTGGGTGAACTTTCTTGTGCGGCGCAGATCGTCCAGAAGTTCGCAGAACAGGCGGCCGCCTTCGAAGTCCACCCCGGCGGAAGGTTCGTCCAGCACCAGCAGTTCGGGTTTCTGCTGAAGGGCGAGGGCAAGCAGCACGCGCTGCATTTCTCCGCCGGAAAGCGTGCCCACGCGGCGCTTTATGAGATGCGCGGCGTGCACCTGTTCCAGCAGGGCCATGGCCTCGTCCTTCGCCCTGCGGGAAATGCCGAGCCACAGCGGGCGCTTCTGCACGCCCATGGCCAGAAATTCCGCCACGGTGAAGGGCATACCCCGGTCGAGCATGAGCTTCTGCGGCACATAGCCTATGCGCAGGCCCTTCCCGCCGCCGAGGGTGATGCGGCCTCTGTAGTTCACTTCCCCCAGAAGCGCGAGCAGCAGCGTGGTCTTGCCCGCGCCGTTGGGGCCGATGAGCACCGTGCAGCTGCCTCTGGGCACGACGGCGTTCACCTGATCGAGAATGTTCAGCCCGCTTCTGGTCACGCTCACATGGTCGAAAACAATGGCGGGGGTATCAGCTTCCAAGGGCCTGCTCCAGAATGCGCAGATTTTCGCGCATGACGTTTTCATAATAATCGAGGGGCGCGTCTTCCGGGCCGCTCGCCATGGGGTCGAGGGTAATGCAGGTGATGCCCGTTTCCGCAGCCAGGGTCTTGCCCGCGCGGTCGGGGTACTGCGGTTCCGTAATCACGGCGGAGGTGCCCTTTTCGCGTATGGCGCGCACCAGGGTCAGCATACCGCGTGCGGAAGGTTCCAGCCCTTCGCCCTGCCGGATCACGCCGTCCACGCGCAGCCCCATGTCGCGGGCAAGGTAGCTGAAGATTTCGTGCTGCACGAGCACGCCCTTGCCTGCAAGGCGCGCGCCGGTTGCGCGGCATTCCTCGGCCAGCGCGGCGTAGAGCGCGGCGGCGCGCCTGCCGCCTTCCCCGTACAGGGCGGCGTTTGCCGGGTCCAGCGCGGCAAGCTGCTCTGCCAGAGAGGCGGCCATGCGCTCCATCATGGCCGGGCTTGCAAAAATATGCGGGTTCACGCCCCCGTGGTTGTGGCCGTGGTCGTCGTCCTCATCATGCATGAGCCCTTCCACGCCCCGGGAAACGTCGATGACGGCGGNCGGCATTCCTCGGCCAGCGCGGCGTAGAGCGCGGCGGCGCGCCTGCCGCCTTCCCCGTACAGGGCGGCGTTTGCCGGGTCCAGCGCGGCAAGCTGCTCTGCCAGAGAGGCGGCCATGCGCTCCATCATGGCCGGGCTTGCAAAAATATGCGGGTTCACGCCCCCGTGGTTGTGGCCGTGGTCGTCGTCCTCATCATGCATGAGCCCTTCCACGCCCCGGGAAACGTCGATGACGGCGGAACCTTTCTTCATGAGTTCCTCCACGCGTCCCTTTTCCCCGAGAAAGCTTTCCAGCCCGAGGCCGTTGATGACGAGCACGTCCGCCCGGGCGAGGCCGCGCCTGTCCTGCGGCGTCATGGCATAGTCGTGGGGGCAGCCCGTGCCGGGGGGCAGAAGAAGGGAAACATGCGCGTCGGGCACGTCGCGCGCCACCTCGCGCAGCAGAAGCCATACGGGGAAGACGGAAGCCGTGATTTCCCGGGCGGCGGCTCCCGTCGGGGAGGAAAGGCCGAGAACAAGGCATACGAGAAGGGAAAGAACTGTTTTCATGCTTCACCTGAAAAGCCGGACCCGCCGCAGCGGGCGGAAAGAGAGAATCGTGCGGCAGAACAGCAGAAACTTAACGGGCGAAGATGTCAAGTTCCCGCCGTTTCCGTGCGCCTTGGCCTGCGCGGAGCGCGGCCCGGTGATGCGGCCGGACCCGTGCAGCCGCATGGCGGAGGTACAGGCATTGACGGAGAAAATCATAAGTGCTTTATTGAACATGACGGGAAAGGAAGGAGTAAGCGTTCGTACATGTCCGCACAACGCGGACTGTCGGGACAGGAACGGAATCCGACGGCACGGCGGAAAGCCGTGCGGACAACATGCGTATGAAGACGCCGCACTTTGATGCGGCGGTGAAACATACATGGTTTCACGGTTCACGTTAAGGAGAATATGTATGGGAATGTCGGGAAATTACTTCAGAACGGATGAAAGTACTGTCGAGAATATCCGCCGGGGCGCGGTTGCGCTGTCGGATATCATCTGCGATAAGGCTCAGAAGGATAATATCGTGGATATCGACAAGGCATGGCACGCCCTGCATTTCACTCTTGCCGGCAATGCCTACGGCGGGGACGACGACAATATTCTCAGCCGCCTTGTTCTGAGCGGAAACATGCTCATGGAAGGCGACGAGGAATTTTCCCCCATGCTCATTTCCGCTTCCGACGTGAAGGCCATGGTTCCGGCGCTCGCCGCGCTCACGCGGGAGGACTTCCGGGAACGCTTCGATGTGGAGCAGATGCTGGAAAACGACATCTATCCCGTCACGGAAGACGACGATGAGGAAGATTTCTTCGACTATGTCTGGGACGCGGTGGAAGAACTGCGGGAATTCTTCGAGGAGGCCGCAAAGGAAGACCAGGCCGTCATATTCTATATGGCGTAGCCGTTACAGGGGAGGTTTTCCGCCTGCGGCAGGGGAGGGGGCGCAACGCGCCCCGTAAAGAACGCCGTTCGCGCCTTCGGGGCGGGCGGCGTTTTTTCGCGGGCGGAAAACGCCGGGGGGGCGAGGCGCGGCGAGTGTGCGGGCGCGTCTGCGTCAGGCTTTTGCCGGAAAGGCGGCACGGTACGCGCCGTTTTTCCGCCGGGGACCGGATGGCACAGCGGCAGGAACAGCGTCTTTCCCCGCCAACGTCGCGAGTTTCCCGCCGTTTCCGTGCCGAATGCGGAAGGGGAGAACGGCCCGTGTTTTCCTCTTCGGCGCTTTTGAGGCGCGCAGCGGCCTTTTCCGCCGTTATCCGCCTCTCCGGCCTTCGTCGTGCTCTTCCCTCAGTGCGGGGCGGTGTTCGCGTTTTTTCGCAGGGAAAGAAAAGGCCGGGAACGTTCCCGGCCTTCAGGCATAAACGGTTGTCGGGCCTCTGTTCTAGCCGCCGAGGTAGGCCTCGCGCACTTTGGGGTTTTTCAGCATGTCCCTGCCCGGGCCTTCCAGCACCACGGAACCGGTTTCGAGAATATAGGCGTAGTCCGCAATGGAAAGGGCGGCATAGGCGTTCTGCTCCACAAGGAGCACGGTTTTGCCGTTTTCGTTGATGCGGCGGATGATGTCGAAGATTTCCCGCACCAGCAGGGGGGCCAGCCCGAGGGAGGGTTCGTCCAGCATGACGAGGTCGGGGCGGCTCATGAGGGCGCGGCCCACGGCGAGCATCTGCTGCTCGCCGCCGGAAAGGGTGCCGCCTTTCTGCCAGCTCCGTTCCCGGAGGCGGGGGAACATGTCGTACACCAGTTCCCTGTCGCGGGCGATGCCGTCTTCATCCTTGCGGCACCACGCGCCGAGGGTGAGGTTTTCGGCCACGGTGAGATGGGGCAGAATGCGGCGGCCTTCGGGGCTCAGGGCAATGCCGTTTCTCACCATGTTCTCGGCGGGCAGGCCCAGCAGGTTCAGGGGCTTGTCGCCCTCGTTTCTGGTGAGCAGAATCTCGCCCTTCGCGCCCTTCACCAGCCCGGCGATGGAACGGATGATGCTGCTCTTGCCCGCGCCGTTGGCCCCGATGAGCGTGACCACGCTCCCGCGCGGGATGGAAAGCGACACGCCCTTGACGGCATGGATGCCGCCGTAATGCACATGAAGGTCTTTAATCTGCAGCATGGTTCACATCCTCGCCCAGGTATGCTTCGATGACGCGCGGGTTGGAGCGTATGGCCTCGGCGTCGCCCTCGGCGATGAGCTTGCCGTATTCCAGCACCCAGATATGTTCGCACACGCCCATGACCACCTTCATGTCGTGTTCGATGAGCAGAATGGTCAGATGGAACTCGTCGCGTATCTGGCGGATGAAGTTCATAAGTTCCAGGCTTTCCTGCGGGTTCATGCCCGCGGCGGGTTCGTCGAGCAGCAGGAACTTCGGTTCCGTGGCCAGCGCGCGGGCGATTTCCAGGCGGCGCTGCGCGCCGTAGGGCAGGCCGGAGGCCACTTCCCCCGCGTAGGCGGAAAGGCCGATGCGTTCCAGAAGCTGCCGCGATTTTTCGCGTATGTCGCGTTCCTCGCGCATGGTGCCGGGCAGGCCGAGCACGGAACCCCACCAGCGGCTTTTGCGGCGTACATGGCGGCCGATCATCACGTTTTCCAGAGCCGTTTCGTTGTAGAAGAGGCGGATGTTCTGGAAGGTTCTCGCCATGCCCAGGGAACAGATGGCATGGGGGGCCATGCCGGTGATTCTTCTGCCTGCAAAGACCACGTCGCCTTCCGTGGGTCTGTAGAACCCGGTGATGACGTTGAACACCGTGGTCTTGCCCGCCCCGTTGGGACCGATGAGTCCCACGATGCCGCCCTCGGGAATGTTCATGTCGAGACCGCTCACGGCGGTGACGCCGCCGAAGCGCATGGTCACGTTTCTTACTTCAATGATGTTCTTCCCGTTCATGCCTTTTTCTCCTTCTTGCCGCCGAAGCGGCGGGAAAGGAAGGCGGCGATGCCGTCCCAGGTGATTTCGCGCATACCCATGATGCCTTCTCTGCGGTACAGGATGATGAGCAGCAGGCATACGGAAAACACCACCATGCGCATACCGGGAATGCCGGGAATTTCCACGAAGCCGAGGTTCATGGGTTCTTCCACCACGCGCAGCCATTCCAGCAGCACCGTGATGATGACGCTGCCTATGATGCTGCCGGTAATGGAACCGAGCCCGCCCGCCACGACGATCATGAGAATGTTGTAGGTGAGCAGGAAGGTGAACATTTTCGGGTCGATGGTGGTGAGGAGGTTCCCGAGAAGCGCGCCGCCCACGCCCGCGAGGAAGGCCCCGAGGCAGAAGGAGAAGAGCTTGGCGTGGAAGACGTTGATGCCCATGACCTGAGCGGCGATTTCATCGTCGCGCACGGCCTTGAGCACGTTGCCGAAGTTGCTGGAAAGCAGCCGCACGGTGCAGAACACCACCAGCAGCAGCCAGATGTAGCTGGTGAACAGGTCGGTATGGCAGGGAATGCCCTTGATGCCCAGAGAACCGTTGGTGATGGGCGTGGCGTTCACGATGAGCACGCGGATGATTTCCGAAAAGCCCAGCGTGGCGATGCCGAGGTAGTCGCCGCCGAGCCTGAGCACCGGAATGCCGATGACGAGGGCGAAGAGCGTGGCCACCAGCCCGCCCAGAATGACGGAGAACCAGAAGGGCGTGTGCAGCGAGGCGAGGGAGGGGAGTATCTCGTCGATGATCCACATCATTTCCTTCTGGTCGGGCGTGAGCACGCACAGGGCGGAAACGTAGGCGCCTATGGCCATGAATCCGGCGTGCCCCAGGGAGAACATGCCGGTGAAGCCGTAGATGATGTTCAGGGAAATGGCGAGAATGCCGTACACGGCCACGAGGTTCAGAATCTGCACCTCATAGCCGTTGAGCGGCTCCGGCAGGAAGGAAAGTCCGAGATCCAGCGCCATGCTGCCGTCGGCCCACCAGAGGAAGAGAAAGAGCAGCGCCACGGCAGCGGCGTTGAAGGTGCGGTTGCGGGCCAGAGAGAAGGGTACCCTTTGCGCGGTCATCATATCTTCTCCTTCTGTTTTTCACCGAACAGGCCGGTGGGCTTCACCAGAAGGACAACGACCAGCAGAATGAAGGCGAAGGCGTCGCGGTAGCCGGAAAGTTCCGGGAAGAAGGCGACGGCCATGATTTCTATGAAGCCCAGCATGAGGCCGCCGATGACGGCGCCCTGAATGGAGCCGATGCCGCCGAAAACGGCGGCGATGAAGGCCTTGAAGCCGGGGAACACGCCCATGTAGGGGTTGATCTGCGGGTAGCGCAGGGCCCACATGATGCCCGAAGCCGCGGCGAGGGCGGAGCCGATGGCGAAGGTGAGGGCTATGATTTTATCCACGGACACGCCGAGCATACGCGTGGTTTCGATGTCTTTGGAAATGGCCTGCATGGCGAGGCCCGGCTTGGTATGATAGACCACATAGAGGAGCGCGGCCACGAGAATGGCCGTTACGCCGGGCACGAGCAGGGTGAGGGGCATGAGGCGCGCGCCGCCGATGGTGATGATGCTGACGAGCCATTCGGGCTGATGCACGGGGCGGGGCAGGCCGGTGAAGACCACCACGGCCAGACTTTCCAGGAAGAAGGAAACGGCAATGGCGCTGATGAGGGCGGAAATGCGCGGGGCGTCGCGCAGGGGGCGGTAGGCGATCTTGTCCATGAGCACGCCGAGCCCGGCGGAGCCTAAGATGGCCACCACCACGGCCACGGGCCAGGGCAGGCAGAAGAGCGTGGTACCGTAGAACACGAAGTACGCGCCGAGCATGAGGATGTCGCCGTGGGCGAAGTTGATGAGGCGCAGGATGCCGTACACCATGGTGTAGCCGATGGCGATGAGCCCGTAGAGCGAGCCGAGCGTAAGCGCGTTGAAAAAGTGTTGGAGGAATAATTCCAGACTCATGGGGAACCCTTTCCGGCCGAAGGGCGGAAGCGGGAAGATTCGGCCGTGGTAAAAGGTGCGGGCTTTTTCCGCGTTGCGCCGCCCGCGCGGGAGAGGGCGCGGGCGGCGCGTCAGCGTTTTTTTCAGGGCCGGGAATCCGGCCGTTCAGGCCGTCAGTCGGCGATGGCTTCGCCTATGTAGGAACGCTTGCCGTCCTTGTACTGAATGATGCCCACGGGCAGTTCGGCGTCGTGGGTGGCGTTGATGGAGAGCGTACCCAGAGGAGTGGCGAAATTCTTGGTTTCCGCAAGGGCCTTGGTGATGGCTTCGGGGTTGTCGGAACCGGCGCGGGTGATGGCGTCGAGGATGAGGTTGTAGCACACATACCCGAGGGCGGAGTTCACGTTGGGGTCCTTGTCGGGGTAGGCGGCCTTCCATTCGGCGGTGAAGGCCCTGGCGGCCTCGCTCATGTTGGGCATGTTCACGTCATAGGGGAAGGTGGTGTGCAGGAAGCCTTCCACGGCCTTGCCGCCGATCTTCACGGTATCGGGGTTGTCCATGGCGTCCGCGCCCATCATGACGAAGGTGCCGCCGAGTTCGCGGGCCTGCTTCATGATGATGGCGCCTTCGGCGAAGTAGGCGGGCATGAACACGATGTCGGGCTTCTGATTGATGATTTCGGTAAGCTGCGCCGTGAAGTCCTGGTCGCCGGAATTGTACTTCATGTCGGCCACGATTTCACCGCCGAGCTTCTTGTAGGAACGTTTGAAGAAGCTGCACAGGCCCACGGAATAGTCGTTGGCCACGTCCATGAGAATGGCGGCCTTCTTCATGCCGAGGTTCTTGTAGGCGTAGGAAGCGGCGGCCGCGCCCTGATAGGGGTCGATGAAGCAGGCGCGGAAGTAGTACTTCTTGCCCTGGGTGACGAGGGGGCTGGTGCAGGAGGTGCCCACGCCGGGAACCTTGGCCTTTTCGCCCACTTCGCCGCCGGCCATGGCCAGGGAGGAACCGTAAGTGCCGATGTAGGCGGAAACCTTGTCGCGTTCCACAAGGCGCTTCACGGCGTTGGCCGCTTCCACCTTGTCGGACTTGTTGTCCACGACGATGAGTTCCACGTCGCGGCCGAGCACCTGGGGCTTGGCCTTTCTGGCAAGTTCGATGCCGTCGAGTTCCAGCTGTCCGCCGAAGGCGTTCTGGCCGGTGAGGGGCAGATACACGCCGATTTTGACAGGTTCGGCGGCCATGGCGGGGAAGGCGACGCCGCAGGCCAGAGCGGCCATGGCGACGGAGGCGAACACACGGGAAAGTTTCATAACGGGTCCTCCGGGTAGCGAAACGGGTTCGTGTGAAAAGAGATGAAGGGATAGTATAGAATCTTACGATTATGTGCAATCACGAAGGCGGTAAAAACGCATACTTCCCCCCGGCGAAGCGCCTCTTTGAGAATAAAGATGTCTTTTTTGTGTGCATGGTTAGGAAAAATATAGGTTTTTTTGCACTTTTTCCTGCGGGGAAGAAAAAACGCCCTTTTTTCATTTTTGTGTTTACACGGTGGAAAAAGTGTGGAAAAATTTGCCCCCCTTTTTCCGCGGAGCGGAAAGAGGGGGGCAAAGGCGCATGAAGGAGGAAGAATAGGTTCAGGACTCATTAAATATAAAAGATGACAATGGCAGCGAGACAAATAGCCGAAAAGAACGTGTGGGCACAACGGTCATAACGCATGGCTATTCTGCGCCAATCCTTGAGTCGGCCGAACATGATTTCTATCTTGTGCCGCTGCTTGTAAACCTCCTTGTCATAGGCCACCGGAGTTTTCCGGCTGTGTCTGCCGGGAATACACGGCGTGATTCCTTTACGGGACAAGGCATGACGAAACCAGTCGGCATCATAGCCTCTATCCGCCAGAAGCTCCCCGGCCTGCGGCAGAGTATCAAGCAGGACAGCAGCGCCTTTGTAGTCGCTCACCTGACCGCCGGACAGATGGAAGGCCAACGGTTGACCGAAGGCATTGCAGACAGCGTGGAGTTTTGAATTCAGGCCGCCTTTTGTGCGTCCGATACATCGGGAAAGGCCCCTTTTTTCAGCAAACTTGCTGCTGTCCTGTGTGCCTTGAGATGTGTGGCATCAATCATCAAGCGTGTTGTGGAGCCGTTTTGCTCAACAAGCTCCGCAAAAATCCTGTTAAAGACACCCAATCGGCTCCAGCGGATAAAACGATTGTAGAGAGTTTTGTATGGTCCATACTCGCGCGGAGCATCTTTCCATTGCAGGCCGTGCTTGATGACATAGATAATGCCGCTGACGACACGCCTGTCATCGACTCTCGGAATGCCATGGGAACGAGGAAAGTAGCGTTTGATACGAGCAATCTGTTCATGAGAAAGATAAAAAAGTTCCTTNAAAATCCTGTTAAAGACCCCCAATCGGCTCCAGCGGATAAAACGATTGTAGAGAGTTTTGTATGGTCCATACTCGCGCGGAGCATCTTTCCATTGCAGGCCGTGCTTGATGACATAGATAATGCCGCTGACGACACGCCTGTCATCGACTCTCGGAATGCCATGGGAACGAGGAAAGTAGCGTTTGATACGAGCAATCTGTTCATGAGAAAGATAAAAAAGTTCCTTCATGGCATCCTCCCTATGCCGACAATAAGAACTTCTTACCCTTTTGGCAATTAATGAGTCCTGAGCCTAGCCCCTGCAAGGCCCGGTTTTTCAGGAGTGTTCCAGCTTCGCCATGCTTTCCAGCACGGGCAGGATGAGCTGTATGCGGTCTTCGGTATCGTAGAAGCGGCACTGATGCCCCTGGATGTCGTGGCAGTCCACGCCGTATTCCGAATCTTTTCCCCGGACGGGCAGATATCCCTCTTCGTCGATGCGGGGATGAAGGGCGCGCAGGCGTTCAAGCAGGCTTTTTTGTGCTTCCGTCAGGGGCGTTTCCCTGCCTTCGGCGCCGGTGATGATCCAGGCGCATTCGTTCATGGTCAGGGAAAGGCCGCAGGGCGCAAGCAGCCTGCACGGTTTGGACTCGTCATCCCATATCAGGCCTTCGACGCCGTTTTCCCGCGCCAGCTCAAAAGCGGCGCGGACAAAGGGGGACCAGTACGAGCCGTTCCTGTTGCCCGTCGCCAAATGTTCCCATTCAAAGGTCTTGTAAGGACTGGTGCCGAAGGCATGGCTGTACCAGCCCCGCGTGTTGCAGGGGGCGGGCCGCATGAAAGGGTAGGCGGCGAAATACCAGCGCCACGGCAACCGCTCTTCACAGGCGTTCAGCCATGCCTCTGCGGCACGGCTCATGCTTTTTTCTGCTTCTTCCGCGGTCTCAGCTTCCCGGACGGTTCGTGCCATCAGTTGAAGGGCGTGCCTCATGCGGGAAAAGTGTTCTTCGTTTCCCGGGGAAGCACAGAGAAATTCCCGCTTTTTTCCGATGTTGCCTTCATGACTGCTCAGGCAGAACTTCCGGCGTGGCGGCTCATAGCCGCCGAAGCTGAGAAGGCCGCGCAGCACCGTGTCGTAAGGGACGGGATGTTCGCCGAAGGCGAGGCGGAAGAAGCGCCATGCGAGGAGCACGGGTTCGCGTTCGAAAACAAGCGTCTTTGTTTTGGCTTCGGTTTCCTTCTCTTCGCGGGAGAACACGGCGATTCTGCCGCGCAGAAGGGGGTGGTCTTCCAGAGAGTCCACAGCTTCCTGAAGTTCCGCATCGTCTGGAAAGGCCGTCCGCAGGTTGCGTTTCGCCTGCTCTTCCCTGAGCTGCCAGGCGTTGAACCGGCTTTCCTCATCCAGGCGTCCTTTCACCATGAGGCTGTACACGCCCTTGAGCTGCGCGGCCCTGTATTCGGGCACAAATTCGTGGGAGGAATGTTCCAGCAGGTTGCGCAGGATGCGGAGCCTCGTTTTCGCCTCCTCCTGCCCGATGCCTTCCGCAAGCACCAGCAGGCAGGCGAAAAGCAGGAAGTTTTCGGCATGACCGGCCCTGCCTTCGCAGCAGCATATTAAAAGGTCGGCATTCTCGTCGACGCTCTGACTGAAAAGAGAAATCTTTCCTTTTTGGGGTAAGGTGGCGGGGCTGGCCTTGATAAAGAACCCTGTAAAAAAGGAAGGTATCCGTTTTTCTGGAACAATACGCTCATGCAGCGCATCCAGCGCCTTCGTCAGAAAGTCGAGATTGTCGCAGGAGGGGCAGAGCCGTTCGCGGGAAGGGGAGAGGGCGGCGACCATGCGGGAGAAAAGGTCGTCTCCCGGCGCGTCGTCCGGTGCTTCCGGGTCCGGCAGGGCAAGCATCATATCCGCAAGGTAACGGCAGAAGGCGGCAAAGTTCCGGTCCGTCGCTTCCGCGGGGTCTTCCTTTCCGCTTCTGTCGGCAAAGTGCGTCCAGAACACGTCGAGCCAGTCGTTGTCCAGCTTATCCGCGATATCTTTGGCCCGTTTCTCCGGGAATTTTTCCCTGAGATGGGGCAGAAACTGCGCCTTGAAGTGTTCCCAGTCCGTGAGCAGCCTGCCGCGCGCGTTCATTTTGATGAAGATTTCCTCGGGCGAGTTGCCGAGGTTCCGCACGCCTTCGTAGAAGAAGCGCACGGGCTCTTTTTCCTTCAGCCGCCGCACAAGGTCGGGCATATCGCGGAAGGTGTCGTCCATCTCGTCCAGCATGACCAGCATGGCCGCGATGGTGGGGTCGTGCCTCCATGCGGGGCTGAACCAGCACTGATTTTTGATGAAGCTGGAAAGCTTCTCCCCGTTCCGGGGGAGGTGCCCGGCATGGGGGCGGGAGCGCAGTTCCCGGCAGAAGAGCCGCGCGCTTTCCCGCACCTCGTAGGTAAAGGGCATGGTGCTCTCATCCAGCAAACCTGCATACCAGTGCAGCAGAAAAAGCGTGGTCAGGCGCTGCTGTCCGTCAAAGGGCAGGAAGGTGCGCCCGTCTTCTTCTCCGTAGATGAAGTCGAGATGCAGCGGTTTTTCCGAGGTCAGCGCCTCCTTCAGCGCACGAAGAAAGTCCCGGCGCACCCGGCGGCTTCGGGCATCCTCCCTGCCCTGAGCGTAATCGCGCTGGATGAGGGGAATGCGGATTTCATGTTCCCGGATAAGCGTGTGAAAGGTCGTGTTTTTCATACCGTGGCTTCTCCCTGTTCCGGCCGGAAGGCGTCGAGCATTTCATGCAGGGCCTTTGCATAACCCTCCCTGTCTTTTTCCGACCACCAGGGCAGCGTTTCCTCCTCTTCGGTGAAGTAACGCAGAAACACGGCTTCCGTGGCCGGGGGAATGTCTTCGCCGTTTTTGATTTTTTCCAGTATCTTCATGCGCTTGACCACGAACAGGGAGTTGTTCAGGCTGCTGTTGGCGTTTTGGTCCAGAAGGGCGAGGTTGAAGAGGGAATGAACATCGCCTCCGTCCGAAGCGCCCATGCGCTTCATGAAGTCGAACACGGTGCGGGAAAGGGCGTCAACGTCCTCCCGCGTCGGATTTTTTTGGGCCAGAAAGCTCTGAAGTTCCTCGGTGCAGCGCTTCCTTTCGGCGGTGAAGGCTTCTTCCGTCACGCCTGCCGCAGGCGGGAGCGCGGCGAAGCGCAGGGTGGAAAGGGCCTTTTCATGCTCTTTCGCCCACGTCTGCCACTGATCCTTCGTATGCAGCGCCTCCACGTTCTGCGCCTGAATGTGCTCAAGGCTCCAGCTGTTTCTCCGGTACATGCGGAAGGGGAAGCGCCGTTTTCTTCTGCGCGCATATTTCACGTTGAAGAGGAAAAGCAGCCGCAAAATGATATGGTTGTTTTGGGGGTAGTGCAGGTCTTCCAGCACGGGAAAGGCCCCGTTACGGGAGAGGCTTCCGCGTATGCGGTCGGATATCCAGTCCCTGAGGGCCGGTTTCGGGCTGATTTTCGCCTGCTTCAGAAGTTCTCCGAGAACGCTTCTACCCTCCACGTTGTTCAGGTAGCCCAGCCGGTGATAATACTCGTTGTCTTCGTACCAGAAGCGCAGGTATTCATGCTGAAGGGAGAGTTCGTGCAGAATGCTTTCGGCGCTTTTTTCCTCCAGCAGTTTGCTTATGGCATGGAAGGAGAAAAGCTCGTCCGTATTGTTCCCTCTTCCGGTGTACAGGTCCAGCAGAAAACCCATGCGCGGCGCATCGTCCCCTTGATCGCCGCCGAGAAAGGCCATGAAGTCTTCCTCGCGCAGGGAGCGTTCCATGTCGTCCCACATCGAGCCGAGAAGGGCGCTTTTCCGGCTTTTTTCGCGCATGTCGTCTTCACCGGGGGCGCTGAGAAGCAGCGCGCGGCACAGTTCCGCGCACGTCAGGGGTATGCGGCCCATGTTCAGGCGGGTGAAGCGCTCCTCCGCGCTGCCTTCCTCATGGGTGACGTCGTACCAGAGCACGCGGACGTTTTGAGTGAGTATCCGGTACAGGTGTTCGTCCGGCGTATGCTCCTGAAAGTAATGCCGTACGACGCAGCTTGCCTGCGCCATGTAGTGAAAATCAATGTTTTTCGAGGCCTGCGCCTTTCCCTCCGGGCTGTCGGCATGGTCCGGGTCTTCGGCAAGGCGCTTCAGAAACTCGCCGCTTTGCGGCCGGTTTTCATAGGTGATGTGGAAGGAAAGGGCGCTTTCTTTCTGCAGGGCGCGGCAAAGCACGGCATCCATGAGAAAAAGGGTGGTGAGTCTCTGCTGTCCGTCGATGAGTTCCCAGTCTTCCCCATCCCGTCTGACGATGAGGGGCTGCAGAAAATAGATGTCGCCCCTCTCTCCGTCGGAGGCGGAATCTTCGCCGGGCTTTTTCCTTTTCTCTGCAAAAGTGGCGATGTCTTCGCAAAGTTCCCTCACCTGCCTTTCCGTCCAGCGGTAGCCGCGCTGATAGCTTTTGACGACAAAGTGTTTTTTCTTCAGGGCATCTTCCAGAGAACGGACGGCAGTTTCCTCATTCATGCGGGCGCTCCTTCGGTAAACTCGCTGCGGCCTGCCGCCCGGGAAAAAGGCGGCACGGGGAAAGAGTAACGCCGCATCATGAGCCTTTCAAGCGGGACGGGGGAGAAATGCCCCTCCCTCCGTATGGGCGGAAAACTGCCGGGCGGGCTACGCCTGCCCGTTTTCGGCCAGACGGCGCAGCGCATCCATGTCGGCAATGACGAGCGGGCGTTCGTTCAGGGTATGGATGACGCCGCGCTTTCTGAGTTCGCGCAGGGCGCGCCGAAGTAAGGTGCGGCGCATGCCCGGCCTGTCGGCCATCTGCGCCTGGGAAATGCCGTGCGGCGTTTTCCCGGCAGCGGATACTCCTGCCCCGGCGAACTCGGAAGGCCCGGCGGGGGAGGTGCGGGCCGGGAGGTGGCTTTTGGTGTCTTTCCGGCATCCTGCGGCGGGGGAGGTGCAGGAAAATTTTCCCTCAAGGCTTTTCCGGCAGCAGAGCCGTGTATCCCTCTGCGGCCCTTGCCCTGCAATGCCGCCGGAAGCAGGAAAAAAGAAACCCCGCAGAAGCGGGGTTTCCAGAAGGGGCGTTTGCTTTCCCTCCGGGCAGGCCCGGACGAGGAGAGGGGCGCATCTTTGCGCGCGGACGGAGGGAGCAGGCGCAGACCGGCGTGCTACAGGTGTTTTTTCCTGCGGGAGGAGGAGGGCAGGCCGAGTTCCTCGCGGTACTTGGCCACGGTACGGCGGGCTATCTTCACGCCGAGTCCGTCGTTGAGGCGCGTGCTGATTTCCTCGTCGGAAAGGGGGTGGGCGGAATCTTCGTTGTCGATGAGGGAACGGATGCGCGCCTTCACGCTTTCCGAACCCACCTGTCCGCCGTCGCTGGAGGAAAGGGCGCTGTTGAAGAAGTATTTGAGCTCGAAGATTCCGTGCGGCGTGCCCACGTACTTGTTGGTGGTAATGCGGCTTATGCTCGATTCGCTGCGGCCTATGTCTTCGGCGATGTCCTTGAGCACCAGGGGCTTCAGGCCGTAGATGCCGTGCTCGAAGAAGTCTCGCTGATGCTTCACGATGCTTTCCATCACCTGATACAGGGTGCGCTGCCGCTCTTCGAGGGAACGGATGATCCACACGGCGGAGCGCAGGCGGTCGTTCATGTAGTCCTTTTCCTCGCTGGAGCGGTTCTGCCCGGAAAGCTCCTCGGAAAGGGGGGAAAGCTGAAGGTGCGGCAGGTCTTCGTCGTTCATGAGAATGACGAACTCGCCGTTCACCTTGCGCACGAAAATGTCGGGGCTCACATAGCAGGGCGTGCTCGAACCGAGGCTCCCGCCCGGGCGCGGTTCCAGACTCTGGATGATGCAGATGTAGTCCTTGAGCGTTTCCATGTCGATGCGGAACTGGCGCAGCAGGGGCTTGTAGCGCTGCTTTTCCAGGTCTTCGAGATGATCGCGCACAAGGCTCACGAGAATGGGGTCGCGGTCGTAATGTTCGGCTCGCATCTGAATGAGCAGACATTCGGAAAGGGTGCGCGCGGCCACGCCC
Organism: Mailhella massiliensis; assembly: GCF_900155525.1. NCBI lineage: Bacteria > Pseudomonadati > Thermodesulfobacteriota > Desulfovibrionia > Desulfovibrionales > Desulfovibrionaceae > Mailhella > Mailhella massiliensis. Next base: position 192,136 of record NZ_LT706952.1, read on the forward strand.
ACGGGGTCGAAGTTCTGTATGACGGAAAGCACGGGCGCGATTTCCGCCGCGTCCGCCCCGGCAAGAGCGGCGATTTCCTCATCGGTGGCGGTGAGGTAGCCCGTTTCGTCGAGGTTGCCGATGATGCACTCGCCTATGGCCTTCTGCTTTTCGGTCAGCGGGGAAAGCAGAAGCTGGGCCATGAGGTGGGCCTCCAGCGTGGGTTCGGCGGAATGGCAGGCCTCCAGGGGATTATTGTCTTCCTCCGCAGATTCGTATTCCTGCTGGGCGATGCGCGACTGGCTGGAGAATTCGCCGAGATATTCCTCCCATTCCGCGCTGCGGTTCACTTCCTCCTGCGGCCAGGGACTGTCCTGTTCGGAAGCGTTCCTGCCGCTTTCAGGCTCGGGAGTCGCGGGGACGCTTTCCGCCTCGCGCTCCTCAAGAAAAGGGTTTTCCAGAAGTTCGCGCTGCACCGCTTCCACAAGCTCCTGACGGGAGAACAGAAGCAGGGAAATGGCCTGCTTGAGCATGGGCGTCATGTGGAGCTGCTGGCTCAGCTTGAACTGTTGCCGTATTTCGATAGCCATAATGTCCCCTGGCGTTTTCTGATGTGCCGGTTCTTCCGGCGCGAAGGAGGCGGGCGAAGGCCCGGCGTTTCAGCGAAGTTCTTCTCCCGCCACTTCGGCAAGCTGCCTTGCCGCGCGGCGCACGAAGTCCTCGTCTTCCCCTTCCACCATGACGCGGCAGAGGTTTTCCGTGCCGGAATAGCGCAGCAGCACGCGGCCGTGGGAACCGAGCTTTTCCTCGATGTCCTTCTGCGCGGCCATGAGCTTCTCGCACTGCTCAAAGGGCGTTTTGCGGGTGATCTTCACGTTGATGAGCTTCTGGGGGTAGAGCTTGAGCCTGTCCGCAAGTTCGGAGAGGCGGCGGCCCGATTCGCGCATGATGCGCAGAATCTGCAGCGCGGCCAGAAGCCCGTCGCCGGTGGTGCCGTATTCGCGGAAGATGAGGTGGCCGGACTGTTCCCCGCCCAGCATGGCGTTGTGCCGGCGCATGGCCTCGATGACGTAGCGGTCGCCCACCTTGGTGCGCAGAAGCTCGCCGCCGCGTTCCTTCATGAACACTTCCAGAGCCATGTTGCTCATCACCGTGCCCACGAGGATGTTGTTGTTCAGCTTGCCCTTTCTCATGAGGTCTTCGGCGCAGATGGCCATGATCTGGTCGCCGTCGAGCAGGCGGCCCTTTTCGTCCACCACGAGCAGGCGGTCGGCGTCGCCGTCAAGGGCGAGGCCCACGTCGGCGCGCACTTCGCGCACCTTGGCCTGAAGGTTTTCGGGGTGCAGGGAGCCGCACTGATAGTTGATGTTCAGCCCGTCGGGCGAGGTGCCGAGGCGGAACACCTCCGCGCCGAGCTCCTCGAGCGCCAGCGGAGCCACCTTGTAGTTCGCGCCGTTGGCGCAGTCGATGACCACGCGCAGGCCGTCCAGGGTGAGCTGCTGGGGGAAGCTGCTCTTCAGGTACACGATGTAGCGGCCCGAGGCGTCCACAATGCGGTAGGCGCGGCCCACCTTGTTGGAGGCGGGGTAGTCCCACTCGTAATCCTTGTTGAGGATGAGCTCGGCCATGCGGTCTTCCACCTCGTCGGGGAGCTTGAAGCCCTCGCGGTCGAAGAACTTGATGCCGTTGTCGTGATAGGGATTGTGCGAGGCGGAAATCACCACGCCGAAATCGGCCCGCATGTTGCGGGTGAGAAAGGCGATGGCGGGCGTGGGAAGCGGGCCTACCTGATACACGTCCATGCCCGAGGCGCAGAGCCCCGCCGTAAGGGCGGATTCGAACATGTAGCCGGAAAGGCGCGTATCCTTGCCGATGATGACCTTGCGGCGGCATTCGTCGGAGCGGAACACCGTGCCTGCGGCAAGGCCGAGGCGCAGCGCCATTTCTGCGGTGAGGGGATAGGTGTTCACACGGCCGCGCAGGCCGTCGGTTCCGAAAAGACGTTCAGACATGGCTCTTCCTGTTCTTACTTGTGTTCTTGATCGGCGCTTTCTGCTTTCTGTTGCGCCTGTTCCGGGGCTGCGCCGTTCCGGTTCTGAGCTGCGGGAGCGGGAGCTGCCGCCCCGGCGACGGCCGCGGGCTTCTGTGCCGCGCCGGAGGCCTTTTCCTCACGGGGCTTTTCGCCGGACATCATGGTGGGGGCCTTGAGATCGCCGGGCTGGAGCACGTCCGCAGGCAGGGGAATGTCGTTCAGGGAGAAATCCCCGGTGACGCGCTGGTTCGGCAGGCCCATGCCGAAGCTGGAACTCGGCATGGAGAAAATGCTTTCCGCAGGCGCCCACACGGCGCCGCCTTCTTCCTCGCGCAGGGAAAGAACCACGCTGGAAGGCTCGATGGACACGAGCCCCGCGCCCGAAGGCAGCATGACGATGGGCGGAATCTCGGCCCTGTCGCCGGGCGTGAAGGCGGCCGGCTCCCGCACGATGACGCGCACCGCGTCGAGGTAGTCCTTGTCTTCCACCAGAGCTTCGGGGACGGAAATCTCCACGCTGGCCTTGTTCGGGCTCACTTCGTATATCGCGTTTTCGCTGTCGAGCAGAATGTCGCGCGTGAGCGTCACGTTTTCGGTCTTCATGTCCAGCGAGTAGCGCAGCGTGGTGACGGGCGGGGTGATTTCCACCTGCGGCGGAGCCACGATGGCCACGTTGGCTTCATGCGGGCCTTCGCTGGCGTTCTTGGTGGGGTCGTAGACCACGATGAGCCTGTCCAGGGAATTGACCTGGGTTTCCGGCCCCTTCACCGTGACGAAGGAAGGTTCCAGTATGGGGTGGGAGATGAGGTAGGGCGAATCCTCGGGCAGAGGGAGCAGCTTGTTTTCCAGAGGCACCACGCGTTCGGTGAGGGCGTCGGCCTCGAGAACCAGGCGGCTCGGCATGATTTCGAGAATTTCAAAGGCCTTGAAGTCGGGAATGGAATCCACAGCCATGGGCAGGGCCGTGGCCCCGCGCTGCACGCCGGAAAGATCCACCGTATAGACGAGATCGCGCGAGTGCAGATTGCGCAGCAGCTCGGCGGAACCGCGCAGGCGCACGGAAATATGGTTGACCATGCCTTCGCGTATGATGAGCCCTTCCGGCAGGCCCCGGTATTCCACACGCAGTTCGACCTGCGTTTCCACATGGTCGCGCCCCACGACGAGATACCACAGCCCCGTGGCGATGACCAGGGAAAGCAGCGCGAAAAGAACGGTCTGAATGCGGCTGTTACTGATTGAGGACATTGGCCAGTATCCGTTCCAGGCGTTCTTGGTTCAGGGGGTTGGAGAGGTGGCCGTCCTGGGCTAGCGTCACTTCTCCGCGTTCTTCCGATACCGCAATGGATATGGCGTCGCTCACTTCCGTGATGCCTATGGCCGCCCTGTGGCGGGTGCCGAAGTGCTGGCGGGCCAGGTTGGCGAGCGGCAGCACGCAGCCCGCCGCCACGATGCGGTCGTTGTGGCCGATGATGACGGCGCCGTCGTGCAGGGCCGTGTTGGGGAAGAATATGGTGGCGAGAAGATCCTGCGAAACCACGGCGTCGATCTTCACGCCCTTTTCCATCATGTCGCCGAGGGCGACGTTGCGCTCGATGACGATGATGGCCCCTATGCGCCGTGCCGCAAGCGCGCATGCCGTGCGGCTCACCGTGCGTATCATTTCCGTGCGCACGTTGGTTTTTCGCCGGAACAACATGCGGAAATTCATGTTGGACAGTGCCTGACGTATGTCCTGATGGAAGAGAATGACCACCACGAGGAACAGGGAGCTGAACACGTTCTGCAGCAGCCAGACCAGCGTGAACAGCCCGAGGAACTGCGCCGCCGCAAAAAGGGCGAGCAGAAGCAGCAGGCCGTTCAGGGCCGCCATGGCGCGGGTGCCGCGCACGAAGCGGATGCCGTAGTAGCAGAGTATGGCCACTATGATGATATCCAGCAGGTCGCGCCAGCCGAAGGTCAACTGCCCGAGTGTGAACATGTCAGTCCTTCCAGGGGGTGAATCGTTCGGCAAGCGTGAGCGCCTGCCGTGCGGAACAAACGTCGTGCACGCGGTGATGCAGCACGCCGCGTGCGGCCAGAAGGGCGGTGCATACGTTCGTGGCTTCGCCACGATGCGCAACGTCGAGCCCCAGAAGATCGCCGAAAAGGCTCTTGCGGGAAACGCCGAGCAGCAGGGGCCTGCCCAGGGCCGAAAGCCTTTCCATGCTGCGGAGCAGGGTGGCGTTGTGCTCCGCGCTCTTGCCGAAGCCTATGCCCGGGTCGAGCATGATGTGCTCTTCCGGCAGCCCGGCCCTGACGAGAGATGCCATCCTTTCTTCAAAAAAGGCGATCACCTCGTCCGCCACGTCGTCGTAGCGCGGGGCCTTCTGCATGGTGCCGGGCGTCGTGCCGGGCAGGCAGTGCATGAGCACATAGCCCGGCCGGTAGGCGGCCACCACGTCCATGAGTTCCGGTTCCCACGCACATGCGGAAATATCGTTGATGATGTCCGCCCCGGCTTCCAGCGCCTCCTTCGCCACAAGGGCGCGCCAGGTGTCCACCGAGACAAGCCTTTCGCTGAAGGCTCCGTGTTCCTCCCTGCGGCCGTCGCATACGGCCGTAACGAGGGGCAGCACGCGGGCAAGCTCCTCTTCGGCGGGCACGTCCTCCGCGCCCGGGCGGGAGGAGGCTCCGCCGAGATCGAGCACGCGCGCCCCTTCTCCGGCAAGCTTTTCCGCATGGGCGAGCGCCGCGCCCTTTTCCACATAGCGCCCCCCGTCGGAAAAGGAATCGGGCGTCACGTTCACCACGCCCCACAAGGTGAAGCGTGAAGGCGTGCCGCCCTGTTTTTCATCGGAAACAGGGCTGAATGCCCCATGGCGAAGCATCCAGACCGGCGTCATTACTTTTCACTCCGGGGCTCGTCGCCGGGGGCGTCGCCCTTGTCTACGGGCGCATCTTGCGCGGCGGGGGCGTCGTGCGGCCCCTCGGCCTTCTCGGCGCTTTCCGCGCCGGATTCCGCGGCGGAATCGTCCGCGTCTTCAAGACGGAATTCTCCGGCGTTCTGCCCGTCCATCTGAAAGGGAGGCAGGCTTTCGCCCCGCATGAGGATGTCGATGTCCTCGCCGGAAATGGTTTCCCTTTCCAGCAGGGCGCGGGCGATGGCGTGCAGCATGTCGATGTGCTCGGTGAGCAGGGTGCGGCAGCGTTCGCGGGCCTCGTCGATGAGAGCCTTGACCTCGCTGTCCACCAGGCGGGCCATGTCGTCGCTCACGGCGCGGCTGTGGCCCCATTCGCGGCCGAGGAACACTTCCTCTTCATGGTTGCCCACGGTCTGCGGGCCGATCTTTTCGCTCATGCCCCATTCGCACACCATCTTGCGGGCCATCTTGGAGGCGCGGTCGATGTCGTTGCCCGCGCCGGTGGTGATGTCGCCGAAGATGATTTCCTCGGCCACGCGGCCGCCGAGAAGCACCACGAGGTTGTTGCGCAGAAATTCGCGCGAGTAGCCGTGCCTGTCTTCGTCGGGCAGCTGCATGGTCACGCCCATGGCGCGGCCGCGGGGAATGATGGACACCTTGTGCACCGGGTCGGCCCCGGGCAGAAGCTTGGCCGTGAGGGCGTGGCCGCCTTCATGGTAGGCGGTGATCTTCTTTTCCTCGTCGCTCAGGATGAGGCTGCGGCGTTCCTTGCCCATGAGCACCTTGTCCTTGGCGTATTCGAAGTCGGACATGTTCAGGCGGTTCTTGTTGAGCTTGGCCGCCTGAAGGGCCGCTTCGTTGACGAGGTTCTCAAGGTCCGCGCCGGAGAAGCCGGGCGTGCCCTTGGCAAGCACGGTGAGGTTCACGTCCCTGGCAAGGGGCGTGCGGCGGGTATGTACTTCAAGGATGCGTTCGCGGCCGCGCAGGTCGGGAGTGGAAACCACCACCTGCCTGTCGAAACGGCCGGGGCGCAGAAGCGCGGGGTCGAGCACGTCGGGCCTGTTGGTGGCCGCGATGAGGATGACGCCTTCGTTGGATTCGAAGCCGTCCATTTCCACGAGCATCTGGTTCAGGGTCTGTTCGCGTTCGTCGTGTCCGCCGCCGAGGCCGGCTCCGCGCTGACGGCCCACGGCGTCGATTTCGTCGATGAAGATGAGGCAGGGCGCGTTCTTCTTGCCCTGGGCGAAAAGGTCGCGCACGCGGGAAGCGCCCACGCCCACGAACATTTCCACGAAGTCGGAACCGGAAATGGAGAAGAAGGGCACCCCGGCCTCGCCGGCCACGGCGCGCGCCAGCAGCGTCTTGCCGGTTCCGGGAGGGCCTACGAGCAGCACGCCCTTGGGAATGCGGCCGCCGAGCCGCGTGAACTTGCGCGGGTTGGAAAGAAATTCCACCACTTCGGCCAGTTCTTCCTTGGCTTCATCCACGCCGGCCACGTCGGCAAAGGTCACCTTGCCCACCTGGTTCTGGTCCTGCATACGCGCGCGGGAACGGCCGAACGACATGGCCTTGCCTCCGCCGCCCTGCATCTGCCGGGCAAAGAAGATCCACACGCCGATGAGCAGCAGCATGGGGAACCAGGAAATGAACACCGACATGGCGAGCGGCGTTTCCTCGGGCTTCTTCACGTCGATGACGACGTTCTTGTCCTTGAGGTTCTGGATGAGATTCGGATCGTTGGGCGCGTAGGTGGCGTAGGTGCGGCCGTCGTTGGTGTTCACGGTGATGTTGCGGTCTTCAATGACCACCTGCCCCACTTCGCCGTTTTCCACCTGCGAAAGGAAGGTGCTGTAGGCAACGGAATGCTGGGGACCGCTCCCTGTTTCGTTGAACATGCTGAAGAGGGAGATCATGGCAACGGCAATGATGCTCCACAGCAGAATATTGCGGGAAAACTGGTTCAAAGCTGCCTCCATGGCTGCTTATGATGACTCACTCGAACGGAGAAAGGCCCGGCACGGACCGGGCGGCCACAGGTGAAACGACGGGCTCCGCCGAAGGCATGATGCCTCCCCCGACGTTTTTTATACTTGTAATGCCACTTGCCGACTTTGACAATGATGAGAAAGCCCCTTTTTCTCTGGAAAAGAGTTTTTCTGCAAGAATCGTGCCGTATCGTCGTCCGCTCCGGCGCCGCTGCACGGAAGCGCGTCCGGCGTCGAGTCCTTCCGCGTCCTCTGCCGGAAGAAGGAGAGCGCTCTTCGGGGCACGGCTCCGGGGCGGAAGGCTCGGCGCAGGCGTTGTTGCCGGAAGCGCCGGGGAGAAGGGCCCCCCCGGGAAGGCGAGCCCGGCAGCCCGTCTTTTTCTCTGCGGGGAAGGGGGGGCCGCGCAGCCCTGCGGAGGCCCCTTGCCATCGCTTCCGCCATGGGCTAGCATCGCGCCCGCAGAAAGCGGGAGCTTTCCGCGCGTTTTCCGTTTCTTCCGCGTCCGGCTGTGCGGCCGGGCCTTCAACCCCGTCTGGTCATGTTCGTCGATTTTCATACCCATGTGTTCCACCCCCGCATCGCCGAAAAGGCGAAAATGAAGCTGGCGGAACATTACAAGCTGTTCTGCCGCTGCAAGGGCACGCCGGAAGATCTGCTCCTTCGCGCGGGCAGGGCGGGCGTCGATCACTGCGTGGCGCTGTGCGCGGCCACGAGCGCCGTGCAGGTGCGGCCCTGCAACGCCTATGCGGGCTTTCTTCAGAACAACTACCCCCGCATCACGGCCTTCGGTTCCATTCATCCCGACTGCGAGGACTGGAAAAGGGAACTTGATCAACTGCGTGCCTTCGGCGTGCGCGGCATCAAGCTGCACCCGGATTTTCAGCATTTCAGGCTGGACGACAGGCGTCTTTTCCCCATTTTCGAGGAGGCGCAGAAGGATTTCATCTTTCTCATCCACATAGGCGATTCCCTGCCCCCGGCGCTGAACCCCTCCTGCCCCTGGAAAATGGCCGCCATTCTGGACGCCTTCCCCCATCTCAACGTGGTGGCCGCCCATCTGGGGGGCTTCCGCCAGTGGAAATATGCGCTGGAGGCCCTTGCCGGGCGCGATGTGTGGATGGATACCTCTTCCTGCATGAAGGAAATTTCCGACGACGTGCTGAAGGCCATTTTGAAGAAGCACCCGCGCGAGCGCCTTCTCTTCGGTACCGATTACCCCATCATGGACCCGCAGGATGAACTGGACGCCCTGCAGCGCAGAACGCGCTTTACCGACGCGGAAATCGACGAAATCCTCAGCAACGGCACGCACCTTCTGTTCGGCTAGGGCGTGTGTTCTTTCACGCCGTTCGCCCCTTGTCTGCGACATGCGGCCCGTCGCTCCCCCCTGCATCCGGCAGCGAGGACGGCGGGCTTTTTGGCGGGGGCAGCCTGTTCAGGGAACGGCGGACGGCGCGTTTCTGCGGGGCGGGGGCTGCTTCTTCCGCATGTTTTCCGCCGGAGCTGCTGCCTTTTCGGGCGGGAGAGAAGGGCGGGGAACCCTGCCGCCGTGCCGGTTCCCCGCAGGGCGGTCTTTTTCTGAGGAAAGGGCATGAATTCCGCGGAGAACGATACGCCTGTTTTTTCCGGGCAGGGATGCCGTGCGGCCCGGACGGCATCCGGCAGTGTGCGTGCGCCTGCCGGCAGCCTTGCGGAGAAACGTGCGGGAACGTGGCCCTGTGAGGATGAAACGGAAAGGAGCAGCGCGGCCTGCTGCGCGGTACGCCGCGGCTTTTTTCCTTCCCCGGAGTGCCAGGTGTCGTGTTTTTACGGCATGAGAAAGCCCCCGTCCGTCAAGGTGCAGGCGGGGGCTTTTCGCAGGTTCGGCCCGTGTCTTTATCCGCAGGGGCCGTGCGGCCTCCGTTCAGCGCAGGCGCGCGGCGATTTCGGCCGCAAGGTCCTGCACGAGCTGCGACTGGGCGTTCACCAGGCTTTCGAGGTCGTCGCCCGCGGGGCGGCTCTTCACCATGTGGCCGGATCTGAGCACCGCGCCGTCGCGCTGGAGTCTCCACACCACGTCGAAGACCACGTTGCCGCCGAGGGGGCCGTCCAGGCGGCGCACATCGAGCATGAGCTTGTCCGTCACCTTGGCGCCGGTACGCAGAGGCAGGGCGGGCACGCCCTTCATGGCCAGCGTGTCGCACAGCACGCGGGAAATGCCCTGGCTCAGGCTTTCGGCCCAGCGGTCGTATTCATTGATGGTGATGCTGACCCCGTCGGTATCGCGCAGCACGATCTGCTGACGGGTGAGGTATCCCGGCAGGGTGACGGGCAGCACGCCTATGCTGGCCGCTTCGGAGGCGGAACTCTGAGGCAGGGGCGAGGAGAGCACATAGTAGCGCACCGAGGGGGAGGAACGAAGCTGCGCGGGGAAGGAGCATCCGGTCAGAGCCGTGGCGAGCGCAAGGGTGAGAAGAAGGGCTTTCATCAGTTGTTCCTCCCGAAGATGAGGGCATTGGGCTTGATTTCCAGCAGGGTGGCCAGTTCGGAAAGGGCCTGGGCCGCCTTGCGCAGGGAAAGCATGGTCTGGCTGAATTCCAGCACGGGCGCGGAATCCTCGCTGAAGAGGCTGTTTGCGGTATCGGCCGTACGGCGCAGGCCCCTCATGGCGCCCTGCGCTTCCACGACGACGCTTTCGGAGGAATCGGCGAGATTGCCTATGCTGCGCAGCGTGGCGTTCACGCTGCCGAGCGTGGCATGGATATCCTTCTGCAGGGAAGAGGCGAGGGCGGCGTAGGCGTCGACGGCGGCGGTGGCGTTCCGCCGCACGGAACCGAAGCCGCGCACTTCCTCGCGTATGGCGTCGCTCGTTTCCCGCAGGCTCACGGCAAGGCCGGAAACGTCGATTCTGCCGAGCTGTTCGCTCATGCTCCTGATGCTGCCGATGACGTCGTAGAGTATTTCCTGAATGGGAATGTTCTCCAGCGTGGAAAGAGCCGCGTCGAGGGAGGAAAGCTGCGTGGGAATCTGCGGGGAACCCTTGTAGGGCGTGAGTTTCGTCATGTCCACCGGGTCGGCGTTGCGCAGAATGTCGAGCTCCACGCAGAGCTGGCCGGTGAGAATGCTGGAAATGCCGAGCTTGCCGCGCAGCCCCGCCTCGATGAGCCTGGTCAGAAGTCCGTTTTCCTCGAACACGTCTCTTTCGCTGCCGTCTTCCAGCAGGGCGGTGGCCTTGTCCCTTTCTATTTCGATGATGACGGGCGTATAGAACTTCGCGGTGCCTAGTTCGGGCCGTATCTGTATGGAGGCGACCTTGCCTATGCGTATGCCCTTGAAGTAAACGGGCGAACCCTGGGTAAGGCCCTTCAGGGAGGTTTCGAAGTAAAGCACGAAGGTGGGGTTCCTGTCGCCCAGCCTGCCGGAACCGAGCAGGAGAATGAAGGCGATGAAGAGCGCGAGCGCGCCGAGAACGAAGAACCCGATGAAGGTTTTGGTACCGCGTTCCGTCATTTGATTCCTCCACGGTCGCGGCCCTTGCCGCGCGTCAGAAATTCCACCACGTCGTCGGGGCCGCTTCTGAGCAGCTCGTGCGGGTCGCCTCCGGCGATCATGGTTTTCGTCTTCGCGTCCAGGAAGACGGAGTTGTTGGCTATGGCGAAGATGCTGGCGAGTTCATGGGTGACCACCACCACGGTCATGCCCAGGGTGTCCCTGAGCTGCAGGATGAGCTCGTCGAGCCTTGCCGCGCTTACGGGGTCGAGCCCTGCGGAAGGTTCGTCGAAATACACCACCTCGGGGTCGAGGGCCAGCGCGCGGGCGAGTCCGGCGCGTTTCTTCATGCCGCCGCTTATTTCCGAGGGATAGAAGTCCTCGAAGCCCGCAAGCCCCACGAGGGAAAGCTTGAAGGAGGCGATGTCGCGTATTTCCCGGGGGGAGAGGCGCGTATAGTATTCCAGCGGAAGGGCCACGTTTTCGGCCAGCGTGCGCGACGTCCAGAGCGCGCCGCTCTGGAACATGACGCCCGTGCGGCGCATGATGGCTTCGCGCTCCTTCGTATCCGCGCCCCAGAAGTCTTCCCTGCCGTAGTACACCGAGCCTTCCGCCGGGGGCGTGAGGCCCATGAGCACGCGCAGAAGAGAGCTTTTGCCGCAGCCCGAACCGCCCATGATGATGAAGATGTCGCCCCTGCGAATGGTGAAGGAAAGGTTGCGCTGCACCACGCGGGCCCCGTAGGCCACGGTGACGTTCCGCGCCGTGACGGCGGCGTTTTCGGCAATGGCGTCTGTCATAGGTCGAGCACCGTGAAGATGATGGTGATGACGGAGGTGGCCACGATGATGCCCACGATGGAACATACCACGGCCGCCGTGGTGGCCCGGCCCACGGCCGAGGCGTTGCGGCCGCAGCGTATGCCCTGGTAGCAGCCGCACAGGGAAATGATGAAGCCGAACACGAAGGCGTGCAGCAGCCCTATCCATACATAGCTCATGCGCATGAATTCCAGCGTGTTGGCAAGGTAGGAGGCGGGGGAGATGCCGAGCATGAGCACACCCACGAGAAAGCCGCCCGCCATGCCCGCCACGTCGGCGTAGAGGGTGAGCAGCGGCGTCATGAGGGCAAGGCCCAGAACGCGCGGCAGCACCAGAAAATCCGTGGGGGAAATGCCGAAGCCGGTCAGCGCGTCCACTTCCTCGTTGACCTGCATACTGCCGATGACGGCCGCAAACGATGCGCCGGTGCGGCCCGACAGCACGATGCCCGTGAGCACCGGCCCCATGACGCGCACCATGGAAACGCCCACCAGCGAGGCCACATAGATTTCCGCGCCGAAGAGCTTGAGCTGCATGGAGCTGACGAAGGCGAGAATGAGTCCGAGAAGAAGGCTGGTGAGGGTGACGATGGGCAGCGCGTCCACCCCGCATTCGCGCAGCACGTTCCACATGTCGCGGGAACTGCATGAGGCGCGGCCCGTGAAGAAGCGCGCCACGCTCTGCGACACCTCGCCGATGAAGTTCACCACATCCACGGTGATGCCCGGCCAGGCGAGGCACTTTTCGCCCACCGTTTCCAGAAATCCGGGTTCTCTCTTCTTCACGCCCTGATCGCGGGGCGGCACGGCGAGAGCCATGTCCAGCATGGGGGCCATGCCTTCCGGCAGGGCGGAGAAATCCACCCGTATGCCCCGCTGCGAGGCTTCTCTCGCCACGGCGTAGAAGGAGGCGAGAAGCGGGCTGTCCCATCCTTCCAGCTCCGGGGCGAGAAGACGCACGGAACGCACGTCGCCTTCAAGGGCGGCAAGGGCGCGCGTCGTGAGCGCCTCGCAGGCCGAAGGGCCGGAACCGGGGGCGTTTCTGTCCCATGAGCCGGAAACGGAAACGACAAGTTCGCCCGGCTGTTTTCGTATGTCGAACGTGGGCTGCATGTTCACTCCTCAGGCGTGGGCCGTATGCCCCGGGGCGTGGGCAATATGTCTGCGGCCTGCCCCGCATGTCCGGGAAAAGCGTTTTTTGCACGGCGCCATTTATTCAGGCGCAGGTTCTTTACGGAAATCTTTTTTGAGGGGCCGGAGAAAACTTCCGGGAGGCGCGTGGCCCCGCCCCGACTGTTTTCCCACGGGCGCGGAAAAAAGAAAATATTTTTTTTGCGGAAGAAAAGGCGCGGCAGATGGTTTCCGGGGAGGAGCGCTGGCTTTCTGGTAGGCCGGAAGGGCCCGGGGCGGGCGTTTTCATCCCGCTTCCGGCCTGGCGGCGGGAAATCTTCCCGGCGGGTTTCCCCGCCGGGAAGGCGTTTTTTATCAGTCCATGTGCATGGCCGCACGCACGAGGGCCATGGTGGCGTCGATGGAGGCCTTCGCCCGCTTTCCGCCTTCGGCGAGAATTTCCTCGACCATGCCGGGCCTGGCCAGAATGGCGGCGCGCCTTTCGTGCAGGGGTTCGAGGAAGTTCTGCAGGTTCTGCATGAAGATTTTCTTGCAGGCCACGCAGCCCATGGTGGCATGGGTGCAGGCTTCGCGCACTTCGTCCTGGGTGGCCTTGTCGGCCAGAAGCACATGATAGGGGAAGAGGTTGCACACGTCGGGGTTGCCCGGGTCGCTCTTGCGCAGGCGCGCCGGGTCGGTGTACATGCCGCGGATCTTGGGCGTCAGCTCTTCCAGAGTATCCTGCAGGAAGATGCCGTTGCCGTAGCTCTTGGACATCTTGCGGCCGTCCAGGCCGGGGCACTTGGCCGCCGGGGTGAGCTTGGCCTCGGGTTCGGGGAACACTTCCGTGCCGTACATGGTGTTGAAGCGGCGCACGATTTCGCGGGCGAGTTCAAGATGCGGCTGCTGATCCTGCCCCACGGGAACCCAGTGCGGGCGGTGCTGGATGATGTCCGCCGTCATGAGCACGGGGTAGCCCAGAAAGCCGTAGTTGCCGAGGTCCTTGTCGGTGATCTGCTGCTGCTGTTCCTTGTAGGTGGGGCAGCGTTCCAGCCAGCCGAGGGGCGTGATCATGGAAAGCAGCAGGTGCAGTTCCGCAGTTTCCTTGATGTCGGACTGGCGGTAGATGGCGCACTTTTCCGGGTCCAGCCCGGCGGAGAGCCAGTCCACCACCATGTCGCGCACGAATTCCGGCAGGCGGGTGGTGTCGGCGTAGTTGCTGGTCAGGGCGTGCCAGTCGGCCACGAAGAAGAAGGCTTCGTGGTCGTTCTGCATCGCGACCCAGTTCTTGAGCGCGCCGAAGTAGTGGCCGATATGAAGAGGCCCGGTGGGCCGCATACCTGAAACAGTGCGTTGATTCGCCGTCATGGCGTGTCTCCTGATGGATGGAAAGGGGAAGGGATCAGATGCCGACGACCCAGAGCGCGAAGGTCCACGAACCCTGAATGAGCGGCATGAGTATGGAGCTCATGACGCCGCTTGCCAGCAGCAGCACGAGCAGAAGAAATCCGTAGCGTTCCACACGCTGGAACTGAAGGGATATCTGCCCGGGCAGCAGCATTTCCAGAATGCGCCCCCCGTCGAGCGGAGGAATGGGCAGAAGGTTGATCCAGGCCAGGGTGAAATTGGCGGAAATGCCTATCTGGCACATTTCCAGCAGAAACCTGCCCGTGGAGGTGTTCACGAGAAAATCCGCGGGCGCGAAGAGCAGCAGGCGCAGCGCCACGGCAAAGATCATGGCAAGCGCCATGTTGGTCAGCGGCCCTGCCGCGGAAACGAAGAGCATGTCCCTTCGGTAGTTGCGGAAGTAGCGCGGATTCACGGGCACGGGCTTTGCCCAGCCGAAGACGAAGGGCGAGAACAGCGCCGTGAAGGCGAACACGGCCGTACCCGCCGGGTCGATATGGGGCACGGGGTTGAGCGTGAGGCGGCCCAGCATACGGGCCGTGGGGTCTCCGCAGCGCAGGGCGGCCCGGCCGTGGGCCACTTCGTGAAGAATGATGCCTAGGAGCACGGGCACGAAGGCCACGGCGAGATAGGATATTTTGGCGGCGATGCTTGAATCGAACATGGGGGCTTCGATACCATATTTATGCACGCTCCGCAAGGACGGCGGGTCCGGCCGGGGGAACGCGTCCCTTTCCGAAGGCTCTCCGGGGAGGGCCTTCGCGGCCCGGGTACTCGACAAAACGGGGGCCTTTGGGCATGATGATGAAAGCCCCGTGCGCCGGATTCCGGTCGACGGGGTCTTTGCCGCAGTATCCAGGGAGTCCGCATGTTTGGTTTCATTGTCCGTCATCTGCTCAGGCTCATCTACCGCGTGGAGCTGCGCGGCCGCGAACATTACGACGCCGCCGGGCCGCGCACCCTCATCCTCTATAATCCCGGCTCCATCATCGACCCGCTGCTTCTGGCCGCGCTCCTGCCCGACCGCATCGCGCTTCTGGCCGACAGGGCGCTGGAACACAAATGGTGGATGCGCCCGGTCTGCGCGCTGACCGACACCCAGTTCTTCGACTTCTCCAGCCCTGCGGCCACGGTTTCCCTGGTGCACGCCCTGGCCAGAAACGGCCGCTGCATGGTCTTTCACAGCGGCAGTCTCGGCAACGACCCGCGCTATGCCCGTATTCTCGAGGCTGCGGGCGTCATTGCGGAAAAGGCCAGCGCCACGCTTCTGCCCGTGCGCATCGACGGGGCCATCAGTTCCATGTTCTCCTATTCCCGGCACAAGGGCCGCCGCCGCTGGTTCCCGCGCATCACCGTGAGCGTGCTGGAACCTCAGAAGTTCCATCCCGTGCAGGGCCTGCCCCCGCGCGAGCGGCGCAGGCGCATGGGCGAACGCCTCTACGACATCATGACCGAGCTGGAATACCGTTCCGGCATGGACAGGCGCAACATCATGCAGGTGCTCATGGATGCGGTGGCGCTTTCCGGCCGCCGCTTCCCCATTGCGGAAGATCAGGACAGGCATGTGCTCACCTACGGCGCGCTGCTTCTTAAGCTTTCCGTGCTGGGCCGGGCCTTCCGCCGCCTTTTCCGGGGCGAGAAGAGGGTGGGCTTTCTTCTGCCCACGTCCCTGCCCGGACTTGTGGCCTTCTTCGGGCTGCACTCGGCGGGCTTCGTTCCCGCCATGCTCAATTTCACCTCCGGCATTTCCGCCGTGCTTTCCTGCTGCTCCACGGTGCAGCTCTCCCATGTGCTCACTTCCCGCCGTTTTCTCGCCATGGCCGATCTTACGGCCATGGAACAGGCGCTGAAGGATGCGGGGCTCACGCTCGTCTACCTTGAGGACGTGGCGAAGAATCTCACCCTTTCCGACAAGCTTTTCGGCGCGCTCGGCGCATGGATGCGTTCCGCTCCCTCCACCCCGGGCACGGAACCTGCCGCCGTCATGTTCACTTCCGGTACGGAAGGCGTGCCCAAGGCCGTGTTTTTGAGCCACATCAACATCACCTCCAACCGCTACCAGGCGCTCAGTATGCTCACCGTGGGCGCGGGCGACAAGCTCTTCAACTGTCTGCCCATGTTCCACGCCTTCGGGCTGGGCATCTGCACGCTTCTGCCCGTGCTCGCCGGGGTGCGCGTCTTCCTCTATCCTTCTCCTCTGCATTACCGCATCGTGCCGCGCCTTTTCTACGAAAGCCAGTCCACCATCATCTGCGGCACGGATACCTTCTGCGCAGGCTACGCGCGCTACGGCCGTCCCTACGATTTCTGCCACGCCAGGCTTGTCATCATCGGCGCGGAAAAAATGCGCGAAAGCACCCGCAGCGTATGGCTTGAGAAATTCGGCGTGGACCTTTTCGAAGGGTACGGCGCTACGGAAACCTCGCCCCTCATCGCCGTGAATACGCCCGCCTACCGCAGGGCCGGGAGCGTGGGCCGCATCGTGCCCGGGCTGGCCTTCCGGCTTCGTCCCGTGCCCGGCATCGACGAGGAGAACACCGGCGTTCTGTGGGTGAAGGGCGACAACGTCATGCTCGGCTACATGCGTTCCGCCGCGCCCGGCGTGCTGGAACCTCCGGCCGACGAGGAACTGACCGCCGCCTTTGCCGAAGGCGCCACCGGCGACGACGGCGCAGGCTGGTACGATACCGGCGACATCGTGCATGTGGACGAGGAGGGCTTCATCTTCATCCGGGGCAGGGCCAAGCGCTTTGCCAAGATAGGCGGGGAAATGGTTTCCCTTGCCGCCGTGGAAGAGGCCCTGCGGGAAATATGGCCCGAAGCCGTGCTCGGCGTGGTGTCCATCCCCGATCCGCGCAAGGGCGAACAGCTCGCCCTTGTCATCGATACCGACGAAGTGACCACGAGCCGCATCGCCGCCCACTTCGCCAGCCGCGGCCTTTCCCCGCTGTGGACGCCCAAGCGCATCGTAAGCGTGAAGCAGGCGCCGCTTCTGGGCTCCGGCAAGTTCGACTACCGCAAGGCCAAGGAACTGGTGATGGAGAAGGGCTAGCCTTCCGATACGGGGGCCGTCCTTTTCCTTGCTATTCCGCCATGATGCGGAAGGCGCACGGGCTTTTTCCACGCCTTCCCGGCATGGCGGGCACGCGGGGCCGGGCGTAGTGCTGCCGCGGCCCGGAGGCGGTCGATGCGCGTCATGTCTGAGACCTGAGAGAAGGGACCGGTGGCGCGGGGGCGTTAACTTTTTCCGTCCGCCTTCACATTTTTTCTTGAAAAAACCATGCGCTTTGCGTAGTGTTGCAAAAAAGGCGCTTTTCATAAGCGCAGGGAGTCACGATGTACAATGTCCGCAATACCGCCGCCTCGAAGAACGAAGTCCGCTTCGCTTCTTCCCTGCTGCTTCTTTGCGGACGACTGTCCGGTCTGCTGCTGTGCCCGGATATATCGTGATTTCTGGCGAATGACAGGTAAAAGGCTGTTCCGTCGGAAGTCGGAGCAGCCTTTTTTATAGGTTTTCGCCCCGGCGATGGAACAAAACATACGCGAAAATGGGCCCGCAAACGAAGGAGAACATCATGTCCGACCGCGTCATTATTTTCGATACCACGCTCCGCGACGGGGAACAGTCCCCCGGCGCCACCATGGACCTCAGCGAGAAAATCCGCATCGCCCGTCAGCTGGAAATGCTGGGGGTGGACGTCATCGAAGCGGGCTTCCCCGCGGCCAGCGAAGGCGACTTCGAGGCCGTGAAGGCCATTGCCCAGAGCGTGGAGAACGCCCAGGTGGCCGGTCTTGCCCGCGCCAACTTCAAGGACATCGACCGCGCGTGGGAAGCGGTGAAACATGCCCGCCATCCGCGCATCCACACCTTCATCGCCACTTCTCCCATCCACATGGAATACAAGCTGCGCAAGACGCCCGACGAAGTGGTGGAACTTGCCGTGGCCGCGGTGAAGCGCGCCGCTTCCTACACCCCCAACGTGGAATTTTCCGCTGAAGACGCCTCCCGTTCCGACCGCGACTTCCTTGTCCGCATCGTGACGGCCGCCATCGAAGCGGGCGCGACCACCATCAACATTCCCGATACCGTGGGCTTCGCCCAGCCCGACGAGTTCGGCGCGCTCATCCGTTACATCATCGAGAACGTGCCCAACTCCGACAAGGCCGTGTTCAGCGTGCACTGTCACGACGACCTGGGCCTTGCCGTGGCCAACAGCCTCGCCGCCGTGAAGAACGGCGCGCGCCAGGCCGAACTGTGCCTGAGCGGCATCGGCGAGCGCGCGGGCAACGCCTCCCTCGAGGAATTCGTCATGGCCCTGAAGCTCCGCCCCGAATACTACGGTGTGGAATGCTCCATCGTCACCGAGCAGATTTATCCCTCCTGCCATCTGCTTTCCCTCATCATCGGCCGTCCCATCTCGGCGAACAAGGCCATCATCGGCAGCAACGCCTTCGCCCATGAATCCGGCATCCATCAGGACGGCATGCTGAAGAACCGCAACACCTACGAAATCATGACGCCGCAGGCCGTGGGCCGCAAGTCCACCGACATCGTCATCGGCAAGCATTCCGGCCGCAACGCCGTGCGTACGCGCCTTGAGGAACTCGGCTACAGCCTGGATACCGATCAGGTCAACGCCGTGTTCGCCGCCATGAAGGAACTTGCGGACAAGAAGGCCCGCATTCACGACGAAGACCTCGAAGCGCTGGTCTTCTCCGAAGTGTACCGCATGCGCATCCCGGATCGCTTCCGCCTGAGCAACATCTGCGTGCAGACCACCATGGGTTCCACCATGCCCACCACGGCGGCCGTGGTCATGCAGGATCACGACGAGGAAGTGCGCCTCGCCGGCTTCGGCGTCGGCCCCATCGACGCGGCCTTCAACGTCATTTCCCAGATCTGCGGCACCCATGCCGAGCTTGAGAAGTTCTCCGTCAACGCCATCACCGGCGGTACCGACGCCCAGGGCGAAGTGTCCGTGCACCTGCGCGACGGCAAGTATTCCGCCACGGGCCGCGGTTCCGACCTCGACATCATCGTGGCCAGCGCCAAGGCGTATGTGGACGCCCTGAACCGCCTTGAACACAAGGAAAAGGACGTCATCAGCTACAAGCAGAATCCTGTGGACTAGCTTTGCATGTTCCGGGCGGCGGCCTTTTCCGGGGCGGCCGCCCGGCGTTTTCAGGGCCTTTTCCGTTTTTGGGAAAGGCCGCTCCTGCGGCTTTTTCAGGCCGCGAAATCGCTTTCCCTCCGGGAGATCAATCATGGCAATGACGCTTGCCCAGAAAATTTTGCAGATGCACACCGACGAGGAAGTCCGCGAACCGGGACAGATTGTGGAATGTTCCCTCTCCGGCGTGCTCGCCAACGACATTACCGGCCCCCTCGCCATCAAGTCCTTCCGCGCCATGGGCGCGAAGAAGGTGTTCGATAAGGACAGGGTCTTTCTGGTGATGGACCACTACACCCCCCAGAAGGACATCGCCTCCGCCAATCAGGTCATCGTTTCCCGCCGCTTCGCCGCGGAAATGGGCATCACCCATTATTACGAAGGCGGCTGCGCGGGCGTGGAACACGCGCTTCTGCCGGAAAAGGGGCTGGTGAAGCCCGGCGACCTCGTCATCGGCGCGGACAGCCATACCTGCACCTACGGCGGCCTCGGGGCCTTTTCCACGGGGCTCGGCTCCACGGACATCGCCTGCGGCATGGCCCTCGGCCGGCTGTGGTTCAAGGTTCCTTCCACCATCCGCGTGAATATCGAAGGCTCCATGCCCCGCTGGATCCGCGGCAAGGATCTCATCCTCCGCCTCATCGGGGAAATCGGCGTGGACGGCGCTCTGTACCGCGCCCTGGAATTCGGCGGTTCCGCGCTGAAGGATGTGGATATCGAAGGCCGCCTCTGCATGGCCAACATGGCCATCGAAGCGGGCGGCAAGTGCGGCCTCTTCCCCTCCGACGACATGACGGCCGAATACTGCCGCGCCCACGGCACGCCCGATCCCATGGCTCTTGCCGCCGACGAGGGCGCGGAATACGAGCGCGTCGTCACCATGGACGTGACGGGCATGGAACCTGTGGTGGCCTGCCCGCATCTGCCCGAAAACACGCGCCCCGTGTCCGAACTTTCCTCCGTTTCCGTGGATCAGGTGGTCATCGGCTCCTGCACCAACGGCCGTATTTCCGACATGCGCGACGCGGCGGAAATTCTGCGCGGCCGCAAGGTGGCGAAGGGCGTGCGCTGCATCGTCATTCCCGCCACCCCCGCGGTGTGGCGTCAGGCCATGGATGAAGGCCTGTTTGAAGTCTTCTCCGACGCAGGCTGCGTCATCAGCACCCCCACCTGCGGTCCCTGCCTCGGCGGCTACATGGGCGTGCTCGGCGACGGCGAACGCTGCATCTCCACGTCCAACCGCAACTTCCGCGGCCGTATGGGCAGCCTGGAATCGGAACTCTACCTCTCAAGCCCCTGCGTGGCCGCCGCCTCCGCCGTGACCGGCGCCATCACCGGGCCGGACGCGCTGTAGGCTTCCTTTTCGGAAGAAGCGCCCGCGCAACGTTTTTTTTGCGCGTCGCGCTTCGGAAAGGGCCTCTGCCAAGGTTCCGCCGGGAATCTTCGCGGAGCGCTTCGCCATGAGCATATCTTTGCGGAAGGCCGCCTTCCGCACCCCGCAGGCTCCGTGCCCGGCGGGAAAAAAGGAGCACATCCATGTCCTTTACCGGAAAAGTACATAAGGTCGGCGCGCATATCGATACCGACGCCATCATCCCCGCGCGCTTTCTCGTCACCACCGATACCGAAAAACTGGGCGAAGCCTGCATGGAAGGCCTGGAACCCGGCTGGGTGAAGCGCGTGCAGAAGGGCGACATCATCGTGGCGGACCGCAACTTCGGCTGCGGCTCCTCCCGTGAACACGCCCCCCTCGCCATCATCGGCGCCGGTATCCGCGCCGTGGTGGGCCACAGCTTCGCCCGCATCTTCTACCGCAACGCCTTCAATATGGGCCTCATGCTCCTGGAAGTGGGCGACGAGGTCAATAAGATCAACGACGGCGATACCCTGGAAATCAGCCCCGAACAGGGCCTTATCCGCGACCTCGACAACGGCGCGGAAATCCGTATCCCCGCCCTCTCGCCCATGATGCAGACCCTCATTGACAAGGGCGGCATGGTCAACTATGTGAAGGAACAGCTCCAGAAACAGGGCGAATAACCTTCCCCCATGCAGCAGAAACGAAAGGCCGGTTCCCCCGGCCTTTCGTCGTTTAACAGAGGAGAGGGGGGAGAGAAAAGGCAGGCGGGGCAGGAAAGGCAGGCGGGGCAGGAAAGGCAGGCGGGGCAGGAAAGGCAGGCGGGGCGCCGCCCCGCACCCCGCCGGGGGAGATAATCTCCCCCGAACCCCCATGACGGGCAGGGCAACCGTGAAAAGGGGATGCGGAACTTTTCCTCCGGCTTGCGGCTTTTTCTGTCGGGAGGCATCGGGCTGGTTTCACTTTCCGCGGGGGCCGCCGCAAAAGGGCAGGGCGGGTTTTCCCTGCCGACTTCCGACCGCCGCCTCAGTGTGGGCGCGCACTTCGTGCCCGCCCACGCAGCCGACTCCGTCCCGGCCTTCGCCGGGCCGTCGTGTCAGCGGAAGGGGATGACGGAAGAACAGCGGTTCTCCGTCGTTCCGTGCAGTCGGTTTTCATGAGACTCGGGTGTTTCTTCCTTGCCCGCGCTGTTGCCTGCTGGGAATGTTTTTTCAACGCGCGCATGTCCCGGCCGGTCTTCAGCGGCCGGGGCGGCGGCCGCACGGCATCTGCCCCCGTCACGGCGCGGCAGGCTCCATACAGGCCCCGTGTGTACGGCGTGTCCCGTAAAGAAGGGCTTTTGCGCTGTCGGGGGGAGGCATACCCGCCGGGCGGTCTTTTCCGGCATGGGGCGGAACGCAGGATGAGAAATGCCGCATAAAAAATCCCCCCGCAGAAAGTCTGCGGGGGGAGAAAAGGGCGGGGAAGAGCCGTTTTTAGGCGGCGGCTTCCTTTCTGTCATGCCAGGCGTTCAGGGCAAGAAGCGCCAGCACGAGCAGCGCGCCGCTCACCAGCAGGCATACCCAGGGGCTGGAGGAAACGAATCCGGCCACAAGGTATCCCATGGCGCTGCATCCGGCCGCCAGCAGGGCGTAGGGAAGCTGCGTGGAAACGTGCTCGATATGGCTGCATCCCGCGCCTGCGCTGGAAAGAATGGTGGTATCGGAAATGGGGGAGCAGTGGTCGCCGAACACGCTGCCCGCCAGAGTGGCGGAAAGGGCCACGACCAGCAGGTCGGGGCATACGGCCTGCGCCACGGGCACCACCAGCGGAATGAGAATGCCGAAGGAACCCCAGGCCGTGCCGGTGGAGAAGCTTAAAAAGCCCGCGATGACGAAGATGAGGAAGGGCAGCATACCGCCGATCATGTTGCCGGAAACCAGCGATTCCACGAACTTGTTGGTCTGGAGCATATCCTGGCACACGCCGCTGATGCCCCATGCCAGCACGAGGATGAGGTTTGCCGTGAGCATGGCCTTCATGCCTTCCACGGCGCCGTGCATGAATTCCGAAAGGTTCATGAGGCGGCGGGGCACATACAGAAGCAGCGCCACCACCAGGCCGCCGAAGGAGGCCCACACCAGCGAGGGCGAGGCGTTGCAGTTGCCGAGCGCGGCGCGGAATTCATGGTACTGCGGGTCGGAACCCCAGTAGCCGCCGCTGTACATCATGGCGAGCACGGCGAACACGATGAGGCTGCCGATGGGGATGAGCATGTCGAACACGTTGCCGTTCTTGGTTTCCAGGCCGATGCCGGTCTGCTGGGCCAGTACGCCGAGGTCGCCTTCTTCCGCACGCTTTTCCGCCGCGCGCATGGGGCCGAAGTCCCACTTGAACAGGCACAGCAGAATCACGAGAAACAGCGAGAGCAGGGAATAGAAGTTGTAGGGAATGGCGGAAATGAAGGCGGAAATTTCGCTTTCAAACGCGCCGGTGGATTTCAGGTTGCTGCCCACGGCGGCGGCCCAGCTGGAAATGGGCGCAATGATGCAGATGGGCGCGGCCGTGGCGTCGATGATGTAGGCGAGCTTGGCGCGGGAAATCTTGTAGGTGTCGGTAACGGGCTTCATCACCGTGCCCACGGTGAGGCAGTTGAAATAGTCGTCGATGAAGATGAGGCCGCCGAGGCCGCAGGTGGAGAGCATGGCCGTGCGCCTGCTTTTGATGCGCGAGGTGGCCCAGCGCCCGTACGCGCGGGAGCCGCCCGCCATGGAAATGACATACACCAGCGCGCCCAGAGCGGAACAGAACATGATGATGTCGAAGTTGAGGCGTTTGACCATGATGGCGAAGGCCGATTCAATGGTGCCCATGAGCACGAAGTCGGCGCCCGTGCCGATGGTGTAGATGAACGTGCCCGTCAGAATGCCTATGAGCAGGGAAGAGACCACTTCCTTGGTTATGAGCGCAAGCACGATGGCCGTGACCGGGGGCAGAAGCGACATCCACCCAGCGTAATAAGGTTCCATAATTCCCCCCTGAAGGATAGTAATTCCCTCTGGAAAATGCAGAAAAGCGCAGACGCGCATACAAGGGTCCCGGCCACGCTCCCATGGACGGAACCCGGCGGGCCGGGAATGCGGGCATGGCCCGCGCGACCCGCGCGTATTTCTTCATATTCCCACGGAAATATCAGAATACAAGCCGCCCTTCAAGAATTTCCTGCAAAAACCGTGCGGAAAAGCCGTGCGGAGCAGGGGAAACATGCGTTGCGCCGGAAGGCGGGACAGCCCGCAGCACGGGCAGGCCGGGCGGAACGTTTTTCCGGGGCATGTCGGCGCGGCCCGCTGCTGGGGGGACGACACCCTCCTGTCCGCCAGGGGAAAGGCCGTCTACAGCGTTTTTTTCAGGTAGATCATATCCGTGAGTCTTTTGCCGTTCTCCACGATGGGGTGGTCGTAGTTCTTCACAAAGAAGTCCTTTTCCACATGAGAGAAGGCAAAGCCGCAGGCCCTGTAGAAGCCGAGGGTCATGGGGGAATCGCCCGTGCCCACCAGCATGATGCCGCAACCTCTGTAGAGGGCGAAAAGCGCCTCCACCATGCGCCTGCCTATGCCTCTGCGGCGCAGCGTTCCGGCCACGGCAAGATTTTTCAGCTCATACACGCCTTCCGCCTCCTTCGTGACCACGGCCACGG
Organism: Mailhella massiliensis; assembly: GCF_900155525.1. NCBI lineage: Bacteria > Pseudomonadati > Thermodesulfobacteriota > Desulfovibrionia > Desulfovibrionales > Desulfovibrionaceae > Mailhella > Mailhella massiliensis. Next base: position 216,044 of record NZ_LT706952.1, read on the forward strand.
CCGCAGGTTCCTCATGCTGAAAAAAGACGAAAAGCTCTCCGCGTTCCAGATAGCGGTCTATCATGCTTTCCTGCTCGTCCGCTTCCAGAAGCAGGGGCAGAAAGCGTTTTTTATCGCGGGTGATGAGGCGCAGTTCCATGGCTTTTCCTGTACGGGGCAAATACGAGCGCCCGTGCGGCGTTTTGCCGTTCATGCGGGGAGAAGTTCCCATGCTCAGGCGTTTCAGGGGAGTTCAGGAAGGCGCGGGGCGGATTTTCCCGGCGCACGGCAAAGCCGTGCACGGGGAAGCGTTGTGCCGTTCGGATACGCCGGGAGGCGGAATAAAGAACCGGGGGGAAGGATTCCCCCCGGAACGGCCCTTATTTTGTATAGCTTTCGCAATGGGCGAGGCCGCGGGCGCGGGCGGCGGCCATGCGGGTGCGGAGCATGGCGCGGTAGGCCTCCACGCTGCCGCCGATATCGTCGATGGTGCCGCGGGCGACGCCGCTTTCCAGCGCGGACATGGCCACGGCGG
>NZ_LT706952.1:216684-325685 GCF_900155525.1 Mailhella massiliensis
CCTGAAGGCCGTACTTGGGGTTGCGGATGCCGCGGCTGCCGAGCAGATAACCGCCGGGGAAGATCTTGTTCGGGAAGCCGTGAACGCCCTTCCAGAGCTTGATTTCCTGGCCGTTCATGTCGATGAGCATGGCGCGGTAGGCCTCCACGCTGCCGCCGATATCGTCGATGGTGCCGCGGGCGACGCCGCTTTCCAGCGCGGACATGGCCACGGCGGGTGCGACCCATTCAATGATGCGCGGATCGAGGGGCATGGGAATGATGTATTCCGGGCCGAAGGAGAAATTGCGGCCGTGGTAGGCGGCGCGCACCTCTTCGGGCACGGGTTCGAGGGCGAGCTCGGCCAGGGCGCGGGCGGCGGCTATTTTCATTTCCTCGTTGATCTTGCTGGCGCGCACGTCCAGCGCGCCGCGGAAGATGAAGGGGAAGCCGGAGACGTTGTTGACCTGGTTGGGGTAGTCGGAACGGCCCGTACCCATGATGGCGTCGGGGCGCACGGCCTTGGCCTCTTCGTAGCCGATTTCCGGCACGGGGTTGGCGCAGGCGAAGATGACGGGGCTTTCGGCCATGCCCTTGAGCATGTCGGGCTTGAGGGTGCCGGGGCCGGAAAGGCCGAGGAAGAGGTTTGCGCCCTTCATGGCGGCGTAGAGCGTATCGTCGATGGAGGAGCCGGGCGCGGGTTCTTCCTGGGCAAAGGTCATCTGCACGTCGGAAAGGTCGGTACGGCCCTTGTGGATGAGGCCGCGGATATCGAACATGGAGATGTTTTCCGGCTTCACGCCCATGGAGGCGTAGAAGCGGGCGCAGGCCATGCCTGCGGCGCCCGCGCCCATGACCACCACCTTCATGTCGGCAATGGCGCGGCCGGTGATGCGCGAGGCGTTCATGAGCGCCGCGCCGGTAATGACGGCGGTACCGTGCTGATCGTCGTGGAACACGGGGATGTTCATGGCCTTCTTCAGTTCTTCCTCGATATGGAAGCATTCCGGGCCGCGGATGTCCTCAAGGTTGATGCCGCCGAAGGTGGGTTCCAGCGCCTTTACGATGTCGATGAGGCGTTCCGGGTCGGAGCAGTCGAGTTCGATGTCGAAGGCGTCCACGTCGGCAAAGAGCTTGAAGAGCATGCTCTTGCCTTCCATGACGGGCTTGCCCGCCAGGGGGCCGATGTTGCCGAGGCCGAGCACGGCCGTGCCGTTGGTCACCACGGCCACGAGGTTGCCGCGGCCGGTGAGCTTTTCGGCCATGGAGGGATCGGCCACGATGTCGCGGCAGGCGTCGGCCACGCCGGGGCTGTAGGCGAGGGTGAGGTCGTCCTGCGAAACGGCCTTCTTGCTGGTCATGACTTCTATTTTGCCGGGGCGCGGCAGGCTGTGATAGCGCCGAACGTCTTCCTTGGTGTAGCTCATGGCATATCCTTATATGTTGCCCCGCATATGCGGGAAAGTTGCGTTATTTTTTTGAAAGTTGCGGAAGAGTCTAGCGGGAGAGCACGTCCTTCATCACGGCAAGGGCGTTCTGCATGGCTTCCATGTCCGCCTGCGTGCCCATGTGCCCCATGCGGAACACCTTGCCCGCCAGAGGGCCGAGGCTGCCGCCCACATGGAGGCCGCGTTCGGCAAGGGCGGCGCGCCACGCCGTCCATGCGTACCCTTCGGGCATGCGGACGGCCGTCACCGTGGGGGAGGAAACCGCTCCCTCGGCAGGCCACAGCTTCAGGCCGAGCTGCTGCACGCCTTCGCGGCAGGCGCGGGCCACGGCTTCGTGGCGGGCGAACACGTTTTCCAGCCCTTCTTCCTCCAGAGCGGAGAGAGAGGCGTCCAGCGCGGCAATGCCCCACCAGTTGGGCGTGTAGGGGAAGCGCATGGCGTCTTCAATGGCGTTGTCGAAGGGCTTCACGGCATCGTAACCGGTGTAGTTCACCTCGCGCACACGTTCCCAGGCGGCGGCGCTCACGCTCATGAAGCTCATGTCCGGCGGGCAGGAGAGGCATTTCTGCGAACCGCCGAGCACGCAGTCGGCATTCCAGGCGTCGGCATGTACGGGCGCGCCGCCGGCGCTGGCCACGGCATCCACCACAAGGAAGGGAACCCCCATGTCCTTTTTCAGCGCGCCGAGTTCCTCCAGCGGGTTCAGCGTGCCGGAAGGCGTTTCGCAGTGCACCGCCGTCATGAGCACGGGGTGATGTTCGCGTATGGCGTCCTTCACTCTTTCCAGCGTGGAAGCGCCGATGGTGCAATCGTACGGTTCCGAAACAAGCACAGCCTTGCAGCCCAGGGCCTTGGCCATGTCGGCAAAGCCGTCACCGAAAACGCCCGTACCCACGGAAAGCACGGTGTCGCCTTCCCTGAGCAGACTCTTCAGCGCTCCCCAGAGCACGAGCATACCTTCACCCGTGCCCATGAGCACGTCTTCCTTCGTGCCGAGCACGGCCTGCAGGCGGGTACGTACCGACTTGTAGAGTTCGAGATATTCCGTGCCCATGCGCGGGGGAGCATAATCGCGGGAAAGAGCCTGGGCGACACGGGGATGGATGGAAACGGGGCCGGGATAGAAGGGCATGGCCGCATAGGGCTTGAAGCTGTTCATGGCATGGCGCGGGAAGCGTGGTTGCGGCAGGGGAAGTCGCTTTTCCGCGCGTGGCTGCCTTCCCCGCCGTCTCCCTGCCGGGAGAAGGGCGGAATTTTTCCGCCGATAAAACACAAGAAGGGTTTTCGTCAAAATGGCCCGGTACTGTCAAGAGGTATTGCAGCCTGCCTGTCCCGCGAAGGCGGAGAGGGGACGGACTTCCCCCGCTGCCGCAGAAGCCGGAAATTCCGTGCATTTCCTTGCGTAATGCCCGGTCCGGGCGCACAGAGAACAGGCGCATCGGGGGGCAGCTTTCCGGCGGAGGAGGTGAAAAGCCCCGCATGAAGCGGGGCCGGTATCTGCGTCGTCGCGCCGCCCTGCGGCGGAGCCGGGGGGCGGAAACGAGGGGGCGCGGGGGGCTTGTCCCGATTCATCGGGGAATCATTCCCCCCGGAGCCTTTTCTGTCTTTACAGCGGGGCGCGGAGGTTGTGGGTGCCGAGGGCGCGGGTGAGTTTGTCGCCCGCGAGGAAGAGGCGGCCTTCGTCGAAGGCGCGGCCCATGAGCTGCACGCCCACGGGGAGGCCTCCGCTCATGCCCACGGGGATGGAAAGGCCCGGCAGGCCCGCAAGGTTGAGGGAAAGGGTGAAGATATCCATGAAATACATCTGGAGCGGATCTTCGGACATGTGTCCCATCTGCCACGCGGGCACGGGGGAGACGGGGGCGAGGAGCATGTCGCAGCTTTCCAGCGCGTTCAGGTAGTCCTGCCGGATGAGGCGGCGCACCTGGGCGGCCTTGCGGTAGTAGGCGTCGTAATAGCCTGCGGAGAGCACATAGGAACCGAGCAGGATGCGGCGCTGTACTTCCGGCCCGAAGCCTTCGGTACGGGAGCTGGTGTACATGTCCTCAAGGTTTTTGGGCGCGGCGGTGCGGTGGCCGTAGCGCACGCCGTCGTAGCGGGCGAGGTTGGAGCTCGCTTCCGCAGCGGCGAGAATGTAGTAGCTGGCAATGGAGTATTCGGTATGGGGCAGGGAAACTTCCACCACCTTCGCGCCGAGGGAACGGGCGGCTTCCACGGCCTTTTCGCAGGCTTCGGCCACGCCCCTGTCCAGACCGTCGTGCCCGAAGAATTCGCGGGGCAGGCCGACGGTGATGCCGGAAAGATCCTGCTGCGCGTTCATGGACGCGGCGTAGTCGGGCACGGGCACGGGGGAACTTGTGCTGTCGCGTTCATCGTGCCCGGCAATGACCTGAAGCACGAGGGCGGTATCTTCCACGGTGCGGGCGAGCGGGCCCACCTGATCGAAGGAGGAGGCGTAGGCGAGAAGCCCGTAGCGCGACACGCGCCCGTAGGTGGGCTTGATGCCCACGCAGCCGCACAGGGAGGCGGGCTGACGGATGGAGCCGCCGGTATCGGAGCCCAGGGAGGCGAAGCACTGGCAGGCGGCCACGCTGGCGGCGGAACCGCCGCTGGAGCCGCCGGGCACGCGGGTGACATCCCACGGGTTGGCGGTTTTCTTCCAGGCGGAATGTTCCGTGGTGGACCCCATGGCGAACTCGTCCATGTTGTTCTTGGCAAGGATGACGGCGCCCGCGTCCTTCAGCTTCTGCACCACCATGGCGTCGTAGGGGGGCATGAAGCCTTCGAGAATCTTCGAGGCGGCGGTGGTGGGCATACCCTTCAGGGTAAGGGCGTCCTTCACCGTGACGGGGATGCCCCAGAGGGGCTTGTCGGAAAGGTCGGCCGGGCGGTTCCTGTCCATGGCGCGGGCCTGTTCCAGAGCCTCTTCGTCGCGGCGGGCGAGCAGCGCGCCCACGGCGGGTTCCGTGGCGTTGATGCGGTCAAGGCACGAGGAAACGAGGCTTTCGGCGCTTACGTCGCCCTTTTTTATGAGCTGTTGCGCCTCAAGGAGGGAGAGTTCAAAAAGTTCGGGCATTTACTTTCCCTCCACAATACGGGGAACAATGAAGAAGGCCCCGTCGGTGGCGGGGGCTCCGGCCAGAATGTCGGCCCGGTCGGCGCGGCGCACGGCAATATCCTCACGGAAGGCGCTTTCGTGGATCACCGGGGAATAGAGCGGTTCCACGCCGGTGGTGTCCACCTCGGCGAGCTTGTCCATGTAGGCGAGAATGCGGGAACACTGGGCCGCCATTTCTTCCTGAACGGCAGGGTCCGGGGCCAGCCGGGAAAGGCGGCACAGATGCAGAAAGTCGTTTTTGTCGAGTGACATGGGGTGATTAATCCTTGCTGAGGGAATTGACGAGCTGGTCGAAGCTCACGGGCCGCTGGGGAGCGGCGGGCGTTTCGTGGGCGGGGGCGGACAGGTCGCCGGATTCCAGCCTTTCCTTCAGCGCCTGAAGGTCGGCCGGGACATGCCCCGTGGCGGCGGGCTGGAAGAGGAAGAGCCTGCGGGAGGCCTTGCCGGAACCGTCCCAGAAGATGGGCGCTCCCGCCCAGTCCATATCCGGCTTTGAGGCCAGGGCGCGGTTCACGCTCTGCGCCGACCAGCCGGGCTGAAGGTTCAGGTCGGCGGCCATGGACACGAAGTCGAAGCCCAGGGCGGACCAGTCGTCGGCACGGGCGTCTCTGGCGGCCATGGCGTTCTTGAAGGCCGTCGCTCCGGGAGTGGCGGAACGGTAGTCCCACACGCCCGGGAAAATGGTGAGGGCGAAGGTTGCGGCGTTGCTGTGGCTGGTCTGGCCGAGGCTCTGTTCCCACAGGGAGGTTCCCATCATGAGCCTGTCCTGCGCGCCGTTGTAATGCAGGCTGGAAACGAGCATGTCCATGTTCTTCCAGCTGTCGGGCAGGAAGATGGCGCGGAAATCGGCCGTGGCCACGGGAATGCTGCCGCGCTGCGCGCCCACCTGCGTTTTCACGAAGGTTCCGGCTTCCTTGGTCCATGCGCTCATCTTGCCGGCGGTGTAGCTGCCGCTCGTGACGGCAAGGCCGCGGGATGTGGCCTTCTGCATGAACAGGCCGCTCATGCGCCTGGAATAGGAATCGCCGGGGCTGAAAATGCCGAAGGAGGAGATGCCGAGCTTTTCGGCGGCGTCGAGCAGGGCGTCGATCTGGTCTTCCTGGCTGGCGAAGAAGCGCCAGGCATGCACGCCTTCCTCGCCTGCGGGAAGAGAGGCGGTAAAGGAGAATACGGCGCGTCCTGCGGCGGCGGCCTTCAGGGCGTTGTAGCGGCCGGGCAGAAGCGGGCCGCCCACCACGGTGAACTGCGGGGGCAGAGCCTGCACGGCCTGCTGCCAGCCCGTTTTGCCGGAGTCGATGATACGCAGATCCACCGTCTTGCCGGCGAAGCGCAGGGAATCGGCGGCGGCGAGGGCGCCTTCGGCCACCTGCTTGCCGAGGGCCGAGGCGGAACCCGTCTGCGGAATGACGAGCGCCACGGAAACCGTCTTCTGCCCGGGGGGCAGGGGGGCGATGCCCAGCATGGAGGGGGCGGCGTACATCATGGGGTTCGACAGGCGGGCGATGACGGCCGCGCTTTCGGGGAGCAGGTTGCGGCGCGCGGCCTTGAGCATGACGAGGTTCCAGGGGAAGCGCGCTTCCTGTTCGGAGGAAACCTGGGAGGCGAGCTTTTTCAGAGAATCGCCGTCCATGCCGTCGAGGTCCGTCCAGTACAGGGTTTCCCAGGTGGCGCGCTGCTCTGGGGAAGCGGCGGCGTACAGGGAGGCGAGTTCCTTGCGGGCGGAGAAGCCCTGCCTGCCGGGGCGGCTGGCGGCTATGGAAAGGGCGCGGCTTTTGAGCGCGGGGGAGGAGGCGGGGTTCTTCAGCACCGCTTCGGCGCGGAGCCCCTGCTCCATGCCGCTCAGACCGGCGATGCTGTTGACCCAGACCGTGGCCTCATCCTGTGCCTGGAAGGGCAGACGCTGCTTTTCAAGCAGGGCGCAGCCTGAGGAAAGAAGGGCGAAGCACAGGGCCAGAAGAAGTGCGAGACGGAAGCGGGGAATCATGGTTTTTGTCCTTTTCATCTGGGCGGGAAGCGGCCTTGCGGAAACGGCGCGTCGAAGCGGGCGCAGCTTGCGGGCTGCGCCGCCGTTTCGAAAAAGAGGCCCCGGGCGCGAAAACGCCCGGAGCCTTCATCATAAGCCAGCTTGCAAGGGAGGGCAAGACGCAATCAGCGCTTCCCCTCGCGGGAGTCCGGGGCATCCCCGGGAATGTCTCCGCGTTTTTTCTTTTCTCCTGCGCCGTCGTCACGCGACGGCAAGGGGTCCGCCCGGAATCAGCACGAGGGCGTGGTTCCCTTGTACAGACCCGTGCCCGCCGCCAGGGCGGCCGCAAGCAGAAGCAGGGTGATGATGCCGTCCACGGCGTCCATGGGCGCTCCTTTTCCGGCAGGAATGCGTGCGGAAATCACCGCGCGCCGTTTGCGGGAAGCCCGCGTTTTTCCGTTTCGGCCTCAACGCTTCGTTTCTTCCGGCCCGGATTCCGGGCCGGAAAGGGCGCGGCGCCTACAGAGCGGTGCTCTGGAAGCCGTTGTCCACGTAAAGGATTTCGCCGGTCACGCCGGAGGCGAGGTCGGAAGCCAGGAAGGCCGCGGCGTTGCCCACTTCGTCGATGGTGACGAGGCGGTGCAGGGGAGCGCGCTGCTCGAACATGGCGCCGATCTGGTGGAAATCGGAAATGCCGGAGGAGGCCAGGGTGCGGATGGGGCCGGCGCTGATGGCGTTGACGCGGATGTTCGCCGGGCCGAAGTCCGTGGCGAGGTAGCGCACGGAAGCTTCAAGAGCGGCCTTGGCCACGCCCATGACGTTGTAGTTGGGAATCATCTTTTCCGAACCGTAGTAGGTCATGCAGAGCACGGACGCGCCGGGGTTGAGCAGCGGTTCAAAGGCCTTGCACAGGGCCACCAGGGAGTAGGCGGAAATATCCAGCGCAAGCTTGAAGCCTTCGCGGGAGGTGTCGAGGTAGCGGCCCTTCAGGTCGTCCTTGGAGGCGAAGGCCACGGAGTGGACGAGCACGTCCACCTTGCCCCACTTTTCCTTCACGAGTTCCGCGGAACGGGCGATGTCTTCGTCGCTCGCCACGTCGCAGGGGAAGGTGAAGTCGCCGGAAAGTTCGGCGCAGATGGGGTCGACGCGCTTTTTCAGGGCGTCGTTAAGGTAGCTGAACGAAAGCTGGGCGCCTTCGCGACGGAAGGCGGAAGAGATGCCGTAGGCGATGCTGTGCTTGTTGGCCACGCCGAAGATGACGGCTTTTTTTCCTTCAAGAAGCATATTCCTCTCCTTTGATGAATGTTTATATGAGGGGGGAGGTTACAGGGGGCTGCCCGTAAGCAGGCGGTACGCCTCCTGATATTTTGCAGCGGTGGTGTCGCGCACGTTGTCGGGCAGCGCGGGCGCGGGGGCTGTCTTGTCCCAGTCCTGCGTTTCCAGCCAGTCGCGCAGGTACTGCTTGTCGAAGCTCGGCTGGCTGTGGCCGGGGTCGTAGCCCGCCGCGGGCCAGAAGCGGGAGGAATCGGGGGTGAGCACCTCGTCGATGAGGATGAGCTCGCCGTCGGCGATGCCGAACTCGAACTTGGTGTCCGCAATGATGATGCCGCGCCCGGCCGCGTATTCGGAAGCTTCGCGGTAGATGGCGAGGGCGGTTTCGGCCGCCTTGTCGGCATGTTCTCTGCCCACGATTTCGCGCATCTTCTCCAGGCTGATGTTTTCGTCATGCGTGCCCGCTTCGCCCTTGGTGGAGGGGGTGAACATGACGGAGGGGAGCTTCGAGTCCTCCAGCAGCCCTTCGGGGAGCTTCACGTTGCAGAGCGTACCATCGTTCTTATAGGACTTCCAGCCGGAACCGGCAAGATAGCCGCGCACGATGCATTCGGCCTTGATGGGTTCGGCCTTTTTGGCCAGCACGGAACGCCCGGCGAGCTGATCGCGGAAGGGGCGTAGTGCGGCGGGGTATTTGTCCACATCCGATTCGATGATGTGGTTGGGGATGAGGTGGGAGAATTTTTTCATCCAGAACAGGGTGAGCTGGTTCAGGATGACGCCCTTCCACGGTATGGGGTCTCCGAGGATGACATCGAAGGCGGACATGCGGTCGGTGGTGACGATGAGCAGAGTCTTTTCATCAATGTCGTAGATATCGCGTACCTTGCCGCGGCCGCACATGTGGAATCCGGGCAGGCTGGTGGAGGTAACGACGGGGTAGGGCAGAGATTGCATGGAGTGATTCCTCAACGTAAAGCGGGATAAGGGTTGCGGCAATGCGGCGCGCATACGCGGCGCTTCCCGTGTTCCGGCCCCCCGGTGCGGAACGGGATGCGTCGCAGGCATTTCACGTTGCCGGTGCAAGCGGCGTTTTTTTGCGGCGCAGGGAAGCGCCGCGCAGGTTGTGCGAAAACGCCGTCCTAGCCGCGAAGCTCCACGGAACGGGCGTGGGCTTCGAGGCCTTCCAGCCGGGCAAGCAGCGCAATGGAAGAAGCGTGACTGCCGGTAAATTCGCGCGAGGCGGCGATGACGCTGGTCCTCTTGCAGAAGGTCTGCACGCTGAGCGCGGAGGAGTGGCGCGCCGTGCCCAGGGTGGGCAGAACGTGGTTCGGCCCGGCGTAGTAGTCGCCCACGGGTTCCGGGGAGTACTGGCCCAGGAACACGGCCCCGGCGTGACGGATGGCGGGCAGCACCTCCCACGGGGAGGCGGTGCACACTTCCATGTGCTCGGGCGCGATGAGGTTGGCCATGTCCACGCCCACGGAAAGGCTGGACACCTGGATGATGGCGCTCCAGTTCTCCAGCGAGGCGCGGGCGATGTCGGCGCGGGGCAGTTCCGCCACGCGGCGGTCCAGCGCGGCGGCCACCCTGTCGGGCGGCCACCCTGTCGGCCAGAAGGCCGCTCGTGGTGACGAGCACGGCCGAGGCCAGCCTGTCGTGTTCCGCCTGGGAGAGCATGTCCGCAGCCACCCATTCGGCGTTGGCGCTTTCATCGGCCAACACCAGAATTTCGCTCGGCCCGGCGATCATGTCTATGCCCACCTTGCCCTGCACCAGCTTCTTGGCCGTGGTGACGAAGATGTTGCCCGGCCCGGCGATGACGTCCACGGGGCGGATTTCCTGCGTGCCGTAGGCGAGCGCCGCGATGGACCAGGGGCCGCCCACGCGGTACACTTCGTTGATGTCCAGCAGGTAGGCGGCGGCCAGCATGTAGGGGTTCAGCGTGCCGTCGGCGCGCGGAGGCGTGACCACGGCGATTTCCTTCACTCCGGCCACCTGCGCGGGAATGGCGCCCATGAGCATGGAGGAGATGAGCGGCGTGTCGCCGCCCTTGCCGCCGGGCACATAGAGGCCCGCGCGGTCCACGGCGTCCACCTTCTGGCCGAGAATGGAGCCGTCTTCACGGGTGATGAACCACGATTTGTCCTTCTGCGCCTCATGGAAGGCGCGGATGTGCGAGGCCGCCTCCACGATGACGCTGCGTTCCTCGCCGGAAATGGAGGCCGCGGCGCGGGCCAGTTCGTCCTGAGGCACGGCGAAGGGCATGGTCATTTCCGGCGCGTCGAAGGCGCGGGTGCGTTCCAGCAGCGCCTCGTCGCCGCGTGCGATGACGTCGGCAAGAATGGCGCGCACCTGGTTTTCCACGTCCTGCCCGGAACCGTCGGCGGGGTTGCCGCGTTCGGCAAGATGCCGGAAGAAGGCCGTCGCTTCCGCGTCGGCGGTGGATTTGATGTTCAGTATGCGACAAGACATGGTGTTTCTCCTTGGAGTTGGCGGCATTCGGCAGGCCGTGGCTCTGTCGCGCAGCACAGAATGGATATTCCGGGAAAAATAGTCAAGTTGCGGGGCGGGAAGCTACTTTTTCCGTTCCCTGATCACCTGCCGGCCCCGGCCCAGGGCCAGTTTTCCGGCGGGCACGTCTTCCACGATGACGGAGCCTGCGCCCACAAGCGCGCCGTCGCCTATGCTCACCGGGGCCACCAGCGAGGTGTTGCTGCCGATGAAGCAGCCTTCGCCCACCACGGTGCGGAACTTGTTTTTCCCGTCGTAATTGCAGGTGATGGTTCCCGCGCCGAAGTTGACGCCCGGCCCCACTTCGGCATCGCCGAGATAGGTGAGGTGGTTGGCCTTGGAGCCTTTGCCGAGGCGCGTTTTCTTGAGCTCCACGAAGTTGCCCACATGGGCGCCTTCCTCCACCACGGTCTGCGGGCGAAGGCGCGCCCAAGGACCGACGATGGCGCCGCTTTTTATTTCCGCGCTTTCGATATGGCAGAACTCCTTCACTTCCACGCCGCCGGCGATGCGTGCGTTGCGCAGCACGCCGTGGGAACGGATGAGCGCGCCCCCTTCAATCACCGAATCGCCGTAGATTTCGCAGGGGCCGAAGATTTCCGCGCCCCTTTCCACACGGCTGAAGGGGCTGACGCGCACAAGCGCAGGAGAATGCAGGATGACGCCCGAGGTCAGCAGTTCCCGGGTTCTTCTTGCGGTGAGAATCTCTTCCGCCACGGCAAGTTCCGCCGGGGTGTTCACGCCGAGAAGGGCGGCCGCATCGCAGCCCGCGCCCTCGGCGCGTATGCCGCGCACGTCCATGCCCGCGTTCAGGCCCAGGGCCACAAGGTCGGTGATGTAATATTCCCCTCCGGCGTTCTCGCAGGAAAGGGAGGGCAGCAGCGTACGCACCGCGGGCAGGGAAAAGAGGTAGATGCCGGTGTTCACCTCGCGGGCCTCTTCCTTCGGGCCGTAGAGGGCGGGGTCGAAGTCCTTCGCTTCCACAATGGCGCGTACCGCTCCGTCTTTGCGTACCACGCGGCCGTAGGAGGCGGGGTCGTCGAGCTCCACGCTTAAAAAGGCCACGTCCGCGCCGGCGGCTTTTTCCAGAAAGCTGCCGAGCACTTCCGGGGTGATGAGGGGCGTGTCGCCGTTCACCACGAGCACGCAGCCGTCGCCCTGCAGAGAGGGCATGGCCGTCATGAGGGCGTGCCCCGTGCCGAGCTGCCTTTCCTGGCGTATGCACACCTCCTGCCTGCCGAGCCGCTGCGCGGCGTATGCGGCTTCCGCCTCCACCATGGCGGCTTCGTTGCCGGTAAGGGTGAGGATGCGCCCGATGCCGGGCACCTTGTCGAGCGTGGCCGTCACCAGGGCAAGCATACTTTCCCCGAGCAGCGTCTGAAGAACCTTCGGGCGGGGGGAGGGCATACGCGTGCCCTTGCCGGCGGCGAGGATGAGGGCGTCAGTAGGAATCATGTCAGTCTCCACGGAGGGCGCGGCCCGCGGCGCAGACAAGAAGGCCGAGGGCCAGGAGCAGGATACCGCCGTTGCGGAGCTGCCCGTCGGAAAGGGAAAGCAGCATACGCAGAGCCTCGCGCGTTTTCGCGGGCGAGAGGACCCAGGGCAGGGCTTCCAGAAAGCAGGCCAGGCCCAGGGCGGCGAGAAACAGGGAAAAATTGAAATTCATCGCGGCAGTATCCTAGGTATCGGCCGACTTGTAAAGTGATTTTTGTCCCGCTCCGAATCGCGGGGAGCGCTGTGCCCCATAAGAAAAAGGGCGGACGGCAGGGCGGGGGCGGCCGGGGCTTTTTCCCCGAGCTTCCGGGCGGGCGTCTGCGCCCCGTTTTCCTCGCGTCCGGGGAGCATCCCCGCTCTCCGGCCGCGCGGGGCCGCGCTTTCCGGCAAGGGGAAGGACGAGGAGCGGAAGCGCCTCTGCACATGTTCTGCGGAAGAGGACGAAAATGCTTGCGAAGAATGAAAAATGCGTTCAAAAAGGAGGGGAGAGTTTCCGAGAAGCCCTCCGGGGCAGAGGTTTAATGGTTATGATAACATTCATGTCCGTGCTGAAATATGAGCAGGTGAAGGTGAACGCCGCGCTGGAAAGGGAACTGGAATCCATGCCGGCGCCCCTGCGCGATATCGCCGCTCATGTCCTGCTGGCGGGCGGCAAACGCCTGCGCCCCCTGATGACCCTGGCCTCGGCGCGCCTGTTCGGCGCGGAGGGCCCGCAGCTTTATGAGCTTGCCGTCATCCCCGAAATGATCCATGTGGCCACGCTCCTGCACGACGACGTGCTCGACGGCGCGGATTCGCGCCGGGGCAGGCAGGCGGCGCATGTGCGTTTCGACGTGCCCCGCGCCATTCTCGCCGGGGACGCGCTGCTTGCTGCGGCAAGCCATAAGACGGCCTCCTTCGGCATACCGGAGCTGCTTGCCTGCGTGTCGGAATCGGTGCTCATGACCGCTTCCGGCGAAGCGCATGAAATCGCGCTCCAGCATTCGCTCACCCACAGCATGGGGGAATACCTGGACATCGTGGCGGGCAAGACGGGCTGGCTCATCAAGGGTTCCTGCCGCCTGGGCGCGCTTTACGCCGGGGCCACGGCTTCGCAGGTGGAGGCCATATCCGAATACGGCCTCAACCTGGGCATCGCCTTCCAGATGGTGGACGACGCGCTGGATTTTGCGGACGAGGCCGTTACGGGCAAGCCCACGGGCGGCGACCTTGTGGAAGGCAAGTTCACCCCGCCGGTCATGAAGTATCTGGAATTTCTTCCCCGATGCGACAGGGAAACCTTCTGCGAGAAGTTCCGCGAAGGTTCCTTCACGCCCGAGGAACGCGCCCGCGTTTCTTCCGACATCCGGCGCCTCGGCTTCGATGAGGAAACCCGGTCCATGGCGCGCGAGTACCTCGACAGGGCGCAGCAGTGCCTGGAAGGCCTGCCCCAGCGCTTCGAGCAGAAGCTCTTCCGCGAGGCGCTCGACTTTGTGCGCGACCGCAGGTCCTAACGGCATTTAATGAGGAAGGCGTCCGGGCGCGTCGTGAGTCCGGGGCGTTCCGTCCTTACGGGGATTTTTCAGGAGAAAAGCAGGATGGCCTATTTTCGCGTGCTTTCCGCGCAGCTTGCGCTTCTTCAGTCTCTGCTCGTCAAGGAAGAATCGTGGGCCATACTCATCACCGCCGACCCGGACGCGCTGGCCAGCGCCATGGCGCTTCAGCGCATCATCCGCGCCAGAGTGAAAAGCGTGACCATAGCCCGCACCAACGAGATCAGCCGGCCGGACAACCTGGCCATGATCCGCTACCTCAACATTCCCGTGGTGAAGTGGCGGCCCTCCATGCGGAAGAAGATACAGCGCTTTGCGCTGGTGGATTCCCAGGCGCATCACAATCCGGCCTTTGCGGGCATCGACTTTTCCGTCGTCATCGATCATCACCCCCTGCCCACCGAACCCTGTTCCGCGCCGTTTCAGGACATACGGCCCGGCTACGGCTCGGTGAGCACCATCATGACGGAATACCTCTATTCCGCGGGCATACGCCCGGCGCGCCTGCTGGCCACGGCCCTGCAGTACGGCATACGCACGGACACGGGCACCTTCGGGCGCAACTGCATGGAAGTGGACATGCGGGCCTATCATTACCTGAGCCGCTTCGGTGACGCGGGCATCATGAACCGCATCCTGCGCAGCGAATACATGCCCGAGTGGCTTCCCTATTTTTCCCGCGCCTTTGAAACCCTGCGCCCCTGCGGCCGCGGAAGCTATGTGTGGCTCGGCAAGGTGGAAAGCTCCGACATCCTCGTGGTGGTGGCGGATTTCTTCCTCAAGGTGCACGGCCTGCGCTGGGTGGCCGTATGCGGTTCGTGTGCGGGCCGCGTCATCGTGATTTTCCGGGGCGGCTACGGCAAGATGGATCTCGGCGCGGTGGCCTCCGGCGTGTTTTCCGGCATGGGCAGCGGCGGCGGCCACAAGACCATGGCCCGGGCCGAAGCCGCCGTCATGGATATTCCCGTGGAGGAGCGCAGCGGCCTTGAGGAATATGTGTTCCGTCTCATCTACGCGGCTGCGGAAAAGCGCCGCCGCAAGGCCGGGCCCGACCCGAAACCCGGCAACGGGGACGAGGCCGGAGAGGATGCGAAAAAGAAGGATGAAGATGACGATGCGGAGAAGGGCGCGGAGCAGAAAAGCGCCTGATGCGTCGTCGTTGCAGAGAAGGGAAAAGGCCGGGCCGTTCCGGCCTTTTTTCGTATGCGGCGGCAGGCGTGCCGGAGAAACCCGCCATGCGGAAACCCGGCGGCCGGCTTCCCTGCGGAGGGGGCGGGTACGGACGGAAGCATCTCTTGCGGCCGGCATCGGCGGCAGGGAGCTTCCCGGCGGGATTTCTCCGCGCGGAGTGCGGGGAAGGGAAAAAAGGATGGTTATGCCGGGGAAAGGATTGCCGCCGTGGGGAGCCGTGACCGGGGCGCGGCGGAACTTCGGGGACGGAACGTATTTTTCGGAAGGGAGAAGGAGCGTTCGCCTGCGCGGAGCCTTTTGCAGACCGCGGGGGAAAACGTGTTGCGGTGCGGGAAGGGCTTGAAAAAGGGAAAAACGCCCCGGGCCTTCCATGCGCGGCAGGGCGGGGTGCGGGCCTTCGTATGTGCGACGGGAAGCGGAAGCATGGTCGGATTTGCCGAACTCTCCTCACGCTCCGTTTTACCGTTTTCTCTTTCTCCGCAGCCATGTTTTTTCATCCGTTTTGCCGGTTTCGTATAAACGGCTTTTTCACTTCGACATCGACGAGGGCCGCATAAGCCGCAGGTTTGCGGTACGCATTTCCCCATGTTTCCAGTTCCCGGTAGGTTCGGATGCGATCCATGTCGAACTCCGCCGTCAGAATATCTTCCTGAACGTCGTTGGCCTTTACAAGCGTATTGTCCAGACTGTTTCCGTTTTCATCAAACACAACCGGGGAAAAGGCGCAGGAACACCCCCATCCTTTGCCGGGATAGTTCGCCATGGCAACGCCGACCATGTTTTCAAAAGCTCTGGCATTCAGTTGATGGATTCTGTGAGCGTTCATGGCACAGGCATTGGGAACCAGAATGATTTCTGCTCCCTTCAGCATCAGAACACGGGCGCTTTCCGGGAACTCACGGTCGTAGCAGATCATGACGCCCAGCGAAATGCCTTCAAAGTCGCATACCTTGAACTCATCTCCGTGCTGCAGCAGTGCTTCCAGAGAAAAATCGCAGGTATGCACTTTTGCGTAATTCAGCAGGATGTTTCCGCTCCGGTCAATGACGACGGCGGTATTCTGGAAGGCGTTCTCTGTCTTTGACAGCCATGTGGCGCAAACTCCAATCCTGTTTTGGGCGGCAGCGTTCTTTATGGCGGCTGCATAGTCGCTTTCCATGGTGACGGCATCTTCCAGCCATGCGCTGCGCTCGTTTTCAAAAGCAGGATTTGTCGGATATTCAAACGCACCTTCAAAAGGCGCGGCATATCCGTTCGACCACATTTCTGGAAAAAGTACCATATCCGCCCCTAGGCAGGAGACTTCGTGTATATGCTGAACGGCCAGTTCCGCATTCCTGTTTCTGTTGTTGGGTATGGCTTTTTTTTGTACCAGCGCAATGCGGAGCGTCGACATTCCCTTTCTCCTTCGTCATACGTTCGCCTGATGGATTTTCCGTATCGTACCGGCTCAGTCCGGTCATCCCTTGATGGCGTGCCTGCTTGTCGCCCCGTGCCCGGATGCCTTCTTTTGTCCGCGCCGGCCGGTTGCCTGTAGAATCGGCGGGCGGCCGAACAGGCTTTTTCCTTCCATGGATTTAATGCAGCGCCTCCCCCTTCTTTTTCGGTCTGAATACGTGTTTGAACCTGACATAAATCCTCAGTACCTACAATGCGTTGGCCTGTGCGGGCAGAACTTTTGAAAAAGGGAAAAACGCCCCGGGCCTTCCATGCGCGGCAGGGCGGGGTGCGGGCCTTCGTGTCCGTGCCGGGGAATCTCATGCAGGCAGAACGGGCCGGACACGGGGCGCAGCTGAGGGACTTGCTGGGCGCGGCGGCACAAGTCCCGGGAAACCTGCCTTGCGTGCGGCCGCTCCCGCAGGAAGGGGGCGTCTCCATGCGGGCAGGCTTTGCGGGAGCGGTGCACGGGCTTTTCCCGCCTGAGCTTCCCGTCCTGTGCCCGCCCCGGCCGTGTTCTCTTCCGGCGGGGGCCGGAGACTGCGGCGTTGGCGGAACACGGCGGCTTGACAGGGCAGGGAAGATTGTATATTTCGACATCGAACTAAAATGAACGCATGACATGCGGGAGGCCCTATGACCATAGAAGAGATTTACCGTCGTTTCGACAGGGTAGGCAGCTGTGTGTTCGCCACGGTGAACGGGGATACGCCCGAAACCCGCGTGGCGCATTTTCTCGCCTGCGACGAGGAGGGGCTGTATTTTATGACCATGACCACCAAGCCTTTTTACCGTCAGCTCAAGGAAGGGGGCAGGGTGTCGGTATGCGCGCTGTCGGCCTCGCCCGAGATACGGCAGACGGAAGAAGGGCTTCTGGAAATGGAACCGGGGTATTTCATCCGCGTCACCGGCGACGTGCGCGAGGTGAGCATGGAGGAAATCAGGGCGAAGAACAACCCGGCCTTTGCCTACTGCATCGAGGATCAGCAGCGTTATCCCGCCATGACGGCCTTTGTGCTGTACCGGGCCTGGGGCGAGATTTTCGATTACGATTTCGACATGAAGAAGCGCGATCACAAGCTGGAGCGGGAGCGCTTCTGCTTCGGCGGGCATCGGGTGGAAGAGCCGGGGCTTGTCATTACCGAATCCTGCACGGGCTGCGGCAGGTGCATGAAGGTATGCACCTTCAAGGCCGTACGGCGCGAGGGGAACCGCTTCGTCATCGACGGTTCGCGCTGCGACGAATGCGGCGACTGCTGGGTGCACTGTCCTGCCGGGGCCGTGCGTCACAAGGGCCTGCCCGGGAACGCGCCGCATGGCGGGAGGCATGAGGCATGACGCAGCAGCAGCGGCGGGCGTATCTCATCAGGATGCTTTTCGAGGAGCGGGGAGAGCGTTTTCGTCTTCCCGAAGGGGAAGAGGAGCAGAAGCGCCTTTTGCGCGCGCTGTTCAACGTGCGTGAGCCGCGCCCGGCCTCGCCGGAGTTTCTCAAGGTGCAGGATGCCTGGCTTCAGGAGGAAATAGCCTCCCGGGGCATCACGCGCGATGTCGATATCGCTCCGGTGAGAGGGCGGCTCTGCCTGTGGCAGGGGGATATCGTCACCCTTGCCTGCGGGGCCGTGGTCAATGCGGCCAACCGGGCCATGCTGGGCTGTTTTCACCCCAATCACGGCTGCATCGACAACGCGATACACACCTTTGCCGGGGTACAGCTTCGTCTGGCCTGCGCCTCGGTCATGAAGGGGGCGTATGCCCGCACGGGCGAGGCCATACTTACCCCGGCCTTCAATTTGCCGGCGGATTTCGTCATTCACGCCGTGGGACCGGAGCTGCACGGCCCCCTCGCGCCGGAACACGAAAGGCTTCTTGCCGCAACCTATGTTGCCTGTTTTGAGCGCGCGGCCGAACGCCGTGTGCGTTCTCTGGCCTTCTGCTGCATTTCCACGGGGGTGTTCCGTTTCCCGCCTCGGCGGGCGGCGGAAATCGCCGTGGCAACGGCGGAAAAGCAACTGGAACGATATCCATGGATGGAAAAGGTGATTTTCAATGTGTTCAAAGACAGCGATGCCGCGATATATCAACGTCTGCTCGGATGATGTTTCGGGCCTGAAACGCGCCCTGAACGAGGCGGACGCCGTGCTCGTCGGCGCAGGCGCGGGCCTTTCCGCCGCCGCAGGGCTTACCTACTCGGGCGAGCGCTTCCGCCGCCTTTTTCCCGACTTCATCAAGGCCTACGGCATTACCGACATGTATTCCGGCGGCTTCTACCCCTTTGCCACCCCGGAAGAACGCTGGGCCTGGTGGAGCCGCCATGTCTGGCACAACCGTTACGAACCCGGCTCCCTGCCGCTCTACGCAAAGCTCCTCGAACTGGTGAAGGACAAGAATTACTTCGTCCTCACCTCCAATGTGGACCATCAGTTCCGCCTGGCGGGCTTTGCCAAAGAGCGCCTCTTCTACATGCAGGGCGATTACGGCCTCTGGCAGTGCTCCGTGCCCTGCCACGAAAGCACCTATGAGAATAAGGAGGCCGTCCTTGCCATGCTGAAGGCGCAGAAGAATATGCGCATCCCCTCGGACCTCGTGCCCCGCTGCCCCCGCTGCGGCGCGCCCATGTCCATGAACCTGCGCTGCGACGATACCTTTGTGGAAGATGAGGGATGGTTCGCCGCCAACGAACGTTACCGCGATTTCGTGCGCCGTCATCAGGATTGCTCCCTCCTGCTCCTCGAACTCGGCGTCGGCTACAATACCCCCGGCATCATCAAATATCCCTTCTGGGAAATGGCCAAAAAGAACCCCCGCGCAACCTACGCCGCCCTCAACCTCGATACCCCCTGTATCCCCGGTCAGTTGTCCGGCCGCGCCTTCTGGCTCCGCCGCGATATCGGCGAAAGCATAAACGCCCTGCTTGAGGATGCCTAGGCTCAGGACTCATTAAAGGTAAAAAATAACGATAGCCGCAAGGTGAATTGCTGAAAGGAATGTATGAGCACAGCGATCATAGCGCATGGCTATGTGACGCCAGTCATTCACCGGGAAAACATGTGTTCTATCTTGTGATGCTGGAGATATTGTTTCTTGTTGCAATACTCATGACTCTTGTATTTTTCCGAGAAGGAATGCAGGGAGTGCAACCTCGATTTTTCAAAAAACTGCGAATCCATCCGGCATCATAGCCCCTGTCAGCAAGAAGTATTCGGGTTGAAGGCAGAGTTGGCAAGAGACATGCCGCACCGCCATAATCACTGATGCTTCCGGCTGTCAGCAATGTCCGAATTGAACGTCCGTCGAAGTCGCAGACTACATGTAATTTGGTGTTCAATCCTCCTTTTGTGCGTCCGATACAGCGAGAGGAAGCCCTTTTTTTCTCAAACTTGCGGCAGTTCTGTGAGCTTTCAGACAGGTAGCATCAATCATGAGAAGGGAGGTGTCCTGGGTACTTTCGGAAAGAGCCGTAAAAATCTTTTTGAAGACGCCCATGTTACTCCATCTGACAAAACGGTTATAAAGAGTTTTATAGGGGCCGTATTCTTTTGGAGCATCCTTCCATCGGAGACCGAACTTGAGAACATAGATAATTCCACTGATAATTTTTTGATCGTCCTTTCTGGGAATGCCTCTTGAACGAAGAAAAAAAAGGGCGAATGACATCCATCTGAGCGGAAGAAAGGTAAAAAAGAGTGGACATAGAAACCTCCATATCCATACTTATCCTTTTTTGACGTCATTGGAAATAATGAGTCCTGAGCCTAGAAGAGAGAAAAGGCAGGTGCCGCCCCGCACCCCGCCGGGGCGGAAGAGGGAGAAGAAAGAGCTTCTCGGGGGAGATAATCTCCCCCGAACCCCCATGGCCGGCAGGGCGGAAGGCGGCGGGGCTGCAAAGTTTTTCCTTCGGCTCGCGGCGGGAATGTGTGCGCTCTCTCATGGGAAGCGCAGGCTTGTGCGTAGGCTCTGTTGCGTCTTTTTCTGGAAAGGAGTGTGCCCGGGGCAGGGTGCGGAAAGGCCTGCCGTACCGTATGGCCGCCGGATGCGGAATGTTTCGACTTGCCGCGTTCGGGCGGCGCCCTCCGTGTGAGCGTGTACTTCGTACCCGCTCACGCAGGCCGACTCCGTCCCGGCGTTGCCGGGCCGTCGTGTCAAAGGAAGGGATGAAAAGAGCAGGGGAGCGTTGTGCCCGGGCGCTTGCGTTATTCCGCCCCTGCTCAGGCACAGCGTTTGCTCGACGTTCCGTCCGGCCTTCGTTTGCGAAGGGCAAAGCGCTTTTCAACGCTCCGTTCGGTTCTTGTCTGCAATGTTCGGGCTTTTCCGCAAGGTGTTGTTCTGCTCCTGCTCGTGAAGGAGTAACTTTTTCTCGACGTTCCGTTCGGCTTTTGTTGACGAAGATGCAGAAGGTATTCACCGCTTCATTCTGCTCTTGTTTGCACAGGAATGACCTTTTCTCAGCGCTTCGGGGCTTCCGGGCGCGTTCAGGCGGCCGGGCCGAAGGCTGTAGGCCGCCGCAATGTACTTGCGGCGTTAAACGAAAGGCCCCCCGTGCAGGCCTGCGCTCCGTACAGCGTGTCCTGTGCAGACGGGCCTTCGTTCCACCCCGGCGAAGGTGTCCCGGGCAAGAAAAAAGCGCGGGGAAATTCCCCGCGCCCTGGTCTCATGCACGAAGGCTCTCCGGCAGGGCGGCTTACCAGCCCACGCGGGTGCAGGAGAATATCATCTGCCAGATGTTGCCGATGTGAGCGCCGCGCATGGGGCAGTCGGAATCCTCATTGAGTTTTTTGAGGCGGTCTATGGTCTGCTGTTCGCGGTCGTGGCTGAATACTTCCACGGGCATACCGTAGCGGTGCTGATCGGTCATGATGCGGCGGCTCAGGTTGAAGCGCCTGCGCACCAGGGTAAGGATTTCGTCGTCAAGGGCGTCCATTTCCGCCCGCAGTTTTTCAATGGCCTCTTCGGATCTTTGGTCTGCCATGCGTTCCTGCCTTGTGGTATGCGGCGAAGCCCTTGCGGGCCGGGCCTTGGTGGGTTTTCAGTGGAAATGCTCCCGCCTCTCTGCTCTGTCAAGTCCCGGCGTTCGGGGAAAGGGGGAAAAATTTTTCCTGGCTTCTCCCCATTGCCGAGCGGGGGTAAAAAGGATATCTCTTTTTCTGCGTTTCGCCGACTTTGCCGGCGGACAGTACATTACAGGAGAATATGAATGAACAGGAACCTTGTTTCCTCTCTTGCCCTTGTGTCCATGCTTGCCCTCCTCGGCGGCTGCAACGAAGAAGCGAAGCCCCAGAAGCCCGCGCCCCAGTTCGGCGTCGTTCAGGTGGCGAAAATCTATCAGGAAAGCCAGCTCGGTAAGCAGGGCATCGCCCGTGTGGGCGAGCTGGAGGACAAGGCCATGGCCGTGCTCGGCGATATTCAGGCCAGGCTGGAAAAGGCCCGCGCCGACAAGAACGAGGCCGAAGCCCAGAAGCTGGAAAAGGAACTTCAGCGCCTTGTGTACTTCCTGCAGAACGTCATCAAGCAGGATCAGGAACATGTGATGAACGTGCTCCAGACGGAAATGAAGAAGGCCTTCGACAAGTGCCGTACCGACAAGCAGCTCTTCGGCCTGTTCAGCGAGGAAGTCATGCCTTCCTACAGCCCGGAAGTCGACATGACCGATGCCGTGAAGTCCATCATGGATGCGAACAAGGCCGACTTCGGCGCGCTGCCTTCTCTGGAAATGCCCGCGCTGCCTGAACCCGCCAACGCCGGGCAGGACGACGCGGCCGGCGAACCCGCCGCGGAAGAAGCCGTTCCCGCCGCCGAAAAGGCCCCCGCTGCCGAAAAGGCCCCGGCCGCCGCTCCGGCTGCTCAGGCCGCTCCCGACGCCAAGTAAGTTTTTCTTACGGTGTGTTGCCCGCCCTCCTTCGGGAAGGCGGGCTTTTTTTTCGCCGTGGGGGCGGCGTTGCCGCAGGCTTCTGCGGAGCTTCCTTTTTTCGGGCGGAAAGAGAAGTTCTTGCCCACGGGCCGTTCCCTCTGTATAAAGGCGATATACGTTCCCTGAAACAGGAGTTCTTATATGTGCGGAATCATTGGCTACAGCGGGCACCGTCCCGCCGTCCCCCTGCTGCTGGAAGGTTTGCATCGCCTGGAATACCGGGGCTACGATTCTTCGGGCGTGGCCTTTGAACAGGCGGGCCGCCTTCAGGTGGTGAAGGCGGCGGGCAAGCTCTCGGCGCTTGAGGCGAAGCTGGAGGAGAACGCCTACATGCTGGCCACCACCGGCGTGGGCCATACCCGCTGGGCCACCCACGGCCTGCCTGTGGAAAAAAACGCCCATCCGCACCTTTCGCAGGACGGCGGCATCGCCATCGTTCATAACGGCATCATCGAGAATTTTCAGGAACTCAAGGATGAACTTTCCGCCAGGGGGCACACCTTCCTTTCCGATACCGATACGGAAGTGCTGGCCCACCTCATAGGCGAGGAAAGAAAGACCGCGCCCTCCCTCAAAGAGGCCTTTGCCCGCGCGCTGCGCCGCGCCCACGGGGCCTATGCCGTGGTGATGGTGGCCCTGGAGGAACCGGGCGTCATGTATGCCGCGCGCATGGCCGCGCCGCTTCTCATGGGCGTGGGCGTGGGGGAATGTTTCGTGGCGTCGGATATTCCGGCGTTTCTGCCCTACACGCGCGAAGTGGTCTTTCTGGAAGACGGGGAACTGGCCCGCATTTCGGGCCCGCACTGGCAGGTGCTTTCCCTTGCCGATCTTTCCGTGGTGGAAAAGAGCGTGAGCCATGTGCCGTGGGATATGCAGGCCGCGGCCAAGGGCGGCTACAAGCACTTCATGCTCAAGGAAATCATGGAGCAGCCCCGCGTCATCACCGACTGCCTCACCGGCCGCGTGGCGGAAGAGCAGGGCGGCCCGCGCGTGCTCCTGCATGAGCTCGACGCGCTCCCCGTGCCCACGCGCCTGCACATCGTGGCCTGCGGCACCTCCTACAATGCCGGTCTCTGGGGCCGTCAGCTTCTGGAAGGCGTGGGCGGCATTCCCACCGATCTCGACATCGCCTCGGAATTCCGCTACCGCGACCCCATTCTCCTGCCCGGCGAGGTGGTCATGGTCATCAGCCAGTCCGGCGAAACCGCCGACACGCTGGCCGCGCTTCGTCTTGCCCGGGAAGAGGGCTGCAGGGTCATAGGCCTGTGCAACGTGGTGGGTTCCTCCATCGCCCGCGAGGCGGATGTGGTGCTCTATACCCAGGCGGGGCCGGAAATAAGCGTGGCCTCCACCAAGGCCATGTGCAGCCAGATGGTGCTCATCGCCCTCATGGCGCTGTACTACGGCCAGAGAAAGGGCGTGCAGGCGTGCGACATGCTCCGCGGGCTCTGCGAACTGCCGGAAAGGCTTGCCGCCGCGCTCCCCTCCATGCAGGAACGCGCCGCGCAGCTTGCCCTGCGTTTTTCCACCTCCCGCAGCTTCTTCTATCTGGGGCGCGGTCAGTGCCACGCGCTGGCGCTGGAGGGCGCGCTCAAGCTCAAGGAACTTTCCTATATCCATGCCGAAGGCTACGCCGCAGGCGAAATGAAGCACGGCCCCATCGCCCTCATCGACCCGCAGTTCCCCACCTTCGCCCTCGCTCTCGACGATGCGCTCTTTGCCAAGGTGAAGTCCAATATTCAGGAGGTGCTGGCAAGGCAGGGCCGCGTCATCGCCCTGGTGCAGGAAAGGGAGGGCCGTGCGCCCGATCTTGCCGTGGAGGAACTCTGGGTGCTGCCCGCAGCCATGCCCGAGCTTTCCGGTTTCTTCGCTCTGCCTGCGCTCCAGCTTTTCAGCTATCAGATGGCCGATTATCTGGGCAAGGATGTGGACCAGCCCCGCAACCTCGCCAAGAGCGTCACCGTGGAATAACGATTTCTTGCCAAGGCGGCCTTTCACGGCTACCATGGGGCGCTTTCGCGCATCTGCAAAGCCGGTCCGGCGCTGTCGAGGCGCCCCGGCGCACGCCCCCTCCGTTCCTGCCGGAGCGGGAGCGCTTCCATCATAAACCGTTTCCATAAGGATACAGGATGAAGATAGACCTGACGAAGGCGTTGAACAACAATCAGTTCGTCGTCAATTACCGGCGCATGTGGCCCTTCGTGAAGCCGTTCTGGCCCATGGCCCTGCTTTCGCTGCTCATCTGCGTTCCCGTGGGCAGCCTCGACGCCGTCATCGCGCTTTTCCTCAAGCCCTATACCGATGTCGTCGTGGTGGGCAAGAGCATGGAATCGCCGTGGTACATCCCCCTGCTCATCGTGGGCTTCACCACCGTGCAGGGCCTTCTGAACTTCGGCGGCGCGTACCTCAATGCCTGGGTGGGCGGCAAGCTTACCATGGGCCTCAAGGCGCGGCTCTACGAAAAGCTGGTGCAGATAGAACCCTCGTTCTTCGATACCACCACCTCCGGCGAGGTGCTCTTCCGCTTCAGCTCCGATGCGGAACTCGCCTGCTCCGGCCTGCTCGGCAACCTGAAGAGCTTTCTTACCAGAATATGCTCCTCCATCGCCCTCATCGGCGTGCTCTTTTATAACTCCTGGCAGCTTTCCATCCTCGCCATCGTCATTCTCGCGGTGGCCGTGGCCCCCCTCACCAAGGTGAAGAAGCTGCTCAAGTCGCTGGTTTCGCGCAACAACAGCTGCATGTTCCAGCTCAACACCACCTACAACGAAACCTTTTCCGGCAACCGCACCATTGCGGCCTACAACCTTCAGGAAAGGCAGAAGGGCCGCTTCAACACCCTGCTGGACGACGTGTTCAACCTTACCGTGGCCATGACGCGCCGCACCGCGTGGATCACGCCGTTCATGCACTTCGTCATTTCCATAGGCCTCGGCCTCGCCATCGCTCTGGGGAGCTGGCTCATCGTGCAGGGCACCATTTCCGCCGGTAACTTCGTTTCCTTCATTACCGCGCTGCTCATGCTCTATACGCCGCTCAAGAACATCACCAACGTGGCGGTTTCCGTGCAGCAGTCCTTCCTTGCCATCGAACGTGTGTTCGACCTTCTGGAACGCCCCTGCGTGCTGCTGGAAAAGGAAGAACCCACCCCCCTCGTGGAAGTGAAGAAGGGCGTGACCTTCGAGCATGTCTGCTTCGGCTACAACTCCGGCGTGGAAGTGCTGCACGACATCAACCTCGATGTGCGCGTGGGCGAAATGCTGGCCCTTGTGGGCAATTCCGGCGGCGGCAAGAGCACGCTCGTCAGCCTTCTGCCCCGTTTCTACGATGTGACGAAAGGCAGCATCAAGGTGGACGGCGTGGATGTGCGCGACTTCGCCCTCAACGATCTGCGCCAGCATATCGCCATGGTCTTTCAGGATAATTTCCTGTTCGACGGTACCATCAAGGAGAATATCCTCCTCGGCAACCCCTCCGCCACGGACGAGGATATCAGAAAGGCCCTGCACAACGCCTGCCTCAGCGATTTCATCGATTCCCTCGAAAACGGTGTGGAAACCTATATCGGGGAACGCGGCATCCTTCTTTCCGGCGGTCAGAAGCAGCGCGTGGCCATCGCCCGCGCCTTCCTCAAGAACGCCCCCATCGTCATCCTCGACGAAGCGACTTCCGCCCTCGACAACAAATCCGAGGAAATCGTGCAGCGCGCCATCGACAACCTTATGAAGGACAAGACGGTGTTCGTCATCGCCCACCGCCTCTCCACCGTGAAAAACGCCAACCGTATCGCCGTCATCAACGAGGGCAACCTCGTGGAACTCGGCAGCCACGAAGAACTCATGGCCATCCCCAACGGCCAGTACCGCACCCTCTACAACATGCAGTTCAAAAATCCCGCTCACCAGAGCGAGGAGGAATCTGTCTCCGAAGAAGTGGCGTAGCGGCAGAAGTCACAGGCAGCAGGGCGGCGGAGCACAAGGCTTCTCCGCCCTTTTTCGTATCTAAGCCCGGAAAGGCAGGAGGAGGGGAGAGGCGGAAAAGGCACACGGGCCATGCCCTGCCCGCGCCACGGTAAAGGCCCCGGGGGCTGCCCCAGATTTCGCTGGGAGGGAAGTGGAGGAGAAAGGTTTCTCGGGGAGATAAATTCCCCCGGCCCCCCCATGACTCAGGGCAGAAGGCGGCGGAGCTGCTGCGTTTTTCCTTCGGCTCGCGGCGGGAAGGTTCCTGCGGTTTTATGGAAAAGCGCAGCCTTTTGCGGAAGCTCTGCCGTTCCGATGCCTTTTAGAGGAAAGAATGCGCCTGGGGCTGTTCCTTGCCGGAAGGGCAGGGTACGGAAAGGCCTGCCGTACCGTATGGCCGCCGGATGCGGAATGTTCCGACTTGCCGCGTTCGGGCGGCAACCTTCGTGTGAGCGTGTGCTTCGTACCCGCTCACGCAGGCCGATTCCGTCCCGGCGTTGCCGGGCCGTCGTGTCAAGGGAAGGGATGGCAAGAGCAGGGGAGCGTTGTACCCGGCACTGGCGTTATTCCGCCCTCGCTCAGGCACAACGTTTTCCCCAACGTACTATCCGGCCTTTGTTTGCGGAAGAAAGCCCCTCCGCTTCATGCTGTTTTTGTTTGCGGAGGAATATTTTTCTCAGCGCTCCGGGCCCCGGGCGCTTTCAAACGCCCGGGCCTGTACCGCGTATCCTGCGCAGACGGAGTTTCGCGTCCCCCCGCCGTCATATAAACAAGGAGTGGAAACCATGAATGCAGAAAGAATATACCCCCGCACCGGGGATACGCAGACCGTCTATCTGAAAAACGTGATAACAAAACCCGGCATAGAGGTGGGCGATTACACCATATACAACGATTTCGTGCATGATCCCAGGGATTTTGAACGCAACAACGTGCTGTACCATTATCCCGTCAATCACGACAGGCTCATCATCGGCCGTTTCTGTTCCATTGCCTGCGGAGCGAAGTTTCTTTTCAACAGCGCCAATCATGCGCTTTCTTCCCTTTCCACCTATCCTTTTCCCATTTTTTACGAGGAGTGGGGGCTGAATGTGGCAGAGGTGGCCTCGGCGTGGGATAACAAGGGCGATATCCGCATTGGCAACGATGTGTGGATAGGATATGAGGCCGTCGTCCTTGCGGGCGTGACCATTGGGGACGGGGCCATTATCGGTTCCCGCGCGGTGGTGACGAAGGATGTGCCGCCCTATGCCATCGTGGGCGGTGTTCCGGCACGGAGCATACGCCCCCGCTTTGCGGAAGAGGTGGTGCAGAAGCTTCTGGAACTTCGCTGGTGGGACTGGCCCGAAGAACGCATTGCGGCAAACCTTGCGGCTCTGCGTTCGGGCGATGTGGAACGGTTGAACCCCGCCGCCGGAGCATAGCCTTTCCCCCGGCGGTGCGTCGCGGCAGAAAAGGCACCGGGGCTCCGCCCCAGACCCCGCCGGGCGGAAGAGGGAGAAAAAAGCGTTTCTCGAGGGAGATAATCTCCCCCGGACCCCCATGGCCGGCAGGGCGGAAGGCGGCGGAGCTGCAACGCTTGTCCTTCGGCTCGCGGCGGGAGTGTGTTCGCGCTCTTATGGGAAGCGCAGGCTTGTGCGGAAGCTCTGTTGCGTTTTTTCTGGAAAGGAGGGCGCCCGGGGCAGGGGGCCTGCCGGAAGGGCAGGGGGCGGAAAAGGCCTGCCTACCGTATGGCCGCCGGATGCGGAATGTTCCGACTTGCCGCGTTCGGGCGGAGCCCTCCGTGTGAGCGTGTGCTTCGTACCCGCTCACGCAGGCCGATTCCGTCCCGGCGTTGCCGGGCCGTCGTGTCAAGGGAAGGGATGGCAAGCGCAGGGGAGCGTTGTACCCGGCACTGGCGTTATTTTGCCCTTGCTCAGGCACAACGTTTTCTCAATGTACTATCCGGCCTTTGTTTGCGGAAGAAAGCCCCTCCGCTTCATGCTGTTTTTGTTTGCGGAGGAATAACCTTTTCTCAGCGCTCCGGGCCCCGGGCGCTTTCAAACGCCCGGGCCGCGAGGGCCGCGCAGGTGAAATGCATTTGCGGCGTTAAGCGTGCCTCAGTGCAGGTTCCGCTTCCTGTACCGCATGTCCAGAGCAGGCGTGTCTTCGTGGCACGCGGCAAAGGTGTCGCGCAGGCGTAATTCATGTCCGCCGCAGGCCGGGTCCGGGGCGTACAGACCCTGCGCCCCGTACGGCGTGCCCGGCGCAGCCGGGCGGTTGTGATACCCGGGCGAAGGGGCCTTTCCCGGAGGGCGTTTCGCGTTGCCCCGGCGAAGGTGCGCCCTCCCGGCCGTCGTACCGGAAACGGCGGGGGGTCAGCGGCTTCTGCGGTTGTGCTCCCGCCGGGAATAGAAGTCCTTCTTGGCAAGGTACATGTTCTTGTCCGCTTCGTTGATCTGCTCGTCGATGTCGCAGGGGGCGGAGCGCCAGCATACCCCTGCGGAAATGCTCAGGTTGTCTTTCTGCATGGACGCTATGGCTTCCCGCACGCTTTCCTTGAAGGCATCCTCCGGGGAGTCCCGGTCGATGACGATGAACTCGTCCCCGCCTATGCGGTAGGCCTTCTGATCGAACACGCTGCGCAGGTGATGCGCCGTGCGGCAGATGAGGTCGTCGCCGGCATGATGGCCCAGGGTATCGTTGGTCTTTTTCAGGCCGTTCAGGTCGAAATAGGCAATGCCGAGCCTTTCGGGATGTTCTTCCCGCAATTCGTCGCATACCTGATTGAACTTGTTGCGGTTGTACAGGCCTGTGGAAAGGTCTTCAAAATGCATCTGCAGGATGGAGGCGTTCTGCTCCTCGATTTTTTTCTTCTGCTCCTCAATCTGTTCCTGAAGGTAGCGGCGCGACTCCAGCGACATTCTTTCCGGGAAGCCCACGTCGTCTTCCATCATTTCCGTGTACGGGTTGGAAAGATGAATGTGGCAGCATCGGGGACCGTTTTCCGTCCAGCGGAATACGCTGGTGATGCGCTGATGAACGCGCAGATAGATTTCGGAAGAGGGCAGGGTGCGTATCCACAACATGCCTGTGCAGATGTACACGTCGTCCTCGGGGGCGATGACATCGTAATGTTCGTCGGAAATTTCGCAGGGCGGCACCCTGTCTTTGAAGGTATGCAGTATTTCCTTCGCTTTTTCCGCCCCTGCCACATACTCGTGTTCGGCCGCGCCGAACCAGAGAAAGGAATCGTCTATATAGGGAATAAAGGCGGCCGCGTTGTTCTTGCAGTAATGCTCATGAAGAAAAAAACTGGTTAAGTCGGCAATTTTCCGCTTTTTTTCCTCGAGGGTAGAAAATACACGTTCCATTGTTGACGCCCTGGAGTTTGTCGGTTCTCTCAACGATGCCGCTTCGTTCCGCAGGTCCGGCGGACTTGCGGAGCATGCCGTGAACTTTCCTTTCGCTCACGGTATGTATTCCGTTGATGGAGCGACGGCGTTTTTACGGTTTTCAGACAAAGTTTCGGAAAGACGACAGAGAGGTCCTTTTCTGCAACAGTTGAGAATAATGGAAGGTATGTCCGTTATGCTACAGTTCTTCCCCTCTCCGTGCAAGGAAAACGTGCTCCGAGGCAGGACTTTTTCCGCAGAAAAGCAGGTTTTCCGGGCGTCTTGAAAAATGCGTCCGTACAATGCGCGCACGGCGCTCCGCCCGCCCTGAAGGAACGGTACGAAAATCGGATTACGGGCAGAGAGGGAAGAACGGCGTCCGTGGCGACACGTACTCCCGCCTTCCGTGAAAACGCTGCGGCGGAACGTTTCGAAGGCTGCGATTTCAAAATCGTCCCGCAACCCGTACCATGGTCTCCGGCCCGTAAATAGGAAGCATGGTCCCGTGTTCCGGGGAAAAACGCCGCGCGGCGTAGTTTCCCCCCCCCATGCGGGAAAGAACAGTCCGGCCGGAATCCGGCCTCATGTGCCCCGGTCGGAAAAGGGCAGAGAAAAAAGAACCGTCCGTTTCCCGCGCCCCTGCGTGAAGGCAGACCGTGCCGGAAAGAGCAGCCTTGAGGGGTGATATTTTTTTCCGTGGGCGTCGGCCATACCGGCTCCCCGGGAATGCAGAATCTGATGGATTCTGTATCATGTTGAGATTATGAAAGAAAAAAGGACAGCGCGGCATGGTTGCCGCCTTTTGTCCGGCCGAGGACGCGGGAGTTGGCCGTTGCCATTCCCCGGGGGAGCGGTTAAAGTCGGTATGTCGAGGTACTCTGTAACCGCCCGTGAATCTGTTTTAGAATATTTTTCTGTTCAAGTAAAGCAGAATTATAGGGCGAAACTTGAAAATCTTTCCCGGAACCGTTCGTGGGTTCCTTTCCGCAGGCAGCTTTTCCGGCGGAAGGGCGGCGAATGCGTTTCGGGTGCGGAATGTTGCACCCCTATGAGCACGCTTGGAGAACGTATAAGACTGGCAAGAGGAGGCAGCTCCCAGGAGGCCTTTTCCCGGGCGCTCAATATCAGCAAAGGTTCGTTGGGATTTTATGAGCGGAACGAAAATCTGCCCAATGCCGATGTTATACTAAAAATCTGTTCAAAGGCCGGCATCGGGCTGGAATGGCTGCTCACCGGAGAAGGACCCATGCGTCCGGCGGACGGGGAAAGGGAAGTCCGGCATCAGGAAGAGCCTTGCCCGGAAAGCTGTCCGCGCTGTTCCCGGCTGGAAAGCCGTCTGGACAGGCTGGAAGACGAACGACGGGAACTTTCTCTGGAAAACCGCCGTCTGTGGAAGGAGAACGCCGAGCTGCGCGAGCGCTGCGCGCGTTACGAGGAAAGGGAAAAGCGGCGGGAACTGCTGCCGCTGTTTGATAAACCACAGGCCCCCTGCTCCAGTGAGCGCACGGGCAAGAGCTGAACGCCCGTTTTCCCCCTGTTTCCGGCCGGGGGTCTGCGGCGCGCCTTCCGCCTGAGGGGCGCGCAGACCTGTTGTGCGGCGTCCCGGTCCGGTTCTTCCGGGCGCGGCAGCCGCGTTTCTTGTTTTCCGTTTTTCATGGCGTTCCGCAGGGAGGGGCGGGGAAAAGGATGCCGGGGCGCATTCTTCGCTGCGACAGGGGCGGAGGCGCCTTCCGCGCTGTTGCCAGAGCCGTGCCGGAAACGCTATGCTGTTTTCGGTACGGTTTTTGCATAATACAGGATAAAGGGCTTCGTGAGCCGACATCGTTTGCATCGTCATAAACACCGGAGCATGATATGACGGAATATCAGGATATACGCCTTCCCGAAGGATTTTCGCAGCTTCTGGAAGAAACGGGGCTTCTTCTGCCGCCGCTTCCCCTCGTTGCCGTGAACAGGCTGGAACAGATTTCCGAGAACTTTTTTGGCACCGACCGGCGCATCGTGAGCCGCATGGACGTTCCCGCCGACATGGACGCCGTGCTGGATGCCGGTCCCTTCCGGGAAGAAGGGGAACGCCGCTTCTTCGTGCAGGAGGCGGAAGATGCGCCCGTCGAAGAGGAAAAGGATGAGGTTGCGGAAGAGCAGTCATCAGGGGAGGACGAGCCTGCCGACGGAGCCGTGGAGGAAGATCCTCTCCGCTATGCGGGCTTCGGCCTTGCGGGCTACGGGCTTCAGGGGCTGCGGGCCACGTTTCTTGTGGAGGCGGCAGGTCTGCGCTTCGGCGTTTCCTTGCCCTGGAACCGCGCCTTCGGCAGCCCGGAAGAGGAGAAGGAGGATCTTGCCGCCGCCTTCCGCCTGGCGGAACTGGGCCTGCGGCATATTCCCGCGGAGGGAAGCCTTTCCGTATTCATCGGGCCGGAGGGCTGTCTCTGGAACTGGAAGGACGGGGAAAACGAGTATGAGGGCGATACCGTGGATTCGCTTCTGAACATGTGGGAAGCGCATGGAGCCGCGGCGGAAGGCGCGGTGCCCTTTTATCAGTGGATGCGCGTATAGCAAGGAGAAAAGCCATGTCGCAGCTTCATATGCCTCTTCTTTCCCCCGATGCTTCCGCCTCCCATGCGGAGGAGGTTTCCCCCGTCGCCACCACGACCACCACGGCGACGACCACCACGTCCCCTGCGGAGCCCGGCGGAGAGACTTCCGTTTCCCCCGCGCCTGCCGATCGCGTGCCCGTGGCCGTGCAGCTTCAGGGCGCGGAGAGGCGCATCGAGCGCCTTCTCGGCCGCGCCGCAGGTCATCTTCCCGGGCTTACCGGTTCGATGTATGCGCACATACGCAACGAAGTGCCCCGTCCTCCGCTGTTTGCCGCTGGATGGCGGAAGCATGGCGACATGACGGCGGCCGCGCAGCGTTGCGACAGGGCCGCGGCGGCGCTGGCCCGCATCCCGGTGAAGGCCTTTACCGCGCAGCCTCCGGCGGAGGCGCATGTTCAGGCGCTCAGGGAATACACCGAGGCGCAGAACGCTCTGTACGGCGCAATACGCGCCTTTATGGAAAGAAAGGGAGAAAGTCCCCTGCTTGCCGTGGAGATGCAGCGCACGCAGTTCAGGGCGGCCGAGGCGCTGAACCTGGCCGCTTCCCTTCAGCTTGCGGGCCGGACGGGGGATTTTTCCCCGGAAGAGAGGGCGGTAAGGGGCGGTATGGCCGACAAGCTTGCGGATATGGGAGAAGGAGCGAACATGCTTGAGGGGATGCGCGCCGTTTCTCCTTCCATGCACGGGCACGTGCTGCTGGATGCTCTTGTCGCTCAGTCGAAGGCGGCGTTCGCCGCGCTGGATGAGCTGGAGCGCAACACGGATATGACGGCGGATGACTTCCGCATGGCCGCAGGTGAGGTGAAGCGGCAGGTGGAGCAGCTCAGGGGGCAGGTGGACACGCTGGATGTGAGCCGGGGAGCGCTTCTTGGCGAACCGGAACTTCGCGAAGCCCTGAAGGGCATGGTGGAGCGTGCCGCGGAACGGCTGGAAACGCTCCGGCAGATCAACCCGGGCAGGGATGTGTGCCGGGCCATCGACGAGCTCATGCCCGCCATCAACGAGAATCTGACGCGTTCCTGTTACCAGCTCATGCCGCGGGAGGTAAAGGGACTGGCACGGACTCTGTGGCAGGAGGCGGCGGCCTGCAACAGGGAAGTGAGTCAGTTGAAGCAGCAGGTGCAGGCGGGCGCGCTTACCTCTCTCCAGCTTCATGACGGGCTTCAGAATGCCATAAGCCGCCTGCGCGAGGGCGAGGCGGGGCAATGCGTGTTTTTGCTGTTCGCCATGCATGTGGCCAGCGAGGGTGGGATCAGAAATACGGAGGCGTTTCAGGCCGAGTGCCGGAACCGCGCAGGACTCCACATATCCAGACGCACGGCGCAAAAGCTCATGGACATGGCCCGTAGCGAGGACTTTCAACAGAGCGCCGTTGGCGCTCTGGCGTCCATGCTCATGGGAGCGCCCCATGTCCGGGCCGACATTCTTGAGGCTCAGCTTGGGGAAATTTCCGCCATGTGCCACACCGTAGAAAGCAACCGGCCTTTCCTGCGCGGGGAATATGTGGCGGCGGCGCTGGAAGGGCATGTGGATGCGCCCACCATAGTGGAAGCCTCGCTGCGGGGCATTCCCGCCGATCAGCTGGAAGTGCGCGCGGGCGACGCCGTACGCAAAAGTGCGCGCGTGCTGGGGCACGGCGCGGCCAACACGGTGCAACTGTGCACCTACCGGAACGAAGGCGACGATGTGAAGCTTGTCTTCAAGCCGGAAGCGGGCGCAAGGCAGGGGCTGGACAATCTCATGGCGGGGCACATGGGCTATGAGGGCGGCGTGCGCATCATGCAGATCAACGTGGCCGCCTGCCGTGCGGCCGACGCCATAGGCTGCGGCAACGTGGTGGCCCGCTCTTCCGTAGGCATGAACGACGGGCGCCTCGGGCTTTTCATGGAGGCCGCACCTGGCTGTACCGCCCGGGATGTGCGCCTGGGAAAGCCCTGCGCCTTCACCGTGGACGGCAGGAGCCTGAGCTTTGCCGAGGCCCTTTCCCATCTTGACGGGAAAAAGCTGGGCATGCGCGTGCGGGGCAACCTCATGCGCGAGCTGAACAGGCTGGAATGGGCGGATTTTCTTTCCGGTCAGGTGGACCGTCATCCTGACAACTACCTTGTGTTCATCCATGCCGATACCGGCGAAGTGAAGGTGACGGGCATCGACAACGACGCAAGCTTCGGCTGGCGCAAGGTGGGGGCGACCCGCGTGGACATTACCGGAGATATCAAGGCGCACAACAGCCTGATGGCCGAAGGCGTCGTCTTTCCGCCCATGAATGTGGACGTCAGCGCGCTTACCGGGGCCCAGAAGGACGAGATGGCGCTGGCGATGGGCGAAGAAGCTCTTGCCCGCGCGATGCTGAACATGGCGAGTTTTCCCGAAGCCCGCGTGGCGTTGCAGCAGGCGGGCATGAACTTTCCGCCCGTGATCGTGTCCGTCGACAGGCTGACGGCGCAGCAGAAGCGCGCCCTGGAAGCGGCGCTCGGTCAGTCCGTGCTTCCGGGAACGACCGTGAATATTTCCGGCTCGGCAGAGGCGCAGCGGGCCTTGCTGACGAGCGGCGTTGTTCTGCCGCGTGAGATTGTTCGCACCTCGAAGCTTACCGAAGATCAGAGGCGTATCTTCGCCCTGGCCGCAGGCCGGTTCATGCTGACGCAGCAGCCCCAGGTGAATATTGCCGCCATGCCGGCACTGCAGCAGCGCCTGCGGAATCTGGGGCTGGATCTGCCCCGCGTGGTCGTGGATGCCGCCGGGTTCAGCGAAAACCAGCTCATTGCGCTGCGGAACTGTTTCGGCTTCAACCAGCTTTTCCGGCCTTCGTGCATAGACAGGGAAACGTACCTTGCCCTCAAGAGCATTGACGAGAACGCCTACCGCCGGACTCTGGCTTCCTGCCTGGATGAGGAGGCTGTGGAAGCGGCCATGCTGCGCCTGCGCGATGCAAAGGCCGTTGCCGACGAACTTGCGACAAACGGCCGCGTGGTGGATAACTGGGAGAATAAGGACCTGCTCGACAGGATGGCGGAGGAAAGAATATCAGAAGGCCGTTTGAGCACGGCCCTGAAGAACGGCTTTTTCCAGCGGGATTTCATCCCCCTGCTGAAGTAGGCGCAAGCCGGAAAGCGTTTCCGGCAAAGGCGGTCTGCAAACGGGAACGGGGCCTTGCGGCCCCGTTTTTTCATGCGCTTCGGCTTGTTTTGCAGGATGGGCGAAGCGGCGGAAGCGGGCCGGTCCCGCTTTTTCCCGCGGCCGCCCCGGGCGTTTTTCTTTCCGACGGGCATCCGCCGCAATCCCTGCGGGGCGTTTCGCGCTGACGGACGGGGCTTTTTTCGGGCGCGCCCGGCTCACTGGTCGCGGCGGGCGTATGTTCCGAAAGGGTTCCCCCGCAAGGGTACGGAAAAGTGCCGGACTTCGCCAGGTACCCCGCAGAGAGAGGGACAGAGGAAAGGCGCTTCGGACGGGGGCGCAACCGCCTGAATCCGTGCGGGGAATACGGATGCGCGCCCGGCAAAGGCCCTGTGCCTCATCGGGCGCAGGCCCTGTGTTCCCGCTTTCGTTGTCTTCGGGCCTTTCCCGCGCGTTCTCTGCCGTTTTTCCGCCGCGTGCAGCGGCTTTTCACGGCGTTTTTTCCATACTCCTGTGGACGGAGGGGCCGTTTTTCCTGGTTGCAGGCGCGGCCTCCGCTATGCTGAAGGCGTGGCGGAAAGCGTGCGTGCGTTCCGCCCTGTTTCGGAACCAGTAGCGACAGGAAGTATGGTATGCAGTACAGGGAAGACGGCGGGAGAGTATCGGAGGTAAGGCGGCTCGGTCATGCGGAACTTCAGGCTTTTCTGGATGAGCGGTGCCGCGAGCCGGGGCTTACGAACTGCGACAGCTATGAGCTGGAGGCGGCCGCGGCCTGCTCCGTCATCATGGCCTCGCACGGAAGCGCCCGCGGAGAAAACTGTCTGCTCCGGGCGAAGGATGAGGCGCTTTTCCCCCTCTCCGGGGTGTTTTCCGTCTGCGATGTCGCGTATGTGATAACGGTGCTCCGGGTGTCTGATGAGAACCTGGGGATGAACGATTTTTCCGCCGCCGTGGACGATGTGGAAGCAAAGGTGCGCGCCATGGCGGCCGGGGACAACGGTATTCGGGGATTTTTGTTTCTTCTCTCCCTTACGGAAGAGGGGGATGCGGCCATGGTCGACATCATCCTCACGGGCGAAGCCGCCGCCTGACGGGCCGCCGGCCGTACGTTTGCGTCTGCCTTGCCGCGGGGCGCTTTTCCCTGCTGCGGCGCGCGGAAGAGGCGGCGGCCGTCCTGTGCCCCGTTCCGGGCTTTTCCGGCACGGCGGGACACGTTTTTTTTGCCTTTTCAGGAGGGGAAAGGACGGTTCCGTCCCGCCTTTGCTGCACGAAGAAGGGCGGGGATGCAGAAGCCGGGTTCCCGTCGACGAGGCGAAACCGTTCCCGGGGGCGGCCCATAGCGCCGTGCCTTCTGCAAAAAAAAGCGCTTCCTGCGGGGGAAGCGCTTTTTGCGGTTTCTGTCAGGCCGTTACATGCCGAGCAGGCGCGGCAGGAACAGGGTGATGTCGGGGAAGAGCATGATGACGATGAGCGCGATGGTGGCGGCTCCGAGCATGGGCAGCACCGGCGGGGTGATTTCTTCCATGGTGAGGTTGCTTATCTTCGCGCCCACATACAGGTTCACGGCCACGGGGGGAGTCACCTGACCGAGGGCGAGGTTGATGGTCATCATCACGCCGAACCACACCGGGTCCCAGCCGAAGTGGGCCATGATGGGCAGCAGGAAGGGCAGCAGCACATAGTAGATGGAAATGGCGTCCAGCAGCATACCCGCGATGAAGAGAATGACGTTGATGAGCAGCAGCAGAATGGTGGGGTTGTCGGAAAGGGAAAGCAGCACGGCCGCGCCGCGTTCCACCAGCCCCACGGTGCTGGCCACCCAGGCATACAGCCCGGCGCAGGTGACCACGAACATGATGACGGCCGTGGATTTCACCGATTCCACCAGCACTTCCACGAGAATGGAGAATTTGTTGATGGTGCGGTAGATGAACACGCCCACGAAGAGCCCGTAGAAAATGGCCACGGCTGCGGCTTCGGTGGGGGTGAACACGCCGCCGTAAATGCCGCCCAGAATGACCACGGGGGTCATCACGCCCCAGAAGGCCTCGCGCAGGGCCTTGGAAACGGGCATGGTGCGGGGGCTGCCGCGGTAGCCCTTCTTGCGGGAGGTGATGAGCACGGAAATCATGAGGAAGGCGGCCACCACCACGCCGGGAATGAAGCCTGCGGCAAAGAGCGCGGGCACGGACACGTCGGCAATGCCGCCGTACACGATGAAGGCGATGCTCGGCGGAATGACGATGGCAAGGCCCGAGGTGACGGAAACGGTGGCCGCGGCAAAGGGCTTGTCGTAGCCGCTTTTCACCATGGCGGGAATGAGGATGAGGCCGAGCGCCGCCACGGTGGCCGGGCCGGAGCCGGAAACCGCGCCCCAGAAGGTGGCCACGCCCACGGTGGCCACGGCGAGGCCGCCGGTCATGTTGCCCACGATGGTTTCCACCAGAAGAACGATGCGGGCGGCAATGCCTGCGCGTTCCATGATGAAGCCGGCGAGAATGAAGAAGGGAATGGCGAGCAGCGGCACCTTGGCCACGCCCGCGAAGAAGTTGTAGGAGAGCATGTCCACGCCCATATCCCACCACCAGCCCACGAGCAGGGCGGAAACGCCCAGGGAAATGGCGATGGGCACGCGGAAGATGAGCGGGACGGCGAAGGAAATGAGAAGCCAGAATGCCGGGTCTTTGAAAAGTTCCATATCCATGCGTAAACTCCGTTGGTGAGGCTTGTTTCAGGGGCTTTTCCGGGGCGCGCGGCCCCGCGTCGGCCGTAAGGGTCTAGTAGTTCCTGGCGCGGAAATCTTCCCAGACCTTCTGGAGAATGCGCACGATGATGAGGGCGGAAAAAAGCGGCGTGGCAATGGTGTAGAGCCATACCGGAATGGCCAGGGATTCGGAAACCACGTTGAGTTCGATCTCGTCCATCACTTCAATGGTTCCCTGCCAGCAGAGCGCGGCGAAGAAGGCGATGCAGCACACGACGCTGAACACATAAAGGAGCTTCCTCACGGGGCGGGGCATGGCGTCGTACAGCAGGTTCATGCTGAAGTTGCCGCCTTCGCGGAAGGCGCGCGACGTGCCCAGAAGAACGCTCCATACAAAAAGGTTGACGGTCAGTTCTTCCGAAGAGGAAAAGGAAAAGTTGGTGCAGTAGCGCACGATCACGTTGATGAACGAGATGCACGCCATCACGGCCAGAAGCAAGGCTCCGAGCAGTTCCTCGAAGCGGGCGTTCAGAAAGCTCCACATGATAAATCCCCGATGCTGAAAAGGCCGGGAGCGGCCTGGCTTGCGCCGCTCCCGGTCCGAACTGTTTTACTGGGCGGCCTTCATGTCGGCCTCGGCGGCCTTCACGAGTTCTTCGCCGATTTCCTTGGTCCACTTGTCGCGCACGCTCTGGGTGGCGGCATAGAATTCATCGACCTGCTGATCGGTGAACTTCACGACGGTCATGCCCTTTTCTTCCATGGTCTTGTAAGGATCGGTCACGGCGGGCACCTTGTTGATGCTCTTCAGGTATTCCAGAGAGGAACCGTCGTCGAAGCCGAGGCGGGAAAGGGCCTTGCTGTACTTTTCCATTTCCTTCGCGCATTCCAGAATGATTTCCTGGTCTTCCTTGGAGAAGGACTTCCACACCTTGGCGTTGGAGGTGAGCAGCAGCGGGTCGATCATGTAGTGCCAGTCGGTGTGATACTTATGCCACGTCCAGATCTGCAGCGTGATGTTGATGCCGTTGGTGGGGTTTTCCTGGCCGTCCACGATGCCCTGCTGGAAGCCGGTCACGGCTTCGGACCAGTTGATGGCCTGGGGGTTGGCGCCGAGAGCGGTGAAGATGTCGGCAAAGATGGGGGTGCCGCACACGCGCAGCTTCATGCCCTTCATGTCGGAAGGCTTGTTGATGGGGCCCTTGCTGGTGGTGAGTTCACGGAAGCCGTTTTCGCCCCAGCCTATGAACTTCACGCCGGTCTTTTCCACGGCGTCCACGAGCATCTTGCCGGATTTGCCGGCTTCGATGGCGTCCATGGCCTTGTAGCGGTCGGGGTTGTTGGCCACGAAGAAGGGCAGAGCGGTGAGATTGAGTTCCTGCACCTGGGGAGACCAGTTGATGGTGGAAGCAAGCGCGAAGTCGATGGCGCCGCGGCGGACGAGCAGCAGTTCGGAAGTCTGCTTGCCGGCCATGAGCTGAGCGCCGGGGTACACCTTGATGTTGATGCGGCCGTTCGTGCGTTCCTTGACGAGCTCGGCGAAATAGGTGGCGGAAAGGCCCCAGCCGGAAGTGGCGGCGGGCACCACGCTCAGCTTGTATTCCTGCTTATAGGCGGCGAGCGCCGGAGCCGACAGGATTCCCACACAGGCGGCGGCCATGAGGGCGGTACGGAAAAGCTTCATAACTTCCTCCTCGGATATGTTCTTGGTGACGCGAAGCCACGTTGCACCCCAAGTAAAGAGACCACTCCCGCCCCGGGTATGGGCGAGAGCGTGTTTGGCCGCCTACAGCAGCGGCAGAATGAGAATAATGATGGGCAGCACCACGACAAGTTCCAGCGTGGTGAACACCCAGCAGGCATTGGCCAGGTCCAGGTCCAGGTCGAACAGGGACGGGGGAATGAGCGCGTTCATGGCCACGGGCATGGCGGAAAGAATGGCGACCACCTTGAGGGGCATGCCGTCTTCCATGCCGCCCAGCCCCGCAAGCATGGCCAGCGAGGTGATGAGCACCGGAACGAGCACGAATTTGATGAGGGAAACGGCCGCCGATTCCTTCGCATGGCAGGCCATGCGCGAAAGGCGCAGCCCCATGCCTATGGACAGCAGAAAGCACACCGTGCCCGCAAGCATGGCGGCGGAGGAAAGGACGCCGAAGGCGGCCGGGCGGGATACCCCGGCGAGATTGAGCGCAAGCCCCAGCGCCAGCGCGGCGACGATGGCCGCGAGCACCGGGTGCCGCGAGCACCGGGTCGAGGCGGAAGCGGCGCGCGGAGCCTTCGCGGGGCTTTTCGCCGAAACGCCGCGCTACGGGAAGCGCCACGGAAAAGTAGAACATTTCCTCGCACAGACGGTAGAGCGAGGCTATGGCGATGGCCTGTTCCCCGAAGTACATGACGGCCACGAGCGTGCCCACGGCGCCTATGTTGGTAAAGGTGCCGCAGCAGTAGAGGCTGCCCGTTTTGGCGGGGGAAAGGCGCATGAGGCGCGCAAAGAAAAGAGCGAACGCGCCGCCCGCCGTCCACGCGGCAAGGCCGAGAACGGGCAGGGAGAGCAGGCGCGGGTCGGGCGAGGGCAGGCCCCAGAGCGAAAGCATGGCCGAAACCGGGATAAGCCCGAACATGGCCGCTTTCTGAATGATGAGGCGAAGACGAAGAAGCGCCGTTTCGGAAAGGGGGGCGCGGCCCGAACTCACCCATTGCCGGATTCCGTATCCGGCAAGAAGGCTGACGAAGATGATGGTCAGGGTGAGCAGTAGCCGATCCATGGCGCGCTGAGGGGGCAAAAAGTTACCGCCCGGCTTCTGGCCCTGTACCGCACAAGGAGAGAGAAAAAACCGGCGGACATCCCGCCCCGGGAACCTTCGGAGCGCATGCGCCCGGAAGATGCGGCCGACATGCCCGCCCGGAAGGAACAGGCGCTGCCGGAAGCCGTTTCCTCCCTTGCGGGACAAGGATACGGCCTGGGTAGGACAATTTTTTCCAGACTAATAAGTTTTCAAAAATTGTCAAACACTGTTGCTGTTTTTTTTGAACAACGCCGAACAAGCGGAATAAATGATGAGTTTTTTAACAAAGTTACATGCCGTTGCGGAGAAAATGCCTTCTGGCAAAAATGTGTCGGGCCCTTTTGCGTTGCGCGCCGGAGCGCCGGGCCGGGCACAAGGCCGCTGCAACTGCCGCAGGCGTCGGGTGCAAAGGGAATTGCGGAACTGACCTTCGGCTCTGCGGCGGGGCTTTTTTCGTGCCGCCCCGCAGGGGGCGAGGCCCCTGCCTTGCGTTTCCCCCTTCTCCGCCGGGGTCCGGCCTTCCTTGAGAACGGCCTTTTCTCACGCTATCATTTCTGTGGGAAAGATGATGCGCGATTTTACGGCATGTTTTTTGCATCATCCATTCATGATGGTTCCGGCATGACCACATGGTGGGCAGAGAGGAGTATCCATGCACAGAATACTTGACGAACTGACAACGGAGTATGCATCCGCCGCCGGCTGCGCCTGCGAAAGGAAGGAAGAGGAGTCCCATGTTGTTCTTCTGGTGGAAGGCGTGCGCGTGCATGTCGGGTTCCTGGAATCTTCCGGCATGATGCTGTTTCACACGGCCGTGGCCACGCTTCCTCCGAAGGGAGAGGGGAGGGAGGAGCTCTTCATGAAGCTCCTCGGCGCGGACAATCTTTTCAGCGGGACCAGGGGCTTCACTTTGGGGGTGGACGAGGCTCGGCAGCTCGTCACGCTTCAGCTTGCCTGGGATGCCTTTCATCTGGATGGGAAAAGCTTTGCGCGCATAGTGAACAATCTGCTTTCCGTGGCTGTGGAATGGATGATCCGTCTGGAGGAATGGCGGCCCTCTCCGCCCGAAGGGGGAGAGGAAAGATCGTTCATGATGAACTTTCTGAAAGTCTGAAACAAGGGGGATGATGATGCATATCGAATCGCTGGATCAGATGCGGCGGCACCTTGAGGCCGGAGGTTTTCTGACACT
The DNA here is from genome assembly GCF_900155525.1 of Mailhella massiliensis. Classification (NCBI taxonomy): domain Bacteria; kingdom Pseudomonadati; phylum Thermodesulfobacteriota; class Desulfovibrionia; order Desulfovibrionales; family Desulfovibrionaceae; genus Mailhella; species Mailhella massiliensis. The sequence continues at coordinate 258,269 of NZ_LT706952.1, forward strand.
GGACGGGCAGGGCCGCCTGGAAACGCAGGGCGCCGTCGCCCGCTTTTTTCAGAAGATAGGCGACGCATTTCGTTCTCTTTCCGCCTCGGGGCGTGCGGCCATGGCGGAACGCGACGCGGCCGTGAGCAGGGCCGTGGATGAGATGATCCGGCGCGACGCCCTCGTCAACCCCGGCCGCATGGAGATTCCCCGGCCTGCGGGCCGTGCGGCCGCCGTGGTCAGGTCGGGGACTGTCTCGTATACACATCAAGATGTGTATATGATACAGCCTCCAGGTCATGGAAGAGGTGCGGGCCATGGCCGCCGAGGAGCTGGAAGGTCTCTGCCCGCAACTTGACGGGAAGGAGCGCGCCCTGTGCGAGGAGCGCGTTTTTGAACGCATGCACGGCTTTCTGTACGATGCGGATCTTTCGGGCGGTATCGACATGGAGGTATTGCGCGGGATGGTGTCGGATGTGGCGAAGAACGTGGTGAAGGATGGGGTACGCCCCCTTTCCTCCGGAAATTCTTCCGACAAGAAGGCCCCTGTCGAAACAGGTTCCTCCGTCTCGTCTCCTGTTTCCGGCGAATCTTCTCCCGATCCTGCCCCGGATGCCGCCGCGCCGTCTTCCTCCCTGGTGCAGGCGGAATATGTTGAGACGGAGCTCTACGACATGACGACGAGGTATCTGGGCTGGAACTTCCCACGGCTCAGCGAGGAGGAACGCTTTCAGGTGGCGCTCGCCGTGAATCAGGACATGGCGGAGAATACGCTTCCCTCCCTGCGCGGGGAGGATGGAACCGTGCCGCGCAAGATGCTGCAGCAGTCTGCGGCGGATACGGCGGAGCGTCTTGTGGCGCGTCTCATGCCCGACCGGCTCGCAACGGGCCTTCACCCTGCACCTCAGGGCAGGACGCGCGACGTGACCGACCTGTCTTCCGGCAACATCGCCCCGGAGGCCATACTCAGGCAGGGGAAAAACACCTGCTTTATGCTCAGTGTCGTCAACAGCCTCATGACCACGGAACAGGGGCGGGGCATGCTGCGGCGGAACATGACTTCCGACGGACTTCTGCGCCTGCCCGGAGAGAACGTATGGGACGGCACGATACAGCATGAACAGCTCAGCAGACTGGAACACTCCATGGGCGCAGCCTACAAGGGGCACGACGCCCTGTGGAACTACGGCTCCATGGGCCTTGCGGGCAATTTTGCGGAGCTTTTCGGCATGGTCGCCGTGCCTTACCGCATGCAGGGCGGGGAAGAGAAGTATCAGGAGCGTCTTTCAGGCGGCGGCGACGACATCGCTATCATCTCGCGGCATCTGAACAACGGGCGGATGGTGATTCTTTTCGAGAACGGGCATTACATGACCGTGGTGGGCACGGAAGAGGGCGGCCTCATTCTCCGCAATTCCCTTACCGGGAAGCAGGAGCGCCGGTCTATGGGCAGTCTTGCCGATTCCCTCATCGACGTGTTTGCCTATCCTCAAGAGTAGCCTTTAAGGCGAAAGGGCGGCGGGAGAATGTCCTCCCGCCGCCATCCGTCCGCACCTGCCGGATCGTTGCAGGGCAGGGGAGTGCAGGGGCTAAATGAAACCTATGATTTTCCAGTAGGGGAGCTGGATGAGCAGGATGCAGGCCAGGTGGAAGGGCAGCTTGATGAAGGTTTTCATGCTTATCATGCCGAAGCTGAAGATCACCAGATAGAACATGTGCTCATGGGGAAGGAAGATGGCGTCGCCTCCCATGACGGACAGGAAAACGATGCTGTGGGGGTTGATGCCTATCTGCTGGAACAGCATCATGAAGGTTTCGCCGAAGGCGGAATAGATGGCGATGGGGGTGAGGATGACGTTCAGCCCGGCGATGATGCTCCAGAGCGCGGCCACGGCGGGCCAGGTGCCGAGTTCCCGGAACACGGGCAGCAGGGAGGAACTGAGCGCGCCGGAAATGCCGAGGGAATTGGCGATGGCCCCCATGGACATGCAGGAGCTGATGAGCACGATCATGGCATAGGGCACTTTATGCACCTCCTCTTCGCCCGCCAGCCGTATTCCGGGGAAGAACAGGACGACGGAAATCAGCAGGAAGGGAATGAAGATATCCATGCCCGTCCATGTGGAGCTGACGAGCAGAATGACGAAGGCCGCCATGAGCAGGGCCATCTTTTTTTCCGCCCGGCTCCACGGGCCGAGGCTTTCGTAGTCCCTGCGGATGGAGTCGAGGTTCACCGGCCGGCTTTTGGGCACGAAGAATCTGATGACCACCGCAAGATAGAGGGCGCTGTACAGCGCCATGGGCCAGCAGTAGATGATGTTGTCCAGCCAGCGTATCTGCGCGGAGGGATCGACGCGCATGAGCGCCGGGCCGAGCACGCTCATGGGGCTTGGGTAATACTGCCACTGTTCGGAGGAAATGGTACCGAGGGCAACGGCCATGAAGAGTCCGGCGGAGCGGAGGTCGAACTTTTCAAAACCGAGAGCCTTGCAGATGCCCACGGCAATGATGATCATGATCATGTGGGCGTTGCAGGACGTCATCAGCGAGGCTATCCAGCCTACGATGAGAATGGCGAAGCACAGCTTTGCGTAGCTGCCGCCGGTTTTCATCACGGCAAAATAGGCCATACGGCGTATGAGTCCGCAGCGTTCCAGCGCGGCGGAAATGATGAACGCCGAGAAGATGATGCCCGGCAGCGAATTGGTCCAGCCCGACATGGCGGCCTGCCAGTCGGCCACGCCGGATATCACATAGGCGGCGGGCATGAGAAAGGCGGGAACGTAGATGTTGACGAGGCCGAAGCATACAAGCCCGATGCAGAAAACGGAAATGGCCAGAAACATGGCCGTTTTCGGGGTATAGAATTCTCCGTTGGGAATGGAGAGAAGCAGAATGCAGGCGACGATGAGCAGCCCCCACTGCATGAGCTGCGTTTTTGTCATGGCGTTGTCGTTATCCATGGTACTCCTCGAATGCCCGGCGGAGCGGAGTGTTGCCGGGCTGTTGGTTCAGGCGAAGGGAGAAACGTCGGCTTTTTCCATAGAAGGCGGGCGGGCGCTTTCCGCCGGTTTCCCGCAGGGCACGGCCCTGCCTCCGGCGGAAAGCGGCGCGTGTTCAGTCCTTCAGGCCGAGGGCGCGGACGGCGTTGTTGTAGAACACGTCTTCCTGCACCTCTTCACGCAGGATGCTCCTGTAATGATTGACGGCCCTGTCGAGTTCAATGACGGGGTAGGCCGTGCCGAAAAGAATTTTGTCGCGCAGCCTGTAGTTTGCTCCCATGGTGTAATCGTACTGACCGGGGGAATTGATCATGTACAGGTCGGGGGAAAGATAGACGTTTTTCCTGAGCATGGCCATGAAGCACGCCTCCGCCGCATAGGGCCAGCAGCCGTGGGCGAGGATGATGGTCAGGTCGGGGAAGGCGGCCGCCACATGGTCGATGTGTATGGGGTCGTTGTAGCTGTGGTCGGGCGCGGTGAAGCCGCCGTAGGAAATGAGCAGCGGAATGCCGTGGTTCCGGCATTTCTCATAAATGGGGAAGAGCACTTCATCGTCGGCGAAGTGCGCGCCCCGGTGTTCGCCGAAGCTGCCGTTGTATCCGAAGCCCGGCTCCATGAAGGCGCCGTGATAGGGGCCTTCGAGAATGAATTCGTCGATGAAGTCCAGAGAATCCCGCACGGCGCCGTCGTACTGCGTGGGCAGACCGGCCATGCCGATGAAGCGGTCGGGATACAGGGTGAACAGATCGGCCATGTTCCTGTTGTCACCTCCCTGGCAGACGCGGATGGGAACAACGGCCTTCACGATGCTGTTCTCGTCCATTTCCTTGCAGGCAAGCTCCATGGACTTTTCCATGGCGGAAGGCGGAAGTTTTGCGCCGTACTGCGCGGCGAAGGGCAGGGCGAACTTCGGATCGTAGATGGTCTGACCTTCCTTGAGGAAATCCTTGTACGGGGGACGGAAACGGAAATCGATGATCTTCATAGTCATGCTCCATGGAAAAGGGTTTTTCTATGATTCCGATATCGGTTTTGCCCGTCTGCGCATAGAGCGGAAAATCCATGAGCTTTTCGATGTTTTCCGATGCCCTTTTTCCATGACGTATGGGAAAAAAGTGAATACCTCACCGTGTTCAGGCGTATCTTCCCTGCCCTCCGTCACGGAGCGGGAGACCGGGGCGGGTTTCCGGCTCCGGGCGCGGGTTCTTTTCGGCGCGGCGTTTCCGGTATATAGAAGATGGCGGAGGGGAGGAGCCGCCTGGCGCGTCCCTCCGCAGGAAAGGAACGCAGACTGTACGCGGAGACGGTATGAACTTCAATCAGCTTGCATATTTTGTGGAGATCATCCGCTGCGGCTCCATCAACAGGGCGGCAAGAAAGCTGGATGTCAATCCCTCCACCCTCCTGTCGGGCGTCAACGGCCTTGAGAATGAAATGGGCTGTTCTCTGCTTGTGCGCTCCAGGCACGGCGCACAGGCGACCAGAGAAGGGGAGGAGTTCTTTGAAGACTGCCTCAAGGTGCTGAACCTTCAGGAAAAATGGAATTTTCTGAAGTTCAGCACGCTGGGAAGAAAAAAAATCAACGTACAGACGATTCCCGTCATCTATCATTCCCTGTTTTCCGAAGTGCTTTCCTCCGTGCTGGAAAAAAACGGCGACTATGTTCTGAACGTCAGGGAACACAATATCTTTGAAATAGAAAGCTGCATCGGCGACAGGGATTTTTCCCTTGCCGTAAGCTCCTACCTCAAGGAAGACATGACGTATATTTCTTCCCTGGTGGAAAGCTTTCACTACGACATGGATATTCTCGGCGAGGACGAATACAGGGTTGTCGTAAGAAAGGGGCATCCTCTTGCACGGAAAAGAAAGGTCGGCCTGAAAGACCTGGAAGCATACAGCGTGGTCGACAGTTTCAACAAGACCAACTTCAAGTTCGGCCTGCAGAATATCTTTACCTCCGTGCGGAATACCTACATCAACGAAAAGATATTTCAGATCGACTTCATATCGAGGACGGACTGTTTCGGCCTCATGCCCTCCGTCATACGGTACAACGACGTGGTGAAGTACCGTGACATGAAGCTGTTGAAGCTGGACGGGGAATACAGCCCGCTTGTCTATATCGTCATTTATCCTTCTGCGGACAGAATAACGCGGGAGGAAAGGGAAGTGGTGGACGCCATTAAAGAGTGCTTTGCCAAGAGGCTTTCCGCCTAGCCCGCGTTTTTTCCGGGATGTTCCCGGCGGCGCGGGCGGCGTGTTTTTCATGGTGCAGGCGGGGTTTTTGTGCTCGCTGCCGGGCGAGGGGAAGGAGCCTTGGCGTCCTTTCCCCGGCATGGCGGGGCGGCCCGCCGGGGAGGAAGAAGGCGGGGGCGGCGGAGAAGTCGCGGGCATCGGCCTTCCCCCTTGTCTTTTTGTGTGCTCCGGCCGTAAGCGAAGGCCCCGCGTGCTGCGGGGCCTTCGGAAAAGCGGCGTGTTCGCCGGGGCGTCTTGCGGGAGCAGCCCGCGTTTACCCCTTCATGCGCCGTATGGTGTTCGTGGTGGAATAGCCTTCCAGCCTCGAGAGGGTGACGGCCTTTCCGCCGTAGCTTTCCACGAACTGCGCCTCGGGCCAGCGGTCGATGGTATAGCCCTCCTTCAGAATGAGGTCGGGGCGTATGGCGTCCACCAGAGGCAGGGCGGTGTCGTCGTCGAACATGACCACATAGTCCACGAATTCCAGCGAGGCCAGCAGCAGGGCGCGGGTCTTTTCGTCCTGAACGGGGCGTTCCGGGCCTTTGAGCCTTTTGATGGAGGCGTCGGTATTGAGGCCCACCACAAGCACGTCGCATTCCTGCCGCGCCTGCATGAGAGAATGCAGGTGGCCCTGATGCAGCAGGTCGAAGCAGCCGTTGGTAAAGCCCACCTTTTTACCCTGTTCGCGGCACTGGGCGGCCATGTCGGCGGCTTCGCGGCGGCTGATGATCTTTCTTTTCTGCTTCCAGCCCGGGCCGGAGGCGCTGCGGCGGCGGGAGAGCGCGTCGAGTATTTCCGCCGCCGTCACGCACGAGGTGCCGAGCTTGCCCACGGCCACGCCGGAAGCGATGTTGGCAAGCTTCATGGCGTCCTGAATGTCCGCGCCTGTGGCAAGCGATGCGCCGAAGGCCGCAAGCGAGGTGTCGCCCGCGCCGGAAACGTCGAACACTTCCCGCGCCTCGGTGGGAATCTGGAACACTTCGTCCGGGCGTTTTGCCGAAACAAAGGCCATGCCGTGTTCGCTCAGCGTGACGAGCAGGTTTTCTATGCCGTGGCGTTCAAAGAGCTTTTTCGCGCCTTCGCGGAGCTTTTCTTCAAAATCCGGATCGGCGGGGCTGCAGTTCATGCCCGTGGCCTGATTGAATTCCTTGAGGTTGGGCTTGACTACGGTGGCGCGGGCATACTTGGAATAATCGTCGCCCTTGGGGTCGATGATGACGGGCCTGCCCGCGTTTTTGCAGGCGTCGATGATGCGGCGGCAGCGTTCCGGCGAAAGCATGCCCTTGGCGTAGTCGGAAAGAAGCACGATGTCCGCCGCACGGATGCGTTCATCCAGTTCCGGGCCGAGCAGTCCGCCGGTATCGGCGGCGCAGTCGAAGCGGCGTTCGTTGTCGATGCGCAGAAGGTGGCTGTTGCCCGCAATGACGCGGGTTTTCTCAATGGTGGGGAAGCCCGGCACCTCCACGGGCAGGGCGTGTTCGCACACCTCATCCAGCAGGGCGCGCACCTCGCGGCCCGCGGAGTCGCTTCCGATGAAGCAGAGAAGGTCGGCCGAGCAGCCCAGGCTGTGCAGGTTGGCCACCACGTTTCCCGCGCCGCCGAGCATTCTTTTCTCGCTCTGGAAGTTGAACACGGGAACCGGCGCTTCGGGGGAAATGCGTTCCACTTTTCCGTACAGGAAATGGTCGAGCATCACGTCGCCCACGCAGAGCACCCTGACCTTGGCATATGACTTGACTATGGTTGAAAGCAGCATGGCGTTTCCTCGTAAAAAAGAACGGCGCATACGGGCCGGAGCATGGCAACGATAGCAGGCGCGGAGGGTGAAGTAAAGGCGGCCCTTTCTTGCCTCGGCAGGGAAAAGCCGTTAGCCTGCACAAAGGCTGTAGGCCGCCTTCCGCCGCAAAAGCCCTGCTTTTTGCGGAACATGCGGAATGCCGGCCTGCAAAAGGCCGCGCAGGCCGCGGCCTGTTTTCCGTTCCCGTAAGGACAAAAGGAGGAACCATGTCGGAAGTTCTGGATTGCCGGGGCCTGGCGTGCCCGGAACCGGTGCTGCGTACCCGCGCGCTGGTGGAAAAGAAGCCCGGGGCCGTGGAAGTGCTGGTGGACAACGCCCCCGCCTCGGAAAACGTGAGCCGTTTTCTGGCAAAGAGCGGCTATGCCCCGCAGGTGGAGAAGCGCGGGGATTCCCTGTGGGCCGTCATTGCCGCCCGGGCGGGCGCAAGCTGCGCCGCTGCGGAGGAAGTCATCGCGCAGGCGGGGGAGGAAGAGCCCTGCCGTACGCTGGTGTTTCTGAGTTCCGACGTGGTGGGCAGCGGCAGCGACGAGCTCGGCGCAAAGCTCATGAACAACTTCCTTGCCACGCTCCCGGAAATGGGGCGGAACCTGTGGCGCATCGTCATGGTCAACGGCGGCGTGCGCCTGGCCTCCACCCCCGGCCCTGCGCTGGACGCCCTGAAGAAGCTCGAAAGCGCGGGCGTGAGCATACTCGTGTGCGGAACGTGCCTGGATTATTATCATCTTCTTGAACAGAAGCAGGTGGGCGAAACCACCAACATGCTGGATATCGTGACCAGCCTCGACCTTGCGGACAAGGTCATACGCGTCTGATATGCCCGCAGCCTCCGCCCCCGTGCGGGCCGAAGGAGAAAACGCCCCGGTTTCCGGGGCTTTTTTTGTGCTCCTCGCGGTGTTTTCTCCTGCCTGCGCCGGAGCGTTCCGGGAAACTTCGCCGGATTGCGGCGGAGCGCTTTGCAGACTTTGCGGAACATGGGGGATTGCCTGCGTTTTTTGCCTTTTGCCGAAATCGCAGGGTGTTTTTGCTTCCGAAGTTCCGGCCTCGGCGGCAAGGGAGCCTTCTCAGCCGCCGCGCCTTGCCGGAAGCGGGGGAACCGTGCCGCATGCAGGATTTTCCTGCCCCGGAAAGCGCGGAAGCAGGCCCTGCCGGAGTTCTTCGCCTCCCGGCCTGCGGATTTCCGGCAGGAATGCGGCAGGGACGTTGTCTGCGCCGGGGCCCGGCGCACGAGAGGCGTTCGGCGCTCCGCCTCGCCGCCATGCGGAAGACGGCGGCCTTTTCTCCGTGACTTTTTCCTTTGCCTGACTTTTCCCCGGAAGACGGCGGCGCGTTCTGCCGTGCGCCCTTTTTCCTGCCGGGGAGGCGAAGCAGGGCGGGCCGGTTTCCGCCCGTAAAAGGGCGGGGCCGCCCGGGCGTTCCTCTTTTTTCGCCCCGGCGGCCCCTGTCGGCAGTGAAGGTTCATGCGCGCCGCAGGGCGCGTACGTTTACTTGTTTCTCGGGTACTTCAGCGCGGCCTGAGCCGCCGCAAGGCGGGCGATGGGAATACGGTAGGGCGAGCAGCTCACCAGATCCAGCCCTATCTGATGGCAGAATTCCACGGAGCTCGGGTCGCCGCCGTGCTCGCCGCAGATGCCGATCATGAGTCCGGGCCTGGTCTTGCGGCCTTCCTCGATGGCGATTTCCATGAGCCGGCCCACGCCCTTGCGGTCCAGCACGGCGAAGGGGTTGTCCTTCATGATGTGCTGGTTGATGTAGATGGGCAGGAACTTGCCTTCCGCATCGTCGCGGCTGAAGCCGAAGCAGGTCTGCGTGAGGTCGTTGGTGCCGAAGCTGAAGAATTCCGCCGCTTCCGCGATTTCTCCGGCCAGCAGGGCCGCGCGGGGCAGTTCTATCATGCTGCCGCACAGGTAGGGGAATTCCACCTTGTGCAGGGCCATGCATTCCCTGGCGATGCGGTCGCAGCGTTCCTTGAGAATGGCCATTTCCGCAAGGCTGATGGTGAGCGGAATCTCGATTTCCGGCAGGGGGGTGTAGCCGTCGCGCGCAAGGCGGGAGGCGGCGTTGAAGATGGCGTACATCTGCATTTCGTACACTTCGGGGTAGGTGATCCCGAGGCGGCAGCCGCGGTGCCCCAGCATGGGGTTGACTTCATGGAGCTTCTGCACCTGCGCGAGCAGATGTTCCTTTTCCTGCAGAAGTTCGGGGTTGTCGCCGCGCACGCGCAGTTCCGTGGTTTCCACGAGCAGCTTTTCCAGGCTGGGCAGAAATTCATGCAGCGGCGGGTCGAGCAGGCGTATGCACACGGGCAGGCCGTTCATGGCCTTCAAAATACCGTAGAAGTCGTTTTCCTGCATGATCTGCAGCGGCAGAAGGGCGGCGCTGCGTTCTTCCGTGGTTTCGGCCAGAATCATCTTCTGCACATAGGGCAGGCGTTCCTGCGCCATGAACATGTGTTCGGTTCTGGTAAGGCCTATGCCTTCCGCGCCGAAGCGGCGGGACTTTTCCGCGTCTTCCGGCGTGTCGGCGTTGGCGCGCACCTGCAGGTCGCGCACCTCGTCGGCCCAGCCGAGTATGGTCTGGTATTCGTGGGAGAGTTCCGGGTCCTTCAGCGGAACGGCGCCGAGAATGACGCGGCCGGTGGTGCCGTCGATGGAGATGAGGTCGCCCTTCTTCACCACGGTGTCGCCCACGCTGAAGCACTGCTGGCCGTAATCCACCTTCACGGATTCGCAGCCGCACACGCAGGGCTTGCCCATGCCGCGCGTCACCACGGCCGCGTGGCTGGTCATGCCGCCGCGGCTGGTGAGAATGCCCTGCGCCTGCACGATGCCGTGGATGTCGTCGGGCGTGGTTTCCACACGCACGAGAATGACCTTCGCGCCGATGCGGCCGAGGTGTTCCGCCTCGTCGGCGTCGAACACCACGGAGCCGAAGGCCGCGCCCGGAGAGGCCGCAAGGCCCGTGGCCAGAACGTGGGGGCTGGCGGAGCTGTCGATCTGGCGGTGCAGCACGTTGGCAAGGTGTTCGGGGTCGATGCGCATGATGGCTTCGCTCCTGGTGATGAGCCCTTCCTCCACCATGTCGCAGGCTATCTTGAGGGCGGCCTGCGCGGTGCGCTTGCCGTTTCTCGTCTGAAGAATGTAGAGCTTGCCGTGTTCGATGGTAAGCTCGATGTCCTGCATGTCGCGGTAATGCTTTTCCAGCTTTTCGGCGATGTCGCGGAACTGATTGTAGATGTCGGGCATTTCCTCGGCAAGGTGGGCGATGGGGTTGGGCGTGCGCACGCCGGCCACCACGTCTTCGCCCTGGGCGTTCACCAGATATTCGCCGTAGAGCCTGTTCTCGCCCGTGGAGGGGTTGCGCGTGAAGGCCACGCCGCTGCCGGAATCATTGCCCATGTTGCCGAAGGCCATGGACTGGATGTTCACCGCGGTGCCGAGGTTGTGGTCGATCTTGTTGATGGTGCGGTACACGATGGCGCGGTGATTGTTCCAGGAACGGAACACCGCCTCGATGGAGAGCAGAAGCTGTTCGTGCACGTCTTCCGGGAAGTCCTTGCCGATTTCCCGGCGGTAGAGTTCCTTGCTGCGGGCGATGACGTTTTCCAGCGATTCCACGGAAAGTTCCTGATCGAGGGTCACGCCCTGCGCGGCCTTCTGCTCCTGAAGAATTTCCTCGAACTTTTCCTTGGGGATTTCCATCACCACGTCGGAGAACATCTGAATGAAGCGGCGGTAGGTGTCGCAGGCGAACCAGCGGTTGTTCGTCAGCCTTGCCAGCGCGGGGAAGGTGACGGCGTTCAGGCCGAGGTTCAGAATGGTATCCATCATGCCGGGCATGGAGAAGACGGCCCCGGAACGCACGGAAAGCAGCAGCGGGTTTTCCGCATCGCCGAAGCGCTTGCCCACCTTTTCCTCCACCCTGGCGAGGCTGTCCATGACCTCCTCCACCAGCCCTTCGGGGAGTTTTCCTCCGTGGGCGTAGTAGTCGCGGCAGGCGTCGGTGGAAATGGTCATGCCGTAGGGCACCGGCAGGCCGATATTGGTCATTTCCGCCAGGTTGGCGCCCTTGCCGCCCAGGAGGCTCTTCATCTGTGCATTCCCTTCATGAAACAGATACACGTACTTCATATGGACGTTCTCCTTATTGATGAGGATGACAGTTCTTTGCATCAGAGTACGAAAGTATTTTTGCAACGTCAATACGGCGGAGCAATTAATAAGGCTTATGCATCCGTACGGACGGGTCGGAGAAAGGGCTCTTTCCCCCGGAAGGCGCGAAATCACAGGGAAGTCGGCGCAGATTGCGCCTCATATACGGCGCGTGCGCTTTTTCCCGCACGGAGAAACTTCCGCGTTTTTTCCGGCGGCATCGGCTTCGGGGCGGGCGCGCGTTTTTTCCGCACGGGGCCTCAAGGGGCGGATTTTTTTTCAAAAAGGGGGGCGGACGTCCTTTGCGTCCGGGGGGAATGGTGCTAGGGTTTTCCATCGCCGCCTTCGGTGCGGCCTTTCCGCGCCGGATTCGCGTTTTTTCCGGCGGCCTGCGGAAGAGATACCTTTTTGGCCTGAAAAGCATACCGGGAGTTATGATGAGAACCTTTTCCAAATCCAGCAAGCTGGACAATGTGCTTTACGACGTGCGCGGACCCGTGGTGGACGAAGCCGCCCGCATGGAAGAGAACGGCATGAACATTCTGAAGCTCAATATCGGCAATCCCGCGCCGTTCGGTTTTTCCGCACCGGAAGAGGTGATTATCGACATGCGCGATTCCATCGTGAATTCGCAGGGCTATTCGGAATCGCGCGGGGTGTTCTCCGCCAGAAAGGCCATCATGCAGTATGCCCAGATCAAGAAGATTCCCAATGTGGGCATGAAGGACATCTACACCGGCAACGGCGCGAGCGAACTCATCCAGCTTTCCATGCAGGCGCTGCTCAACAACGGCGACGAAATCCTCATCCCCTCGCCCGACTATCCGCTCTGGACGGCCTGCGCCAACCTCGCGGGCGGCAAGGCCGTGCACTACATCTGCGACGAACAGTCCGACTGGTTCCCCGACCTGGAGGACATGGAAAGCAAGATCACCGACAGGACGAAGGCCCTCGTCATCATCAATCCCAACAACCCCACGGGCGCGCTCTATCCCGTGGAGGTGCTCGAACGCATCGTGGACATTGCGCGGCGGCACGAGCTCATCATCTTTTCCGATGAAATCTACGACCGCCTGGTCATGGACGGGGAAAAGCACGTTTCCATCGCCTCCCTTGCGCCGGATCTGTTCTGCGTGACCTTCAGCGGCCTTTCCAAGTCGCACATGGTCTGCGGCTTCCGCGTGGGCTGGATGATTCTGAGCGGCAACAAGAGCCTTGCGGAAGACTACATCGCAGGCATCAACATGCTCTCCAACATGCGCCTGTGCTCCAACGTGCCCGGGCAGTCCATCATTCAGACGGCCCTCGGCGGCTATCAGAGCGTGAACGAGTACATCGTGCCCGGCGGCCGCATCTACGAACAGCGCAACTTCATCTACGAAGCGCTCAACAGCATTCCCGGCATTTCCGCCACCAGGCCCAAGGCGGCCTTCTACATCTTTCCGAAGATAGATACGGAACGCTACCACATCACCGACGATACCCAGTTCGCTCTGGACTGCCTGCGCGAAACCCGCATCCTCTTCGTGCCCGGCTCCGGCTTCAACTGGAAAAAGCCCGACCACTTCCGCATCGTCTACCTGCCCCGCATTTCCATTCTGGCCGAGGCCGTGGAAAAGCTGGAACACTTCCTGCGCCATTACAGGCAGTAGCTTGCCGCAGCAAAAAAAAGCCCCGTCGTCCGGCGGGGCTTTTTTGTTTAACGGGCAGCGCTACGGAAATGGAACAATCCTGCGGAAGAGCTCGGGGAGCGCAGGGCACGGCCTTTTCCGCACGGGCATTCCGGCTCCGCGGTCAAAAGCTGCGCCGTGCGGAAAGCGGCGCTCTTCCGGGAAGGCGGTCCGCGGAAAAGCTTCCTTTTCCGGGCAGTCCGCCTTTTCCGGCCGGTGCTCCCCTTGGGGCGCAAGGCAAGGCGGCCTCAGGGCGAAACGCTTCCCCGGCAGAGCGGCCGCCCCGGCGGAAGGGGCGGGGAAGGCCCTGCCTGCGGATTCGGTTTTCCCGCTCCCTGCACCCGGGCTACGCGCGGCGCAGCCAGTCCAGCACTTCTTCCTTTTCCGGCACGCGGCCGGAGCAGAGCAGGGTATCGTTCACGGCCACGGCGGGCGTGGTGAGCACGCCCGCGGCCATCATTTCCCTGAAGTCGGTCACCTTGCGCACTTCGGCGTTGCAACCGGATTCCTCAACGGCTTCAAGAACGATGCGTTCCGTTTCCGCGCACCGGGCGCAGCCCGGGCCGAACACTCTGACAAGCATGGCAACCTCGCTTTGTTTTTTATGGATGAACAGCGCAGCTTTGTTGCCGCGGCACGCCGGAAAATGCGTCCGGCTTCAGCGCGGCGGCACACGGAGGGCCTCAGCCGTCCGCCCGGGGCGGCCCCGGACGAGGGCTTTGACGGTACGGGGAAAGCGCGCGAAACCGCTCCTTCTTCACCGCAGAAGCGGTGCGCCTTCCCGGAAAGGGGGTCAGAACAGTACGCCCTGAAGGGCGTTGAACAGCCAGCCCGTGAGGGTGAAGATCACCCACACATAACCGAGGAAGAGGGCCAGCATTTTTGCGGTCATCACCTGCCGCAGCAGAATGAGTTCGGGCAGGCTTGCGGCCACGGCGCTCATGCAGAAGGCCATGGTGGTTCCCACGCTCATGCCCTTGGCCAGCAGGCTTTCCATCACGGGCACGATGCCCGTCACGTTGGAATAGAGCGGAATGCCCAGAAAAACGGCGGCGGGCACCGTCCACCATTCCCCTGCGCCCAGGTTTTCGGCAAACCACCCCGCCGGCACGAAGCCGTGCAGGGCCGCGCCCACGCCCACGCCCACAATCACCCATTTCCATACGCGCCGGAAAATGGTGGAGGTTTCCTTTCGGGCAAAGTCGTGCCTGTCCCTCAGGGTGAGCCTTGCGCGGCCCCCGGCAAAACTCAGGGGCCGTATGGGGCTTTTCATGGCCTCGATGACGAAGGGCTGGAGAAAGCGTTCGGCCCGCACCGCATCCATGAACGCGCCGCCTATGATACCCGCCGCAAGCCCCACCGCCACATAGAGCAGCGTGAACTTCATGCCGAGCAGGCCCCACAGCAGCACCACCGCAATTTCGTTGATGACGGGCGAGGTGATGAGAAAGGCCATGGTGATGCCCGTGGGAATGCCCGCGGTGGTGAAGCCCAGAAAAAGCGGCACGCTGGAACAGGAGCAGAAGGGCGTGACCGCGCCGAAAAGCGCGCCCAGCGCATAGCCCAGCCCGCGTTTTCTGCCGGTGAGAACATCGCGCACTCGCTCCGCATTCAGCCCTGCGCGCAGCCACGAAATGACGTAGATGAGCGCAACGAGCAACAGCAGGATCTTAGCCGTATCGTAAAGGAAGAATTCCAGCGCGAGGGCAACGTGCGATTCTCTTTCAAGGCCCAGCGCGTCGAACACCAGCCACGAGGACACGCCCTGCACCCGGCTGTATGCCGCCCACCACAGCACGGCAAGAAGCACGGCCCCGGCAATGCCTGCCGGGAAAATATGTTTCTTTCCGGGCGCATCGCCCTGCGGGCGGCCGGAACGGGGAAGTTCGGACATGGAAAGTCTCCTTACAATGTTTGTTGAAATATTGAAATATAACCGTAGAAACATGCCGCAGCGTTTCCGCCCTTTTTACGAATTCCGACGGGGCCTGCGGGCTTTTGTCATGCCCGGCAGGATGCGGACGCTGCGCTGCCGCGCCCGGCCGGGGCCGTTCCCGGAATTCAGGCCGTCGCCTCCGGGGCGTCTTTTTCGTCGTTTTCGCCGGAGCGGCAGGCGTTTTCCGCCACGGGGGGCAGGAAGCGCGGATTCACGCCGCTTTCCCTGCGGAAGGTGCGGCAGCATTCCGGGTTGCCGGAACAGCACTCTGCCGTGAGGTAGGCGATGATGTCGAGCATGAGGGGAATGGAGGCCCGGTAGCGCAGAAAGCGCCCCTCCCTTTCCACGCCTACCAGACCGCTTTGCACCAGCGCCTTGAGATGGAAGGAAAGGTTGGTGGCGGGCAGGTCGAGGCTTTTGGCAATATCCCCGGCCACAAGCCCGCCCGGCGCGTTTTTGACGAGCAGGCGGAACACGTCGAGGCGCACGTCGGACGAAAGGGCTTCAAATATCTTGCTGGCATGTCTGCTTTCCATGGATTTGACAATTCAACAAATATTGAATTGTGTCAAGTCTCCGTGGCGAAGAAGTTCGCAGGCGCGGAAGGCGGAACAGGCCGGAATGGTGAAAAAGGCGAGTGCTGCACTCCCGGAGATGGCCGGCGGCGTTTTCCCGCCGGAACAGGAGCGGGCATCCGGCCGGGGACGGTTTCTGGGGGGAGGGTGGCGCGAGAGCGTTTGCGGGGCAAACACGTTTTCCCGGGAGAAGGGCGCCGCGGGCGCACGTCGAAGGGCGGGGCCGTCCGGGGGAAGGCGCTGCGGTACGGCGGAAGAGGCCGGGGGAAGGCGCTGCGGTACGGCGGAAGAGGGCGCCGCCGCGCGGCAGGACGCCTTCAAGGCGTCGCTGCTTCGGCCGTATGCAGGCGGCGGGGGCACGTTTTTTCTGCGGAGGGCAAAAAAGAAGCGCGAAACGTTCCGCATCGGGAACGCCTTGCGCAGAGAAGCCGGCCTTTGCGGCGCGTCAGGATTTGTTTCTTGCCGTCTGAATGATCTTTTCGGCCATGAAGATGATTTCGCTCATGGCGGAATCGGCGTTGTGATGATGCCGCACGAATGAACGGAAGGAGGGTTCGTCTCCCGTCAGAAAAAGTTCCGCAACGGGGCATTCCAGAATAAGGGCAATCTTTTCCAGGGTCTGAAAACGGGGCGCCGTGAGGCCGCGTTCTATGCGCGAAAGGGAATCAGGCCCTATGCCCAGTTTTTCCGCGAACTGGGCCTGGTTCAAACCCATGCGTTTTCTCTTTGCCGTGATGTTGGCGCCCACTATCACGGCAAGCGGCTGCTTGGTCTTGTTCGTCACGTTTTCACTCCTTTAACAGATGGAAAACGGTACGTTTTTTTGCACGATTCAGACACAGCTTTTTATACAATTATTGGATACTTACCAGTATTGGAGGGAAAATTTTCCACCACGCGGCTTTTTTTCATCGTTTTTTCAGGGCGCCGCAGCGTCGTTCGGGACGGGGCGTTTCCTCTCCGCAGAGAGGCGTGAATGCTTTTTTTCGTGCGCCGGTATCCGTGTTTTCCTTCTCCGCAAGACAGGGTCATGTGCGTTCAGGCGTCATGAATGCACATCTTTTCATACAAGTATTGACTTAAAACCAATACGGGCGGACAATGCCTCTCAGCGCGTATTCCGCACCTCCGGGACGGGTGCGCGCCGTGGGGGGCTGAAGATGTTGATGTTGTCCGCCGCGCTTTCCCGATTCCGGGCGGAAAAAGGGACCCTGTGCGGAGGGTTGCCCTGCGTCTCGGAAGGGAGCGCATGTAAGGCCCCGGAGTCCGTCTTCCTGCCGGAAGGCAAGGCGCCGCTCCGTTGAAGGCTTGTTCAGTATGACCTATTTTTTCCTCATATCAAAGCACTTTATATAGGTTCGCCCCGCAAGCCCCCCACGCCCCCGTATTTCCCTGCAGAGGGCTTCTGCCTCATCCGCCGCAGCGCCCGCCGCGGGGCCTGCCCCGTACGCGGGGCTCTGCATATTTCTTCCGCCGCTTCCGGCGCGGTGGTCGTGTTTTCTTCCGGCCGCCTCACAGCTCTTCTCTCCAGGGGGTATGTCCCTCGGGGCCTGACGGCGGCATTTCCCCCGTACTCCGCGCGGGTCTCGGCAGCCTGCGCGGGGTTCCGGGCCGCTTCGGCGGCCCTTTTTTTATGTTCCCGCACTTCCGTTCCGCACGCATTTTTTTCTGTTCTTCCCGCCGCGTCATGACGGCGTAACAGCGCCGTGTTGTCATGGCGCATGCGAAGCTTCCGCCGGAGCTTTTTGCCGCAGAAAGGCAGCGCTTTGTTCTTTTTGCCGTATGCGGGGGCGTGGGCGGGGAAGTGACGCACAGACTGAAGCGGCGGCAGGCGGGAGCCGTACGACTGTTTTCACCGCGGGGCGTCTTTCTGCATCATGAGGTATGCCGCGCCCCGGAGAATGCAGGACTTTTCTTCATTTCTTGTTGAAAACGACGGCATGCGGGGGGCCGCTTCCGCAACATGCCGTCTTTTGTCGTTTTCCGCCTGCGGAAAAGAGCGACGGGGTGCGTAAGAATGCGTCTGTCTCTGCGATACATCCGTGGAAACGGAGGGGGATTCTTGCGGAACTTTCTTCACAGGGGATTGTCATTTTTAGGAAAATTCATTATTGCTTCACGTTAGAGGGAAGAAGCCCTGCCGAAGATTTTACATCGCAGGTACAGATATGATACATTTTCTTTCAGCCATTTTTGAAGAAATGGATGAAATGGTCTATATTTCAGATATGGAAAGCCATGAGCTTGTCTATATGAATAAACAGCTCAGGGAATCGCTGGGCTATTTTTATGAAAATGAATATGCTCACAAAAAGTGTTATGAAGTTCTGCAGGGGTGCGACAGGCCCTGCGATTTTTGCAATAATTCATGTCTTCATGAAAAGAAATTCATCTCATGGGTTCATAAGAACCCTGTCATGAATAAAAATTTTTTAATAAAAGATTCAAAGTTTATTTATGATAATAGAAGCTATAGAATTGAAATAGCTGTTGATGTTGACGACGATACCATTTCCCAAAAAAGCTATATGTATATGAAAAATGAAGTCGTTCTTCATGAATGCCTTCAGCAGATAGTATCTACCATGAATCCCGATGAATCGCTGGAAGCGATTCTGGCCTATATAGGAAAGACGTTCCGTTGCGACAGGGCCTACATCTTTGAGATTCAGGATTCCAAGGCCACCAACACCTATGAATGGTGCGAGCAGGGCGTGCAGCCGCAGAAGGACATTCTGCGCAACATGCATGTTTCCTCGCTGCAGTGGTGGCTGGATATTTTCGAGGAAAAGAAGGTGGTCGTCATCAAGGATATCGAAGACATCCGCACCACCTACCCCACGTCGTACGCCATTTTGAAGCCGCAGAACGTGTACACCCTGACGGCGGGCCCCCTGCGTATGGAGGACCGCATCGTCGGCTTCATCGGCGTGGACAATCCCGACAGGAGCAAGCTCTCTCTCATAGGTTCCCTGTTTCAGGTGCTCGGCTACTTCCTGGTTTCGCTGCTGCGGCGGCGCGACCTGCTGAAGCGCCTGAGCGCCATGAGCTTCCGCGATACGCTCACCGGCGCCTTCAACCGCAACGCGCTGTTCGAGCTGTACGGCAGGCCGTGGAAGGGGCGTTCTCTGGGCGTGGTCTTCTGCGACATCACGGGGCTCAAGCAGGTCAACGACGTCATGGGCCACAAGAAGGGCGACGAGCTCATCCGCCGCTGTTACGAAATCATACATGGCGCGCTGCGCATTCCCGATATCTTCCGCAGCGGCGGGGATGAATTCGTCGCCGTATTTCAGGATGTGGGGGAGAAGGAGTTCCTGAAGAAGGTGAACCGGCTGCGGAAGCACATCCGGGAGGACAAGCATCACATTGCGGTGGGCTGCGCCTGGTCGGACGAGCAGCCTCTGCGCCTGGAAGAGCTCATTTCCCAGGCCGACAAGGTCATGTATCACGACAAGCGGGACTACTACTCCCACAACCGCCGCATTCCGGGGGTGGAGCGCAGAAACCGGAGCAGCGCGGAAGCGAACAATTCGGACAGTCTGTTCTATCAGTTCGTGAGCTCCACCTACTGCGACATTGAAATGTTCTTCAACTCCATCGCCATGCAGAATACGACAAGCTATTTCTACTTCGGCGACATGCAGAAGGACATGTTCTATATTTCCGACAACATGCGCGACGAATTCGGCTTCTGCGGCAACATCGTGCCGGGCCTTCTTCAGGACTGGGCCAAGAGAATAGCCACCACGCGGGAAAAGGAGCTGTACCGGCAGGAGCTCGATTCCATGCTGAAGGAGAAGCGCAGGTTCCACGATCTGCGCTACCGTGTGCGTACGGTCGACGGCAGAACCATCTGGATACGCTGCTACGGAATCATGAAGTGGAGCGATGACGGCAGCGTTCCGCTCTTTTTCTCCGGCCGCGTGACCCATCAGGACGAGAACTTCGTGGTGGACCCCATTTCCAACTTCCCCCGCGAAGGGCTCATATTCCGTGTGCTGGACGAGGCCCGCAAGCGGGGGGCTTCCGTATCCGCCATAGGCTTCAGCCTCAATCACTTCATGGAGATCAACAGCATCCGCGGCCGCGCCCGGGGCGACAACCTCATCCGCAGCATAGCCATGGAACT
The DNA here is from genome assembly GCF_900155525.1 of Mailhella massiliensis. Lineage (NCBI taxonomy): Bacteria > Pseudomonadati > Thermodesulfobacteriota > Desulfovibrionia > Desulfovibrionales > Desulfovibrionaceae > Mailhella > Mailhella massiliensis. The sequence goes on from NZ_LT706952.1 coordinate 277,747, forward strand.
GGTGGAGGAACTTTCCGACAAGCTCACCTTCTACCGGCTGGAGGGCATGCGCTTCATCGCCGTGGTGGACAATCTCTGCCGCGACGACAAGAAGGAGCTGATGGAAAGGATACGCACTATCGTGGCGGGCCGCTACGGCGTTTTCGGCGTGCCCATACAGCACCCCTGCTCCTTCGCGCTGCTGGAATACCGCGGCAGAGACGTCATGCCCGAGGATTTTCTGGAACAGGCCGTATCGCTCATACGGATAGCGAAGCATGAAGTGGTGCAGAACTATGTGGAATATTCCGAGGACAATATCGAAAAGAGCAAGCGCCTTTCCAACATGGCCTTCGCCCTCAGCAGCGACGTCCTTCACTGCATGAAGAATTTCCGCGTGGTGGTGCAGCCCATCGTTTCCAGCACCGACGGAAAGATGGTGGGCGGAGAAACGCTGCTGCGCTGGCGTTTTGAAGGGGAGGACGTTTCCCCCGCCGTGTTCATTCCTCTTCTGGAAAAGAACAACATGATTCATGCCGTGGGGCGCTGGGTGTTCGAGCAGACCGTATGCACATGCCTGCGCGTGCAGTCCTACTGCAGCAACTTCTATCTGAGCTTCAACGTGAGCCTGCAGCAGATGTCGGACACGTTCCTTCCCTATGTGATGACCCAGACCCTTGCCAAGTATAGTCTCGACGGGTCCCTGCTTGTGGCGGAAGTGACGGAAAGCTGCATGGATGCGGATGCCGAGAACCTGCGCCGCTTTGCCGAAATCTGCGGGGAAAAGGGCATACGCATTGCTCTGGACGACTTCGGCAGCGGCTATTCCTCCTTCCGCATGCTGCTGCAGTACCCCACGGACATCATCAAAATCGATCGTTCCCTGCTCGGAGAGATGACGGAATCCAGCGAGAAGATGAACTTCATTTCCAGCATCGTGTACGCCTGCCACCGCTTCGGCAGGCAGGTATGCATGGAAGGCGTGGAAACAAAGGAACAGGACAAGCTCATCAAGGAATCCGGCTGCGACATGATACAGGGCTACTACTATCATCAGCCGCTGGAGCTGGAGGAACTTTACCGCCTGCTTGCCCTTGAATCTCCCCAGCTTCAGGCGGAAGGCTAGTTTCCGCTCGGATGCGTGCCGGAAGGGAGGCGGGAACCGGCCCCGTTGCGGTGCGGAGGGGCGGAAGGTGCTGCATGGAGAAGAGAATATGCGGCGGGCGGGCCATACCGTCCGCCGCAGGTGTTTTCCTTATCTTTACGACAAGTTTTCTCTGTTTTTAGATTACCTGTAAAACTATATTCCGAAAAGTTCTTTAATATTAAAATCTTCGGGTTTTATCTCTCCTGGGGTGACAACAGCATCTTTGATATCTATTTTATGTTTGAGTAAGTCATGAAGATTTCGATCAAATGAAACTCTTTCTGGATGGTCAAGGATGGGAATATAAATATTAACATCCTTTTTTTGGCCGATACGATATACTCTATCAGACGCTTGAGCTTCTTTTGCAGGATTCCAAGATCTTTCTAAATGAATGACGTTATTTGCTTCTACAACAGTAAGACCTACGCCTGCTGCTAGTGGTGACATAATGATAATACCGAATCCAGGATGAGATTCAAATTGTTCAATAATACTTTTACGGGTTGCTGTTCCAGAACGACCTCCAGAAACAGCCTTTGTTTCTCCGTTGATAACGTGAATGTGGGGGAGTTTAAAGATCAGGCGTAAAGCAGAAGCCAAAAAGCACTGCATTTTTCTGTTGATGACGAAAATAATAATTTTTTCTTCTCTATGCTGCACTTCTTGTAAAATTTGTGTCATAACAACCAGTTTTCCCGATTGTTGAATCAGCATTTCCGCCTCTTGCAACGTGGCGGGCATGGGAATATTTTCTCCGGCAGCAAGCTTGGGATGAAGAGAGATGTCACGTAGTTCTTTAAGAGCCGGTAATAAGATGGACATGACTTTTTTGCCGATCAGTTTAGCGTCGGCGACTTTTCTGCTTACGGTGTCATAGGCATTTTTCTGCTCTCCGCTCATAACCGGTGCAAGCGCATTGCCGTTTTCTCCGATAAAGATGTATTTTTTAGGCAGCGCATCGGCAAGATTATCTTCTTTTGTTCTGCGAAGCATGAAATGGGAAACTACATTACGAAGTGCAGCTCCTGTTTTTTGTCGCACATCGCTAGCACCTCCAGAAGCCAGGATGGGCCGTATGTAGTTTTTTCGGAATTGCTGACAAGTTCCGAGCATTCCAGGGCTGACGGTATCGAAAATGTTCCAGAAATCAATGAGTTGATTTTCTACAGGGGTACCGGTAACGGCAAGGCGAAAGTCGGCTTTGAGTCCTTTTGCCGCTCTGGAACTCAGGGCATTGGGATTTTTGATAGCCTGTGCCTCATCGAATATAACCATCCCCCAGTCTATAGAGCAGAGGGAAAAAGGATACATGCGCAATGTTTCATAGTTGGTGAGCACTATTCTGCCGGGAAGGTCGAGTCGACCGGAACCGAATGTTTTGCCAACTTTGAGAGCGTGGTTTTCAACACCATCTCGGGGGATATCGGTACGGAAATTTTTCAGTTCTCCTCCTGACTGAAGGACAACAATATCTTTGAATGGAGACACAGCGAATATTTTGTTTATTTCTTCCTTCCAGTTCTCCAGCAGGACAACAGGCGCCACGACAAGAACGGGTTTGACTTTATATTCTGCACCGTTTCTTTTTTTCAGAATATTGTGCCAGGCATTCAGACCCGCCAGTGTCATGAAGGTTTTTCCAAGCCCCATATCGTCGGCCAGAAGTGCGCCTTCAAAGCTCTCAGCTCCTTCCGCAGCAGCATGAAGCGCATGTCCCACCAGCCAGCGTATTCCTTCTTCTTGATAGGAAAAAGGAGTAAATTCCATGGGATCGAAGGGAAGCGGCCCCTCCCAGTAGTATGGGGATTGTGTGACGGCATGCCTGTCGTTGAACGGAATTTCGTCGTTCAGCTCAACTGCAATGGTCAGTTTTTCCTGTTCGGGAGAAGGTCCGGGGGCGGAAAAGTGTAGCTGCCGAAGGGTGGTTAGTGCTTTTTCTCTTTGTTCCTGCGAGTGAGGGAGTAGAATGATAAAGCCGTCGAATTCCACACTGTTTTTTTCTGACCGCGTTGCCTCTTCCACCTTACATAGGAATTCTTCTTTTTTTTGCTCGGTATCCAGCAGGAGGGCTGCACTTTCCAGAAGAATAGCTCTACCTGTTTTCTCTTCACCGAACCAGTCGCTGCGACGGGCGTCGGTCTCACCGAAGTAGGCGGGATGAAAAAGCTCGGCGCCCTGTACGCGGATAGAAAAACCGTTGTCGAGGTCTACCAGATACGCATTGAGAAAACTTGCCGGAGCTTTCAGGAAGTTTTCCCGTTCCTGAGGCGGAATATCCTGATGGTTCAGAATTTCCTGTATACCGAGGAGTTTTTTTTCATCAAGCAGCACAACGGTATTTTTGATGCGAATGCAGACAGCATCTCCTCCCTGCAGCTGATGAAGACGCTCTTCAATATCTTCCGGGGACAGTCCCAGGCCAAGCTCTGGAACAAGATGAAGTCCCCCATCTTTTCTTTCCATGATAGACAGTCTGAGATGTTCGGCTTCTTCCACCTCTATGGTATGGAAATGTCTCAGGTTTATATGGGCTCCTGCTTCATCCGCTTTCTGCAGGGCGTAGACGACGGCAAGGTTTGCACCTTCCGTCTGCTTTTCTGGTGGAAGGGCGTTGTGCTTTTGTATCGCGGAGAGGGCCAGATATTGAGCGGAAGAGGGGAGATAGGTATTCGGCCCGACATGAAGATATGCGCCGTCAAGTTCCCATTGTTCGAGCCTTTTTCCGCCTTCAGCTAGGAGGCGTAATGTCGGTTTGAATCCTCCTGTTTTGAAAGTTTGTCCCCGGGTGAACAGTTCAAAGGTTCCGGGCCATGGAGCGGGTAGATCGAGAAGCGCGCGAGTACCTTCATCCAGACTGCATGCCGTATCACAGGGCACAAGAAAACCTTTGCCTCCTTCCGCTTCCTCGTGTTCACAGAGCATCTGAAGAACGACATACTGGTTCTGGATACGGATCGGGGCTTTTCCTTTCTTGCATAGAGTATGCTGAGGTGAATGAAACAAAAGCCCGTATTGTCCTGAAGTTACTTCATAGCCGGATTTTTCGTGAGAAAACAGGGCCCGGATACGTTTTGCGAGATTCATGAAGGAACTCCCGGAAGCATACGATGCTGAAAAACAAACTATAGGTGAATAAATTTTTTATTTATGATAGAATGATAAAATATATAATTATTTTTGTTAAAGATGATATGACATATACTCATACTTACTTAAAATTTGATCTTCATGAATAATAATGCCTCTTTTTTGTAGCTCTTTTATAACAATCATTTTCCAGTTGCCAGAATGACGGAAGGAAACATATCCCCCCCCAGAGCCGAATTCTTTATTGTATTTATATTCAAGAGTTTTTCTTAACTCATCAATATTAATCATTTTCTCATAGTTGTTAATGGCTGAAGATACGGGAATTTTGTCTAAAATCCGCATGGCAAAACTGTGAGAACCTTCAATGACATGTGTATTCCCCACTTTATAATAAAATACCGTTAGTTTGGAATCATTCAGCCGGGTATAGAAAGGCTTTTCCTTGTCTCCGAACCATTCGTTCACAAAGCGTTCGGGCTGTGTGCCGAGAAAAAGTCGGGTAAGGCTGACATGGTTTTTGTTGAAGATATGTTCAAGCAGTTTTTTTCTTTCTGGAAACATGCGGCTCATGGTGTCATCGGTTTTGGCGAATTCTCCAATGATACGTAAGAACAGATGCATGTCGAAGCGGGAAAGCCAACCGCGCATAAGTTCCACACGTCGATGGCCCAGAATACTCCACCAAAGGCGGTAATCCATATGCGTTTCTGGTACTCTGGGATCTCCGGCAATATGGACTATGGTATCTTTCCACAACTGACAAGGTTCCTGGCCTGCTTCGGCCAGTTTATCTATCATAATTTCGAGGGCAATATGACCGAGTTGTTTTTTTTCATCGTATTCCGCTGTATAGACTTTGCGTTCTCGTATTTCACTCAGAACCATATCAGCCTGATTAGGTGCAAGAGATTTTAATTTATGAATATAAAAAATGTTTTGTGCTGCAATGTAGAGCTCAGTATCGTTTTGTATGCCGAGCATATCAGCCATGTCCGCCAGAGAGATGCTGCGTTGTAAGGCTTCTTCTCCCAGCCATATATGAGCGGAAGAAGAAAAAAGCTCCTTGCGATGTTTGCTCAGTGTAGCGATTCTGGAAAGCATATTGCCGGAACGAAGAATAAGTTGTTGCTGAACAAAGAGGCCGAAAGTTTTTTTATTTTCATTCAGGGATTGATACTTGCGAATAAAAACCTGGCATAACTCGTAAAGAGCAAGAGTACCAAGACATTGTTTTTTTGTGTTATGTATGAGCACTGTCATATGCTTCTGCAATATATGATCGGGTGGACAGGAGCGAATATAATCTCTTTCCTGCCAGAGCACTAAGAGTGGTCGGATATATCTGGAAGAAGTCATAACGGGAGGAAGCGGTTTTTTATAACGTATGGCTGTTTCAAGCTCCTGCTTACGTTTTTTAAAGCCCGCCGATCCTTTTCCCAGTTTCTGGGCATAGCGTTCCAGAATATGTTCTTTTTTAGTATAGAAAGCCCGAAGTTTTTCTTCGTCATACTTGGGAATGGAATGGATGAACTCGTTCAGATGACTTGCAAGTTCTTCCAGACAGTCCTTCCGGTCAGTCATGATATGAAACCTGCCTTCCCGCCAGAGGAGCACGTATTTTTTCAAGCTGTTCCGGCTTAATTTGTTTTGTGACGAAACGGATGTTGATGCGACGATTTTTTCTACGCTCTTCTTCTGTATAGTCGTTCATTTCCCGTCGACGGGTATCTGCATAACCGCTTACGGAAAAAAGAGCGAGCTGCCTTGTTCTTCCCCCTATAGTGATGTTGTTTGTCATTTCCTTGAGATCGTTACCGAATTCCTCGGCACATTCTTCCGTCCAGAATTTCCAGAGAGAGATGGCGCGCAGAGTGGAGAGTTCCCAGTTGCCCATACGGTAACGATTGGTGGCGGGTACGCTGTCCGTGTGGCCTTCTACAAAAATGGTTTCCAGTCTTTTCCAACGGTCCCCCTGCATGAGCGTGTCTCGCAGTGCTTTTCCCAGAGCCGTTGCAGCATAAATGTTTTTGCCTCGTATGGCGAAACTGCCGCTATCGAAATCCAGCGTCTGTTCAGGCACGATGATGGAGTCGTCTTCGACATCTACATAAAGTTCAAGTCTGGCAAGCTCAAGCCTGACTTCCTCGAGCATGGCATCTCTCAGCCTCAAGTCATCGACAAGCTGTTGGATATTGTCTTTTACCTGTTCATCCATCTGTGAGAGTTTGAAGACCAGAGCGCTGCATACCAGAATAAAAATAATGAGTATGCCCGCCATCATATCGGAAAACGACATCCAGTAAGGATTTTCTTCTTCTGAAGGAGTGTTCCTTGTTTTTCTGTATAAAACAGGCATGGGGCATCACCTCAGAAACGATTGTCCCTTTCTTCCAAAACTTCGCCCATGGCGTTGACGATATCCGTCATGGAATTACAGAAGTTTTGGGTTTCTTTATCCCAGGAGCGCAGGCGTTCCGCAGTTTGTTCTTTTACCTGTACGGCATACTCTCTGAGCATACGTTCCACCTGTTCATTATATTTATCCATAATTTCACTGACTTGATTGTGCATTTCTTTTGCATAAGCGGCAACGGTATTTTGCATCTGACTATAGTTTTGTGAAAGTTCAGCATACTGACGGGCAGTACCAATTGCCGTTTGCGAGAAAGAATCAGTGACTTTTTCCAGAGAGTCGCTTGTTTTCTGAAGTTGCTCCAAAGAGTCAAAAAATGCTTCTCCGATGGTTTTATTTTGTTCCATAAGATGCGTCGCTGTCACTACACTTCCAGCGATACTTGTGCTTACCTGCCGCATGGTGGAGTCGAGATTACTACTCATATTTTCCATGCTGCTACTGGCATTTTTTATTTCAGTACACAGATTGTTTAATTCTCCTGAAAGAGACTGCATATCTGCTATGTTTTTTCGGCTGACTTCTTGAAGTTTCTCAAATTTTTCAATCATGGCACCTGCCGATGTGGTACTGCCTTTGAGGCTGTTTTCCAGATTTTCTACATTCTCCTGCTGCTTGGTTAAGAGTTCTTCCAAAGAATGTATCAGCGTTTGATTTTTATCGTGTGCTTCTCGAGCCTGTTCTTCCTGTTGACGGGCCAGAGCTTCAAACAGTCGCCTCGACTGGGCTGCGCTATCTTGAAGTGCCTGTTGTAACTCCTGTGCCGCCTTTTCCATATTTTCTTTTTGAAGCCTTCCGGCGTTTCCGGCTTCAGTAAGGAAGCGTTCCACCAGGGCCTTCATGGTGTCTTCCGAGCTGTTCATGGTGCGCTGGTTTATATCTGCAGAGGCGGCCACAAGCTGCTGCACGGCAGGGAGCATGGCTTCGCCTATGGAATCACGAATGGCAGAACCTATTTTCTGGGATATGCCGTCGGCCAGTGAGGCGCAGAGTCCGTCGATGTGTTCCATGGTTTTCTGGTTCAGGCTTTCCGTTCTGTTCATCTGCTCGGTGAGTGTTTTCTGTAGATCCGTCGTATACTTTTGGAAAGCCTCTCCGAAGCCACGCAGCATTTCCGCAGTATTGGTCTGCATGCGGTTTCCGATTTCTTCGGCAAGATGATCGAGCGTATCCTTGCTGCCGCAGAGATTTTCGACCACGTCGCGCATGAAGGAGTCGACAGGCGAGTAGAGCGGGAATTTTTGATTGACCAGTTTCTGAATACTGCGGACACCGAAAAAAGGAATAAAAGTAAAACCTGTAGTGATAAAGCGCAGGAGCAGACTTAATCCAAGACTGCTGCATACCCCCCACACCGAAGTGACGAAAGCCGTGGATGCGCAGGCCGTCATCTGTTTGATTTGCTCTGCAATTTCAAGAGAGGAGCCTTCAAAGGTCAGCCCTTTGAGGCCGATGGTCAGTCCGAGGAACGTGCCGAGAACACCGAGTCCTGTGAGAATGGTGACAAAAAGCGGAAGTATGCGTGATTTACTCAAATTTCCTATAAGAGTTTCTTCATTGAAATATTCTTCTGCCGGAACAGAACTGTAGAGTTTATTATTTTTCCATACAAGTTCATTAAAAAATTTTTTGAATTCAGGATTTTTTATATGCTTTTGGTCTTTAGTGATATTGTCTGCATATATATTTATATCTTTTCTAAGATAAAAAATGTTTTTTAAATTTATCATTATAAAAACAATAATTAATACTGCGGCGAAAATGATAAAAATAATGATGATGGAAATCCATAATCTTGTAACGTCTTCCGACGTATTAAAAGGGAAGGAAAACTCACCATGAATCCATCGGAAAAGATGAATAGGTTGAGGATATAATAAATCCCATATGCTGCCTGAGTTCATATATTACCTCGAATTTATAAGTGATATTTCCAATATATAACGCTTCGTTTTTGGGGAGGTCAAGGGGGGGAGGGGAGGCTGCAAGAGTGGTACCTGACGGTGTGGTATGGCAATATGACTTGAGGAAAAGTTACGCTCCAGACAAACAACCGCTGTATATGTTTTTTTGCTTCATAGGGGCCCAGGCGCAGAGGAGCAACCATGGTCCTTTTTCCAGCGGCAGGCCATGGGGCGGGCAAAAGCGCCGCGCTTTGCGGCAGAAACGGGGCTTCGCAAGGGAGGTGCATGAGGAAAAGTGCGTAGGTGGCCGCCTGAGCATGGCAGGCTGCGGCTGGATTTCCATTTCCGTGGTGCGTTCCGTTCCATGCGCATCACGCGCTGCTGATGTCGGAAGGAGGCTTGACTCTGCCTTCGGCTCGGGTGGGTAGGCGTCGCTCCTCTTGGCGTCGCTTCGGGCCTTCACCGCTCTTGCGGCGACGCTTTATCGTATGCGCGGGGCCATCTCATGGTGCAAGCCATGCGCGCGTTACGCCCTTGCCTTTCTACCTCTCATGCGCGCTCCGGCCATGCTTCCGTTCTCGCCGCAGCCGGAGTTCATCCGCCGGAATGTGTGATGAGAGCGGCGCTTTTCGAGGTCAGCGGCGTAGTACCGCCTTTTTTCCGTTTCCTGAAGCGTGGCGCGCCATGTCGCGGAAGGCAGAGGGCGAACGTAACGTTTTCCGGGATGCGGGGTGCGGGGCGGAGGAATGCGGCCTCCCTGTTTTCCGCCTGCAAACGGCCCCCCTGCGGAAAGGCACTTTTCCACCGCAACGGAAAAAAGGCCGTATGCGGGCGGGGAAGGAACGAGGAATATGTCTTGAAGAAGGCGGAGAGAGGCGCGCAAAACGAAAAAAGCCCGGAGAGATACGTCCGGGCTTAAAAAAAATATGGTGCCGAGGGACAGAATCGAACTGCCCACACGGGGATTTTCAGTCCCCTGCTCTACCAACTGAGCTACCTCGGCACGACGAAGTGATTTGTATAGGAAGAGCGTGCCTTTGGCAAGAGGAAAAAAGGCCTTTTTCCTACTTTTTTTCATTTTTCCGGCAAAAAGCGGCATTTTTTTGTTCCGGCACGGCGGCATCCGCCCGGAACGGGGGAAAGGCGCTCCGAAGTCCGGCCGTGGAACGGGCGGGAAGCCTTCCTGCCTCACATGGCGCGTTTTTCCGCGGCCTTTGCGGGAAGAACGGCCCTGAGAAGAGGGAAACGCCTCTTTCCGGCGGCGCCTTGGGGAAGCGTATCACTGGAAAAGGTACCGGACCGCAGCGGCGGCATGGCCGGAAGTACGGGGCGTCCCGGCGCAGGGGGGCGTACGTCCTGCGCCGCGGGCTGCTTCAGGCCTTATCCTCTGCCGCATATCGCATCGCAGCCCGTGAGGGCGCGGCCGCCGTATGCGGAGAAAGGCTGTTTCCCCTTGAAAACGGCTTCTCCACAGCGGCGGCGAAGGCCTGGGCCGGACATTCCCGGGCAGGGCGGATGACGCGGCCCGGCCTTCGGGCGCGGGGGGGCTTCCGCCTCATGCCGGACAAGGAAGAGGCGTTCCTGCTCCGGCCCTTCCTCTTCGCCTGCCTCGCGGCGCAAAAGGCGTGGAAGGGCCGGCCGCCGCATTCCGGGGCGCGCCGTTCCTCACGGGGGGAGCGAATGGAGAAATCGGTCTTCGGGAATGTTCGGGGAGGGGGCTTCGGCGCGTCCCTGCGCTGCCTGCGGAGCTTACAGCCTGCCCTGCGAGAAGCGCGTGATCATTTCCATGGTGAGGGAGGCGGAATCCGGGCAGGGGGGAATATGGGCGCGCTCCACCCACACGGCTTCGGCCAGTTCCGCGGTATCGAGGCGTATGTCGTCCGGCCCGTCGAGTTCCGCCACATAGCCCAGCGCCAGCGTGCCGGAAAAGCCCCAGGGCTGACTGCCGAAATAGCGCAGGTTTCGTACTTTGAGGCCCGTTTCTTCCATGACTTCGCGGTGTACGGCCTGTTCCGCCGTTTCTCCGGCTTCCACAAAGCCCGCCACAAGCACGAGGTTTTTTGCGCCCGGCCGGGCGTAGCGGGTGAGCAGCAGCCTTTCCCCGCAGGTGACGGCCACAATGACGCAGGGCGCAATGCGCGGGTAGTGTACGGCGCGGCAGCGGGGGCAGCACATGGCGCGTTCCGTTTCGGAAGGAAGAAGAGCCTCTCCGCAGCGGCCGCAGCGCCTTGTGGAATCATACCACTGGAAAAGATGCCAGCCCGTGGCGGCGGCGTAGGCCAGGGGACCGGGGCATTCCCGGCGCAGGGCGGAAGGCGCGGTTCTGCGCCAGCCTTCGGGCGCAGGGGGGCGTTCTCCCGCCTCGTGCAGGGCAAGGAAGAAGCGTTCCTCCTCCGGCCCGTCTTCTTCTCCCTGCCGCTCGATGCGGAAGGCGTAGAACAGCGTGCCGCCGCATTCCAGGTTGCGCCATTCCTCCACGGTGGGGAAACGGAGCGAATCCTGCGGCAGAAGCACGCCCTCGACGCTCATGTCGAGCACAAGGTCGCCGGGCCGGGGAGCCGCGTTCATGAATTCGTTGCGAAGACGCCGGGGAGCGATGTCCTGAATCATGCTCCGGTCCCGTATTCCTGCGCTTCCAGCCAGGCGCGCACGGCGCAGAGGTCGGGGAACACGGCAAAGGCGTTTTTCCTCATGATGTCGTCCGGCGGAACCATGTCGGGCACGAGCAGGGCCTTCATGCCCGCGGCGCTGGCGGAAAGAATGCCGTTGCGCGAATCCTCCACGGCATAGGATTGCTGCGGGTCGGCGCAGAGCTCGGCGCAGGCGCGCAGGTAGATGTCGGGCGCGGGCTTGCTTGCGGTGAGCATGTCGCCGCAGACAAGGGTGTCGAAATACGGCCCCATGCCCGTGATCTCCATGTTGCGGCGCACGTTGGCCTCGCGTGAGGAGCTTGCGAGGCCGGTTTTCCAGCCCTTTTCCCTGAGCCAGGAAAGCAGTTCCATGACGCCGGGCTTCAGGGGAATGCCGTCTTTGGTGAACTGCATGTAGTACACGCGCGTGCGGTCGCGGAAGTCTTCATAATTCACGCCTTCGCCGAAGGCTTCGGCAAAGACGACTTTCGTGCTTGCGTGCGTGGTGCCTATGCAGCGGAAGAAAAGCTCGTGCAGGCCCGTGAGCCCCAGGTCGCGCCCCACGCATTCCCAGGAGCGCAGAACCAGCCGTTCGGAGTCGATGAGGACTCCGTCCATATCAAAAACGATGCTGGGCATGGTCAGTCCTTGGGGAAGGGACGCTCTTTCAGCGGAATGCGGTAAATGCGGCCCACGCGCATGTATTCGCCGTTGTCGCTCGGGAAGGTGTAGTTGCCGATGACCGTGCCGAGCCTGTCATACAGCGGGAAGGCCTTGGGGTGGCTGGTTTTGAGGTAGATGGCCGTATAGCCCTGGTCGGCATAGAAGGGCATGATGAGGTCGCGCAGCCAGAAGGTGCCGTTGCCCCTGCCCGCAGGAGCAATGTGGAAGTAGCTGAGCAGGGCCACCTGATCCAGCGGGTCGGAAATGCTCAGTCCCGAACAGGCGTAGATTTTCGGGTCGATGGCGCCGTGGGTGATCATGACCATGCCGAGCTGTTCCGTACCGCGCCGCAGCGTATGAAAATCCATGACCACGCCCTTCTGATGGCTGAAGTCGTGAATGATCTTGCAGCAGTGATGCAGCTCGTCGTAATCGTCCCAGGCTTCGCTGAGGATTTTTTCCTTCATGTTTTCCAGAAGCGACAGGAGAAACCTGGCTTCAAAAGCATCGTTGAAGCAGAATTCCAGATCGTTTTTCTGATACAGCACGGTGGTCATGGGGCCTCCTTACATATGACAATACATCATGTACGCGGCTTCGCTTCCCTGTCAAGCGCAACGTCTTGAAAAGACCGCCGTATAAGCTCTTTTCCGCACAGGCTTTCCGCAGCCCGGGGGAAGTATGGGAAAGCATTCTTGCAGGGCATGGGCCGGGCAGGCTCCGTACGGGCCTCTGCCGGAAGAAGGAACCTGCGCTACGCGCCTTTGCGGAAGAGAAAGTCCAGGGCCTTTTTTTCCAGGGCATCATGTTCGCCGGGGCGGAACCAGAGTATGCGCCTGTCGGCCCGGAACCAGGTCCACTGACGTTTGGCATAGGCGCGGGTATTGTGCGTCCACGCCTCCACGCATTCTTCCAGATTCATGCGGCCGGCAAGGTATGCGGCCGTTTCCGCGCAGCCTATGCCGCTCCAGCCCGGGGCGTCCGTATCCGGGCACAGATCAAGGGCGCGCCGCGCTTCCTCCAGCGCTCCGGCCTTCAGCATGGCCTGTATGCGCAGGGCGAGGAAGGGCTCCAGTTCCGGCAAAGGAAGCCCCACGCCGAGGCGCAGCACCTCAAAGGGCGCGGGCGCGGGCGCGTTTTTGTGCCACCAGGTGAAGGTTCTGCCCGTGCCTTCCCACACTTCCAGCGCGCGTACGTTGCGCTGGCTGTCGTTGGGGTGGATTTTCGCGGCGTATTCCGGGTCGATGTGCAGAAGGCGCTCGTGCAGGGCGGCCGCGCCCCTGTCGCGGCATTCTTCCGTAAGGCGGAGGCTTATGGCGGGATCGACGGCGGGGATGTCGGCAATGCCGTCCAGCAGCGCGCGCATGTAGAAGCCCGTTCCGCCCACCAGCAGGGGAATGAGGCCCTTCTCAAGGCTGTCCTTCAGCACGATGAGCGCCTTGTCCGCCCACTGGCCTGCGGAGATTTTGCACCCGGTTTCCAGCCAGCCGTAGAGAAGGTGCGGGCATACGCTCTTCTCCTCTTCCGAGGGCTGCGCCGTGATGATGGGAAAATCGCGGTACACCTGCCGGGAATCGGCGTTGACCACGCAGACCTTGCGCCCCGCCTTTTCCAGCGCGCGGGCAAGGTGCAGGGCGGCGGCCGTCTTGCCGGAACCGGTGGGCCCGGCGATGCAGAGTATTCTGGGAAGAGCGCTCATGCGGTCCTTCTTGCAGGGCGCGGCAGGGGGCAGGCCGCGTTTCAGGGCTGGGGCGGCGTTTCAGGCCGTGGGGAAAAAGGGCGGAACCGTGTCTGGCGGGGCGTCGCCCGGAGTGCGGGGCGTGTGCGCCCGGTACGGAAGGGCGGTTCAGTCGAATTCGCCCCGGCATTCGGGCAGGCATTCCTCGCTGAAGGTTTCGGGGCAGCCGCAGTCCGTGTCTTCCGGCCAGGAATCGGGCAGATGGTAGGCCCGGCGCAGGCGGGGAATGACGGTGGGCGGCACAAGGCAGCTCACGTTTCCGCCGAGGGATGCCACGTTGCGGATGTTGGTGGAGCTTATGTACATCCAGCGCAGGTCGGACATGAGAAATATGGTCTGCACATGGCGCTGGAGCTTGCGGTTCATGAGCGCCATCTGAAATTCGTAGTCGAAGTCGGAAACGGCGCGCAGGCCGCGCAGTATGGCCTTGGCCCCGTTCTTTTCGGCAAAATCCACCAGCAGGCCGGAAAAGGGCATGACCTTCACGCCCGGAATGCTGGCGAACACCTCGCGCACGATGTCCACACGCTCTTCCAGCGAGAAGAGCGTGTTCTTGCCGCAGTCTCTGGCCACGGCCACGATGACGGTGTCGAACAGTTCCAGACCGCGACGGATGATGCACTCGTGTCCGTTCGTGAGCGGGTCGAAGGTGCCGGGGTAGATGGCTATGCGTTCTTCACCCATACCAGTATCCTCGTATTGCCGTAATGGCGTTCCGCTTCAAGGGTCAGATCATACTGGGAGTCGGCCTTGAGGGGCAGGCCCTTTTCCACTTCCGCCACAAGGAAGCCGTCGTCGGCAAGCCAGCCCTGCCGCATGATGTTCTTGAGCGTCGGCTTGAACAGGTCGGCCCCGTAGGGCGGATCGATGAAGATGAGGCGGCACGGTTCGGAAGGGCGGCGGGCCGTCACGCGCAGGGCGTCTTCCTCATGCACGGCGCAGCGGTCTTCAAGGCCCAGGACGGCGGCGTTTTTGCGCAGGCATTCCGCGGCCCTGTGGTCTTTTTCGATGAAGTCGGCAAAAAGCGCGCCGCGGCTCAGCGCCTCGAAGCCGAGGCTGCCGCTTCCGGCGAACACGTCGAGCACGCGCACCTCGCCCCACACGACGCCGCGCGATTCAAGCATGGAAAACAGAGATTCGCGCACCTTTCCCATGGCCGGCCGGTACCCCGGCCCGCTGACGGTATGGAGCGTTCTTCCGCGACAGGCTCCGGCAATGATCCGCATGATGCTTCCTGAACTGGCGCGTCCGCGCCGCCGGAACTTCTTCCGGGATGAGGTGGGCGGCCGCCGGGGCGGACGCATGGTGCTGCACAAAGAAAAGTCCGGGGCGGAACACCCGCCCCGGAACGATTATTAAATCATGCGGCCGCAAAACGCAATGCCGCGCCGTGCGCGCCTGCGCGGGGCAGGCGCGTGTCTGTCAGAGCCTTGTGAGGAAGTGGAAGAGGTCGCGCTCGATTTCCACGAGGCGGTCGCGCAGTTCCGTCTGTTCTTCCCAGGGGATTTCGTCCACATGGGCGAGGCGGGAACGCAGCTGGGCCACGCGCTGTTCCAGTTCTCCGGCAAGGAAGTTCCAGTCCACGCGGGGCTTGGCGCGCGCGGGGCTTGCGGTATGCACTTCGGCCACGGCCGCGCCTTCGATGGTGGCCTCTTCCAGATATTCGGGAATGCTGGGCGTGATGCCGAAGCGTTCCTTGATGAGCCCGGCAAGGATTTCCTGCGCCCTGGGTTCGCCGTGCACGAGGGCGATGTTCATGCCCGGGCGGGCCATGCCGCCAATCCATTCCAGAAGCTGGCTCTGCCCGGCGTGGGCGGAGAAGCCGTTGATGGTGAATATCTTCGCGGCCACGGCCACGTCTTCACCGAAGAGACGCAGGCTCTTTGCGCCGTCCACCAGCTTTCTGCCCGGGGTTCCCATGGCCTGATAGCCCACGAACACGATGCTCACGCCTTCCTTCCACAGGTTGTGGCGGAGGTGATGGCGCACGCGGCCCGCGTTGCACATGCCGCTTGCCGAAAGGATGATGGCCGGTTCCTTCATGGTGTTGAGGCGCTGCGATTCCTGCACGCTCTGCGTGAAGCGTATGCCCGTGACCGGATTTTCGCGGAAGTCCTCGGGGGAGAAGTCGGGCGTGCGCAGGTGATCGGCATACTTCATGAACACCTGCGTGGCCTTGGCGGCAAGGGGGCTGTCCACATACACAGGCATGTCGGCAGGCAGGCGGCCCTGCTTCTTCAGAAGCAGCAGGCTGTAGAGTATTTCCTGCGTGCGTTCCACCGCAAAGGCGGGAATGATGACCTTTTCCCTGTGGGAATAGCTGTATTCGATGGCTTCGGCGAGTTCCTCGAGGGTATCGGATTCGCCCTTGTGGTCGCGGTCGCCGTAGGTGGATTCCACAAAAAGCCAGTCCGGCGTGCGGGGCATTTCCGCATCCGGCAGCAGCAGCGCTCCGGGGCGGCCGAGGTCGCCGGAGAAGACGAGCCGCGTGCTCTTGCCGTCTTCATCCACCGTAAGGTCGAGAATGGCCGCGCCGAGAATGTGCCCGGCATAGCGGAACGTGACCGTGACTCCCGGGGCGGGGTTCACCACCTTGCCGAATTCCACGGGCCTGAGCTGCTTTGCCGTGGCGAGGGCGTCTTCGGTGGAGTAGAGAGCCTCGGAGGATTCGTCGTCGGCTTCGCCGCGCCGCTTGTTGTGGCGGCTCTTCCATTCATGTTCCATTTCCTGGATGTGGGCGCTGTCTTCCAGCATGATGGCGGCAAGGTCGGCCGTGGGAGCCGTGCAGTAGATGCCGCCCTTGAAGCCTTCCTTCACCATGCGGGGCAGAAGGCCGGAATGGTCGATGTGCGCGTGGGTGAGCAGGATGAAGTCGAGCTCGTCCGGGCGGTAGTTCTCCGTTTCGAAGTTGCGCGCCTCAATGGCGGAGTTGCCCTGGAACATGCCGCAGTCCACGGCGAAGCGGGAGGATGTCGTTTCAATGACGTAACAGGAGCCGGTCACAGTCTGGGCCGCTCCCAGAAAGGTAATCTTCATAAAAACAACTCCATGGATAATGGTCACGGAAAACTGAAGTATAGGTGTTTTCCTCTCTTACCGCAAGAATCGTACCCATTATTCCCTGAGGTGCGAGGCGGAAAAAGACAGTTTTTTTTCATTCTCCCGTCTGTGGGGAACAACATGCTTCACCACAGCCATGCAGAGCATGTTTCCCGAAGGTGCATGAAGGGGAACATGCTTCGTCGCGTCCATGTATGCGCCCTCTGCGCCGGTGCCGAAGCGCGGCGTTTTTCTCGAAAAGCCGCCCGTAACGGAAGGCTGTCGCGGGCCTTGTGCCGGGCCTTGCGGGAGGGAAATCCTTGCGCGTGGCGAAAGTGCGGGCTATGATACGTTTTTCCATGGTTTTTCAAGGAGCAGATCATGAGCAACGCTTCTCAGCAATATGTCATCGATACCCTGTCCGCCCAGGAATCCTGGCGTCTTTTCCGTATTCTGGCCGAAATCGTGGACGGCTTTGAAGATTTGAGCGGACTGCCGCCCTGCGTGTCCATTTTCGGTTCCGCCCGTCCCAAGCCCGGGCATCCCATGTATGAGGAAACGCGGCGCGTGGCCAGGGCCCTCGGTGAAGCGGGCTACGGCATCATCACCGGCGGCGGGCCCGGCTTCATGGAAGCGGGCAACAAGGGCGCAAGCGAGGCGGGCGCGCCTTCCGTGGGGCTGCACATTCATCTGCCCATGGAACAGGAACCCAACGAATACCTCAGCATACGCAGCGACTACCGCTACTTCTTCATCCGCAAGCTCATGTTCGTGAAGTATTCCGTGGCCTATGTGGTCATGCCCGGCGGCATGGGCACCATCGACGAACTTTCCGAAGCCTTCGTGCTCGCCCAGACGCACCGCATCAAGCCCTTCCCCATCATTCTTTACAGCCACGCCTTCTGGGACGGCCTTCTGGACTGGATACGAGACCGCATGATAAAGGACGGCTACCTGCGCGAGGACGAGCTTGATTTCGTTACCGTGTGCGACACGCCCGAGGAAGTGATTTCCACCATCCGCCGGCGCGTGGTGCTCTAGCATGGAGCTTGTGAACCTCTGCCCCGAAGAGCTGCGCTGGAGAGCGCTGCCTTCGTGGGGGCCGGAGCCTTCCGCTCCGCCGGGGCATTCCTGGCGTTCCCTCATGCTTGCCGCGCTGCGCCTTGCGCGCCGTGCCGCAAGGATGGGGGAAGTGCCCGTGGGCGCGCTGGTGGTGGATGCGGAAGGCCGCATCCTTGCCGAAGCGCACAACGAAACCGAACGCTCCTGCGACCCTACGGCACACGCCGAGGTGCTGGCCCTGCGGCGCGCCGCCCTTGCGGCGGGCAATCACAGGCTGGGCGGGAGCGTGCTCGTGGTGACGCTCGAACCGTGCCTCATGTGCACGGGGGCGCTGCGGGAGTCGCGGGTTTCCGGCGTGGTGTTCGGCGCGTCCGATGCCAGGGCCGGGGCCGTGTGTTCCTGCCTTGAAGGGCTCGATTACGCGCAGACCGGGGCTTCGCCGTGGTATTACGGCGGCGTGGAGGCAAAGGCCTGCGCGAGGGAGCTTACGGAGTTTTTCCGCCGCAGGCGCTGACGCGGCGGCAGAGCGCAGGACGGAAGGGGAGCGCCTTCCGCCCTGCGGGGAGAGGGCCGCAGGGCCCTGAGGATTCCGGCCGGGAGCCGGAAAAAGGGGAGGGCCGCCGGAACCGCCCGGAGCCGGAACGCCGTTCCGGCAGGAGCGCGAAGGCACGCCCGCAGAACGGAGGAAAAGACATGAACAATACGGTTGACGAACTGACGGTGGATTACGAGGAAGACGGTATCCTCAAGGTCAAGGAAATGGGCAAGGTGGTGCTTTCCAAGGGCGCGTGGGCCACGGTGCTGTTCCGTTACCGGGAATGGCAGGAAAACGACACCTACGGTCCCGACCGCTATGTGATACGCCGTTACAAGAAATCCGGCGGGGAATACCGCCAGCAGTCCAAGTTCACCATTTCCAGCAACGATCAGGCCCGCCGCATCGTGGAAGCTCTGAGCGGCTGGATTTCCGAAGAAGAATCCGGGCAGGAGGGCTAGCCTTCCCGCATCCGTCCGCGCCTTCCGTACGGCGCGGGCGGCACGCCGTGAGCGGAAGGGGAACCGGGGGGCGTTTCGTGCGTTCCCCGATGCCGGAAACCGTTTTCCGCGTCGTGTCTGTCCTCGTTCTTTGCATCTTTCAGGAGGAAGCATGGCCGAATATCGCCGACAGTTTCTTTCCGTGGCACGGCAGAAGGTGCTGCACCAGCTCATATCCGGCTGGCACCGCCGCGGGGCCACGCTGCTCCAGGTGGGGCTGAACGCCGGTTTTTCCCCGGAATTCTTCTGGGAGGCGGGCTTTGACGTCACCGCCATGGACCGTTCCCCTGCCTGCATCGACGCCGCGCGGGAACAGACCGGCCCGCGCGTGGAATATGTGTGCGGCGTATCCGACCTTTTGCCCTTCGACAACGGCGTTTTCGACTATGCCGTGCTTGTGCACCCCGTGCTGAAGGAAGGTGAGGCCCTGCGCTTTGCGCAGAAGCCGAGCCTGCGCGACAAAAACACCAGCACGCGCCGGAAGGAAGGTTCATCGTCAGCAAGAGCCTGCGGGCGCGGCATCTGCACCACCAGTCTGCCGTGCACGCGCTCCTCGCAGAAGGGGAAAAGCGTTTTGGGCATGGCGAGAACGTCGCGGGCATCGGAGCCGAAAAGCAAAAGCACTCTGGGGTTCAGCAGCTTCACGCCGGACCAGAACAGCGCCGCGCCGTTTTCCTCCCCGGGGAGATTGCAGGGCCAGAACACATGCGTACCGCCGGGGTGCCTCAGCTCCATGAGCATACGCACGATAANCCCCTGAACCTCGCGCCCCTGCCCCTGCCCGTGGGCGCGCTCATGGGGATGAGGGTGGACTGGGCGCCCGTGCCGCTCACGCCCATCGGTATGCTGAAAAGCGCGGCCGCCTCGCTGTGCGCCCCGCCCAAACGCGCGCGGGAAGAGGCCATGGGCCGCGTGTGCCCCTGCGAGGCGGAAGAGACTCTCCGCAGGCGCGACGGAAAGAGGCGCTGAGGGGAGGGGCAGGAGCTGCCGGAAAAGGGAAGAATCCGCAGGTGTGCATCTGCAGAATGCGGCAGGTTTGTGCAGATGTTTGAAAGGCCCGGGCAACAGGGGAGACCTCGACGCGGCACTTTTCGGAAATGCTGCCGCTCATGGAGAGGCGGAGCTTTTTCGTCATGTATGTATGCCGAAGCCTTTAAAAAAGCCCGTGCTCCCTTCCACGGTCGTTTTCCGCCCATGGGGAATTTAAAAAAATCCCGGCCTGCTGCTATTCTTACTCATTCAATCGAACACTGTTTCCGCATAACTTTGCGGGAACATTTACGGGAGAGCCTATGGCCGACAACAAAAAGGAACTGGAACGGGCGGAACTGCACCGCGTCATCTGGAACATTGCCAACGAACTGCGTGGAAAAGTTTCCGGCTGGGAGTTTAAACAATATGTTCTCGGCATGCTCTTCTATCGCTACATTTCGGAAAACCTCACCGGCTACATCAATCGGGGAGAGTGGGAAGCCGGAAACAAAAGTTTCGACTACGTCATGCTCTCCGACGCCGAAGCGGAGAGCATACGGGAAGAAATGGTGAACACCAAGGGTTTCTTCATTCTGCCCAGCGAACTTTTCCAGAACGTGAATCGCTATGCCTCCATGAATGAAAATCTGAATGAAACCTTGGAGCGTTCCTTTCGGAATATTGAACAGTCTTCTTCCGGGCATGAAAGCGAAGACAATTTCAAGGGGTTGTTCAGCGACTTTGACGTCAACAGCACAAATTTGGGAAAAACAGTTGCCAGGCGTAATGAAACCCTTGCGAAGGTTCTTCATGCCATAGGAGATTTAAATCTCGGCAGCTATCAGGACAACACCATCGACGCCTTCGGCGACGCCTACGAATACCTCATGGGCATGTATGCCGCCAATGCGGGCAAGTCCGGTGGGGAATACTACACGCCGCAGGAAGTGTCGGAACTTCTCACCCGCATCACGCTGGTGGGCAGAACCGAGGTCAACAAGGTCTATGATCCGGCCTGCGGTTCGGGTTCCCTGTTGCTCAAGTTCGCCAAGATTCTCGGCAGGGACAAGGTGAGACAGGGCTTTTTCGGGCAGGAAAGCAACCCTACTACCTACAATCTGTGCCGCATCAACATGTTCCTGCACGACATCGAATACGACAAGTTCGACATCGCCCTCGGGGACACGCTTCTTGAGCCGCAGCACTGGGACGACGAACCCTTCGAGGCCATCGTTTCCAATCCTCCGTATTCCATCAAGTGGGAAGGGGAAGACAATCCGCTGCTCATCAACGATCCGCGCTTTGCTCCCGCCGGGGTTCTGGCTCCCAAATCCAAGGCCGACCTCGCCTTCATCATGCACTCGCTCTCCTGGCTGGCCACCAGCGGCACCGCGGCCATCGTCTGCTTCCCCGGCGTGATGTACCGCGGCGGCAAGGAAAAAAAGATCCGTCAGTACCTCATCGACAACAACTTTGTGGACTGCGTGATCCAGCTTCCGGCCAATCTCTTTTTCGGCACCACCATCGCCACCTGCATCATGGTGCTGAAAAAGTCCAAGAAGGAAAACAGCACCCTGTTCATCGACGCTTCCGCCCAGTGCGTGAAGGTGACCAACGCCAACAAGCTGACCGACGAGAACATTCGGAACATTCTCGACGCGTACACGGCCCGCAGGGACGTGGATCATGTGGCCAGACTGGTTCCCAATGACGAAATAGCCGGTCAGGACTACAATCTTTCCGTGAGCGCCTATGTGGAGCAGGAAGACACGCGGGAAGTCATCGATATCCGCAAGCTGAACAAGGAACTTGAGCAGATTGTGGCGAGAGAGCAGGAACTCCGGCGGCAGATCGACGCCATCATCGCCGAAATTGAAGGGGAAAACCGGTGAATATTGACGAAATCAGCCTTCAAAACGCCCGGCGTCTCTTTGAATCCGGCGACATCGACCGCATGGAAGTGGGCACGACCCGCGGCCTTCAGCAGATACACGAGTATCTTTTCGGCGGCCTTTACGACTTTGCCGGAAAGATTCGGGAAGTGAACATCTCCAAGGGGAATTTCCGCTTTGCAAACAGCCTGTACCTCAAGGCGGCGCTTGAAGCCATAGAAAAGATGCCGGAGAACACCTTTGAGGAAATCATCGCCAAGTATGTGGAAATGAACGTCGCCCATCCCTTTATGGAAGGCAACGGCCGCGCCGCGCGCATCTGGCTCGACATGATGCTGAAAAAACATCTCCATAAGGTGGTCAACTGGCAGAACGTGGATAAAACCCTCTACCTTCAGGCCATGGAGCGCAGCCCCGTCAACGACCTTGAGCTTCGCGCCCTTCTTCAGCCGAATCTGACCGACAGAATCGACGACCGTGAAGTCATCTTCAAAGGTATTGAGCAGTCCTATTTTTACGAAGGGTACATGAAAGGATAAATCATGAAAAAAACTTCCTGCACACAAGGTTCTCTTCTGGATATGCCGACGCCTGAAAAAAAGACTCCCGCCCTGCCCGACATGAAAAAGAGCATGAGCAAACTGGAAAGACTCATGGAAGAGCTCTGCCCGGACGGGGTGGAGTATAAGAAGTTAGAAGAGGTTTGTGAAATCCGTAGTGGATGGGGATTTCCAAACTCTGAACAGGGAGTTACCGATGAAGAAATACCATTTTATAAAGTAAGTGATATGAATAATATTGGTAATGATAAAATTATGAATATTTCTAATAATTATATATCAAAGGATACAGCAAAAAAATTAGGCTGTAATCCAGCTCCTAAAGGAACAATAATATTTCCAAAAATTGGAGCGGCCATTGGAACAAATAAAAAGAGAATTTTATCAATGTATTCATGTTATGATAATAATATTGTAGGTATTATACCATATAAAAATAT
Organism: Mailhella massiliensis; assembly: GCF_900155525.1. Lineage (NCBI taxonomy): Bacteria > Pseudomonadati > Thermodesulfobacteriota > Desulfovibrionia > Desulfovibrionales > Desulfovibrionaceae > Mailhella > Mailhella massiliensis. The sequence goes on from NZ_LT706952.1 coordinate 300,314, forward strand.
TATATCTCGATTTCTTTTTTATATTTTTGATTGTATAAATCTTACAATTTTTACAGACTTTTCAGGTGCAATGCCATCCATTAGAAAATCTACATTAGCTAAATATAAAATCCCCGTTCCTCCTCTTCCCGTTCAGGAAGAGATTGTGAGGATATTGGATACGTTTTCTGAGCTTACTTCTGAGCTTACTTCTGAGCTTACCAAAAGGAAGCAGCAGTATCAATATTACAGGGAAAAACTTTTTAATTTTAGCAATAGTATTCCAAAAATACCATTAAAGGACTTGGCTATTAATTGCGATTCTAAACGAAAACCTGTTACCAAAGGAAATAGAGAAGCGGGAAAATACCCGTATTATGGGGCATCTGGCATTGTTGATTATGTAAAAGATTATATTTTTGATGGTGATTATCTCCTTATTTCTGAAGATGGAGCAAATCTTTTAGCAAGAAATACGCCTATTGCTTTTTCTATTACAGGAAAAACATGGGTCAATAACCATGCACATATTTTACAATTTTCGAATATTACACTTCAAAAATATGTTGAAATATATCTCAATTCAATTGATTTAACAAAATATATTTCTACTGCAGCGCAGCCTAAGCTTACTCAAGACAACCTTAATAAAATTCTTATACCTAAACCTTCTGATGAAAAAATTAATCGCATCGTCTCCATTCTCGACCGTTTCGACGGGCTGTGCAACGATCTCTCCAGCGGTCTGCCCGCCGAAATAGAGGCCAGAAAGAAACAATACGAATACTATCGCGACAAGCTCCTTACCTTCAAGGAGGCCAAATGACCGGCTTCAACATGGTGGCCCAATGCCCGGAAAGCACCGTGGTGGCCGCATACACACCTTCCGACGTGTGTTCCGACGCCTACCAGAGCGAAGCGGCGCTGGAGTCGGAGTTCATCCGGCAGCTCTGCTCGCAGGGTTACGAGTATCTCCCTCTTCACGAGGAAAAAACGCTGGTCGAGAATCTGCGCAGGCAGCTCGAATTTCTGAACCACTTCCGTTTTTCCGATGAGGAATGGACGCGCTTTTTTCATCAGCAGCTTGCCAACAAGCAGGACGGCATAGAGGAAAAGACAAGGCGCATTCAGGAAGACAGCATCCTGAACCTTATCCGTGACGACGGCAGCACCAAGAATATCACCCTCATCGACAAGAAGAACATCCACAACAACCGCCTTCAGGTCATCAATCAGTATGAGGAGCACGGCGGCAGCCACGATACCCGGTACGACGTCACCATTCTGGTCAACGGCTTTCCTCTCGTGCATGTGGAACTCAAGCGGCGCGGCGTGGCCATACGAGAGGCTTTCAATCAGATAAAGCGCTACCAGCGCGACAGTTTCTGGGCGTCCAGCGGACTTTACGAGTATGTGCAGATATTCGTCATTTCCAACGGAACCCATACCAAATACTATTCCAACACCACGCGTGAATCCCACATAAAGGAACAGGGTACCGGAGGCAGAAGAAAAAGCAAAAAGATCAGCAACAGCTTTGAATTCACCTCGTTCTGGGCAGACGGCAACAACAAACCCATTCCCGATCTGGTGGACTTCACCAAAACCTTTTTCTCAAAGCACACCCTGTTGAACATTCTCACGCGCTTTTGCGTGTTCACCTCGGAAAAGCTCCTTCTCGTCATGCGTCCGTACCAGATCACCGCGACGGAACGCATCCTTTCCCGCATAGAGATTGCCGGCAACTACCACAAGGAAGGCACCCTTGAGGCAGGAGGCTACATCTGGCACACCACGGGCAGCGGAAAAACGCTCACTTCGTTCAAAACCGCCCAGCTTGCCAGCCGTCTCCCCTACATCGACAAGGTGCTCTTTGTGGTCGATCGCAGGGATCTGGACTACCAGACCATGCAGGAATACGAAAAATTCCAGAAGGGAGCCGCCAACAGCAATACCTCCACCAAAGTATTGCAAAAACAGCTCGAAGACACCGAATCGGACATTATCATCACCACGATTCAGAAGCTGGACACCTTCGTCAGCCGGAATCCCAAACACGACGTCTATAAAAAGCACGTCGTCATCATCTTCGACGAGTGTCACCGTTCCCAGTTCGGCGACATGCATCTGAAAATAGTCCACGCTTTCAGGAAATATCACATCTTCGGCTTCACCGGTACGCCCATCTTTGCCCAGAACACCGGAAGCGGCGGCAATCTCCGACTCAAAACCACACCGCAGGCCTTCGGCGATCAGCTCCACACCTACACCATCGTGGACGCCATCAACGACGGTAACGTTCTGCCCTTCCGCATCGACTACGTGAACACCATAAAAATGGCCGACGACGTTCGCGATGAACAGGTTCGGGCCATCAATACCGAAAAGGTGCTCAATTCCCCCGAGCGCGTCGGCGAAATAGTACGCTACATCCTCGATCACTTCGATCAGAAGACCAAACGCAACTGCTTTTATACCCTCAAAGGGCAGCGCGTGGCCGGGTTCAACTCCATTCTTGCCGTGAGCTCCATCCCTATGGCCATGAAGTATTATGCGGAGTTCAAACGGCAGCTCGAAGAACGCAAAAGACAGCTCACCGTTGCCACCATTTTCAGCTACGGAGCCAATGAAGACGCCCCGGAAGACTCGCTCGGCGACGAAAGCTTCAATACGGAAGACCTCGACCAGACCTCGCGCGACTTTCTCGACGACGCCATCAAAGACTACAACGCCGTCTTCCACACCAACTTCGACACGTCGGCCGGCAAGTTCTACAATTTCTACAAAGACCTGTCGCTCAGAATGAAAAAACGGGAGGTCGACCTGCTTATCGTGGTGAACATGTTCCTCACCGGTTTCGACGCCACCACGCTGAACACCCTCTGGGTGGACAAGAATCTGAAAATGCACGGGCTCATTCAGGCCTTTTCGCGCACCAACCGCATTCTGAACTCCGTCAAGACCTTCGGCAACATCGTCTGCTTCCGCGATCTTCAAAAGGAAACTGATGAAGCCCTCGCATTGTTCGGCAACAAGGATGCCGGCGGTATCGTGCTGCTCAAAACCTACGACGCCTACTACCAGGGCTACGATGAAGACGGAAAGCACAGGCCCGGATACACCGAACTCATCGACGCGCTGCTCACGCGTTTTCCCCTCGGCGTCGCCATTGTCGGCGAACAGAATGAAAAGGATTTCATTTCGCTGTTCGGCTCTCTGCTCCGCCTGAAAAACATCCTCACCAGCTTCGACGAATTCGAGGGACAGGAAATCATCCCCACGCGGGACTTTCAGGACTATCAGAGCCGCTATCTCGACCTCTATCAGAAATGGTCGAAGCACGAAGACGGCGAAAAGGAAGACATCAACGCCGACATCGTCTTTGAAATGGAACTCGTCCGGCAGGTGGAAATCAACATCGACTACATCCTGATGCTCATTGAAAAATATCGGGATTCCCACTGCCGCAACAAGGAGATTCTCACCACCATCGACAAGGCCATCGGTTCGAGCATCGAGCTGCGCAGCAAGAAAACGCTCATCGAAGAATTCATCGAGCGCATCAATGCTTCCTCCTCCGTGCAGGAAGAATGGCAGAAGTATGTGCAGGAAAAGAAGGAGTCCGACCTTGCCGGCATCATTGCCGAGGAAAGGCTCAGGCCGGAACGCGCGGAAACCTTCATGGACAACGCCTTCCGCGACGGCGCTCTGAAAACCACGGGCACGGATATCGACGGAATTCTGCCTCCCATGTCGCGCTTCGGCGGCGGCAATCGGGAATCCGTCAAAAAGCGCGTCATAGACAAGCTCCGGGCCTTCTTTGAAAAATACTTCGGCCTTGTCTAGCCCGGAGTCAAAAACGGTTTTGCCAAAACTTATAAGCCATGCCCCGCGCTTTTTGCGGGGCATGGCTGTGTTTGCCCGGTCAGGGCGCAGCGTCGTTTTTTCGGAGCGGGAGGGGGGCCCTCCCGCCTGTTTCGGGAAAGGGGGCTCAGAACTTCCAGCCCAGGGTAAGGCCCGCGTTCACGCCCGCGCTTTCGTTGCGGAAGCATTCGCCGCCGGCGGAAAGCTGAAGGGAGAACGTGTCGTCCGCGCTGGTGAGGGTAAGGCTGCTTTGCAGAATCATGGCGTCGCGGCCGGGCAGGGCGGTGGCGGAGGAAAAGCCGAAGTCGTCGTAACCCGTGAAGTGCGCCCGCGTATGAAAGGCGGTATCGGCAAGCTCATGCCGCCATGCGGCCATGAGGTCCAGCCCGAGGGACGCGCCGTTGTCCAGCCCGCCCTTCCATGCCATGTGCGCGCCGAGGGAAAGGGGCAGGGAATCGTACGTTTCCCCTGCAAGATGCAGGGCTCCCGCTCCGTCGCCGTGTTCGGAAAGGCTGCCGCGGCGCAGCACGTCGTATTCCAGCCAGGCAAGGGGTCCGGCCTTGAAGATTCCGCTTCCGGTGTTCCACTCAGCATCCCAGCCTGCGCCGAACAGGGCCGAGGCGAGAAGGCCGTTGCCGCTGCCTTCATGGCTGCGGGCGAAGCCGTTCACGGCCACGGTGCGTTTCATGTCGGTATCTTCCAGGCCGAGGCGGGCCTGAGCCTCCATGTGGAAGCCGTTTCCGGGCGCAAAGGCGGCCTGCGCGCCGAGGAAGGCGGCTCGGGTGTCGGCCTGTGCGGCGTCGCCGTAAAGGCGTGTTTTTCTTACGCCCGCCGCAAGGTGGCCGCCTGCGGTGAAACCGGTATCAAAGCCGCGCTCCACCGCGGCAAGAAAGCCCGCGCCCTTGCTGTTCCAGCCGGAAAATCCGCCGTGCGCGCCCTGCCGGTAGCCTGAACCGTAGGGCGTAAACCACACCCGCCAGGCATCTGCGGCGGGGGCATCCGCCGTCATGCGGCGCAGAAGCAGGGTGCTTATGTCGCTCATGTGGTTGAGGGAGGAACGCGCCGCGGCGTCCCACGCTTCCGGGCCGAGGGCGTTCAGCCCGCGCGTGATGTCCGCGCCGTCTTGCGCCGACCAGTCCAGCGCTGCAAGGAGAGAGGTCATGTCGCCTTCCGCCACGCCGGCAATGCCGTAGAGCGCGTTGCCGAGGGAGAATGCGCCCGCGTTGTTTGCATAACGGCTGTAGGCGTCGTGTTCGCGGAAGGCCCGCACCGTCACCTCGCCGGAGGTGTCGGAAAGGGCGAATGCCAGCGTGGGGGAAAGGTCGGGGCCGAGGGTGACGTCGGTAAAGCCGCCGCTTACATATTCCGCCTGCACCGGAGCCTGCGGCGTGATGAGGGCGTTCTGCGCGTAAAAGCCGGGCATGGGCCGCAGGGCCCAGACGCCGTCCAGCACGGCGGAGTACGCCTTCACGCCGTTCACCTCGCCTGAGGGAAGAAAGCCGGTTTCCAGCACCGCGCCCGCCTCGTTCACAAAGGCTTCCGTCACGTCTGCGCCGAAGCCGTTCTCATCCGTGCCGTACAGGGAAAGCCTGCCCGCATTGCGCAGAGAATACACGTTGACGGGGCCGGTCACGGAGAGGCTGCCGGAGGCAAGCGTCATGTCCAGGCTCTTTTCCCCGTCGATGCCGCCGTAAAGCGTCATGTCGAAGGCGGGGTCCGCATCGCCCGCCGTACCGTCCTCCCGGGCCGAAAGGCCGAAGGTGAGGGCGGTGTGCAGCTCGCTTCTGTCGCCTCCGTACTGGATGTCGGGGTTCTGCGGGTCCCATTCCGATACGATGTTGCCGACGACCTGCGCGCCGGAAAGAATGTTGATGTTCCGCACGAAGGCGTTTTCGGCAATGAAGATGGAGGCCGCGCTTCCTGCGAGAAGTCCGCTCACGTCGAAGGTGGAAACGAGCGGTCCGTCGAGGTTCAGCTCCATGCCGTACGGGTCCGTATTATAGTAGGGATGCGAAGGGTCGGAAATAATGGGCCAGCCATACGGGTTGTTCCATATCCACGAACCCCGGTATTCCGTGCCGTTGCCGAGCAGATTGTCGCCGAAGTCGAAGCGTGCGGCCACGCCGCCCATGCCCGTCGCCGTGACGTCGCCCCGGCTGACGACGGTATGATTTTTGCCGTAGGAAAGGAGAATGCCCGTGCCCCAGGCCCCGTCCGCCGCCACGCGCACGCCCCGGGCCAGCGTGAGGGTGTTGTCGCTGCCGTCCACACGGATGCCCGTGCCCGCCGTGCCGCAGGCAAGAAGGTCCGCCGCCTGCGTAATGGTGTTGCGCTTGCCGTACACATGCAGGCCCACGCCGAGCGTGGCCGTGTTCGGTACGCCGTAAAGAAAGCCGTTTCCTTCCTCATTCCGCGCAAAGTAGCCGTTTTCGTTGATGATGACGGAATCGTCTCCGTACACGGAAAAGCCGTAGAAGTTTCTGCGGTCGATGCTGTAGCCCAGGTCCTGCAGCACCGCAAGTTCCGCCTCCATGAAGGTGCTGTAGTTGCGGTAGTTCTGGTGACTCATGAGGCTGTGTTCCAGCTCGATGTGGGAAAGGTCGAGATAGTCGTCCTCATAGCCTTCTATGAGCAGGCCCCCGTCGTTGCCCATCACTTCGGCCACGTTTCTGCCGTGGAAGGTCACACCGCTTCTCGTCGCGTCGCCCACGATGAAATCCCTGCCCGGCACGCCGCCTTCGCCTTCATGCACCACGTTCATGCCCGGGGTGAGCCGGGTGCCGTAGGCGTCCTTGAGGTGCGTATCCCACAGGCTGAGCTGTTCGTTTTTTCCGCTCTCCGCAATGGAGAGGATGCCCAGAGCATGGGCTGTTTCATGGTAGAGTACGGAGACGAGGTCGGTCTGAGCCCCGGTCGAAGGCAGGGGAGAAAGGTGCTCCGGTATGCCGAAGTCCAGCCTTCCCACAAGAATGTACGCCGGGTTGTCCATGGCCGTGCCGTGTATGATGCCGCCCTGCACTCCTGTGACGAGCACGGGAAGAGACGAGGCGTTTGCCTCGCTTGCCGCCTCGGCGTTTCCCACATCGTAGGTGCCGATGTGGAAGGGCAGCGGCGTGCTGTTCGCGCTGCCCGGCCCCACTACCTCGGCCCAGAGCGCAACGGCGGAGGTCACGGCGTTTTTCTGCGCGTCGGAGAGCGTCCAGGTGGAAAGAAAGGCGCCGCCCTCATCCTCATCTATCGCTTCGCCTTTGCTGAAGAAGTGCAGTTCGAAAAGGGGCGTGCCGTCCTGTTTCAGCACCGTGACGGTTTCTTCTGCCGCCGCTTCGGAAAGGTACGGAGCCGGCAGGAAAAGGGAGAGGGCAAAGGCTGCCGTCAGGGCGAGGCGCGCCGCCTTTCCGCCTCGGGCGCAACGGGGAAGAAGGGGAATATTCATGGGGATTCCTTGAACGGGAGGAAGAGAAAGGATGTTTTTTTCCTGCGGAAGGTATCAGATGCGGGACGGGTTGAAAAGTGCTTTTCCGTCGGGCGTTTTCGGGAAGAAGGCGGGACGCTCCGTGCGGAGCGGAGGGCCGTGCGTCCCGGCTTTTGAGCGGGGGCGTCGCCGTGCGGGCAGACGCGGGGAACGCCGGACATGGGCGTCTGGGGAAATCCTGCGGGCCGTGGGGAAGGCGTATGCGGGAAGCTGCGGCACCGGGGCTTTACCGCGCACGGGCGCGGAGCGTCCTGCCGTGCATCCTTTTCCCCTGACGGGGGACCGGAAGCTGCGCGGAGAACGCGGGAGCGCCGGGAAATCGGGGAGCACCGGGCCTTTTCAGGATGGTCGGTCCGTTGCGGAGGGGCGCAGGGCTGCGTGCTTCCGCGCGGCCTTTTTGGGGGACAAAAAAGAGCCGGTCCCTGAGGAACCGGCCCGTGCAGGCTTATGCGTCGCCGGAATCGGCGGAATCCTTGGCCTCTTCGCCTTCACCGTCGCCCCGGTAGGGGTTGAAGTAGCCGAAGCTGAGGCCGGGGCAGTACTTCTTCAGGCGTTTTCTGAAGTTCACCAGCCCCACGGAAGGCCCGAAGCTGATGCCTTCCAGAAGCTTCATGTAAAGCTCGGGGTCGATGTTCAGGTTGCGCAGTTGAATGAAGCTCACGCCGCAGGTGTTGATGAGTTCCACAAGGGCCTCTATTTCCTCCTCGCAGTCGGTGATGCCGGGGAAATAGAGCAGGTTCAGAGAAACGAACACCCCGCGGCCGCTTGCTTCCTTAATGGAGCGGCGCACGTCGGCAAAGGTGAAGCTCCGCGGCCGGTAATAGCGGCCGTACACGTCTTCGCGCGCGCTGTTCATGCTCACGCGAAGCGAGGTGAGGCCAGCTTCCGCAAGTTTGGCCACCTCGTCCGGCATGGAGGCGTTGGAATTCAGGTTGATGGTGCCGTGCCCGCCTTCCGCGCGGAATCTCTTCACCACTTCCAGAAGCAGCGGAGCCTCGGTAAGAGGTTCGCCCTCGCAGCCCTGCCCGAAGGAGAAGATGGGATGCGGTTCGTTTTTCATATGGTGGAACATCATTTCGAGGATTTCGTCCGCCTTCGGGGTGAAGGTAAGGCGGTCCTGCGGGGTGGCGCAGAGGGTGGAATCCTCGTTCTTGTGGGAAATGCAGCCCACGCAGCGGGCGTTGCACACGCGCGAGGTGGGAATGGGCGCCTCATAGCGGCCTATGGCCAGGTTCTTGGCCGCAGGGCAGCCGTACTTCAGCACGCAGTTCTGCATGAGGTGCCGGATGAAGCGGTTGTCCGGGAATTTGGCCATGAGCTCGCGCGCGGCCCTGTTGATTTTCTTCTGCGGAATGCCGGTGAATATCTGGCGCGGGTCTTCGTCCACCTTCTTGGCGCAGACGTAGAAGCGGTCGCCTATCATGCCCACGGCGGCATAGGCGAAAAGCGGCAGGGTGGGGGCGTCCTCGTCCGTCACATACACGGGGTGGCCGGTAAGGGTGTGCGCCGGCGCGATGAAGGCGGCCACGGCAAGTTCCTCCACTTCCAGCGTTTCCCCGGTTTCCGGGTCCAGCCCCACGGCATGGCGGCCCGGCAGCAGGAAAAGCTCGCTTTCGGGGGGCAGGGGCATGAGCTCGTCGGGGCGCGGCAGCGTCCATTCCTTGCCCTTGCGGCAGAGCATGAGCAGGTCGGGGTCGTCGAAAATACGGCCGTCTTTATCGGCCAGAAGCATGTGCGGACGGGGGTGGGAAGTGGCCATAACTGTGCTTTGGGCGTGCGCCCTTTGAAGGTTACTGTTCGGAATTTTCGCCGAGGAAGCGGTTCCAGAGCCGTATGGCCGCCCCTTCCGAAACGGCCCACTGCGTCAGCGCGCAGCCGCAGGGGCATACCACGCGCCACAGTTCGTGGCGGCGGCCCGCAGGCAGGCACGATTCCAGCTTCTGTTCGCGGCTTCCGCAGCTGGAACAGGGATGAATGGGGGGAAGGTAACGATCCGGCATGGAACCTCCTTTTCGCGGGGCGGCAGATATGTGCCGGACGGCGCGTGACGCATGAAATCAGGCGGAGAGCATGATAACGCTCCCCGCCGCCTTTAGCAAGCGCCTGCCCGGAGCGGCGCAGAACATGCCCCTTTTCCGGGAAAAGGAACATGCGGAAGTGCGGCCGGGGAACGGACAGAAGGCGGCGGAACCGGCGCGTTCCCGCCTTTTGCGGGAAGGCGCAAATGCGCCGCAGGGCGGATGCGCGCAGGCTTTGGAGAGCCTGCGGGAAGGGAATCTTCCGGGCAGGGGGCCTCTTTGCGGGCCTTATGCCGCAGGCAGGGGGAGGAGAGCTTCGGCAGAAGCGTCCTTTCCCTGCGGGAGCGTCATACCATGCCTGCAAGCTGCAGCGCGAACATGACGGCGGGCAGGGAAAGCAGGGAAAGGAGCGTGGTGACGATGACGGTCATGGAAGCTTCCGTGGGGCAGGCGCGGTAGCGTTCCCCGAGAATGTAGACCATGGTTCCCGTGGGCATGGCCGCGGTCACGGTACCTACGGCCACGGCAATGGCGGGGCAGCCCGCGGAAAAGAGCGCAAGGAAGGTGATAAGCGGCTGAAGCAGAAGCTTGGAAACGGTGATGACGGCAAGATTTCTGCGGCTGAACGCGCCTCCGCCTCCGGGCGTGCCGGAAAGCTGGGCCGAAAGCACCATGCCCATGCCGAACAGGGCGCAGGGCGCGGCCGTGGAACCGAGCATGTCGGCAATGCTGATGACGGCTCTGGGCACGGGCAGGCCGGAGAAGCCGAGCAGCGCGCCGATGATGGCGGAAACGAGCATGGGGTTGTGGGTGAGTTCCTTGAGAAGCCGCCTGCCGAGTCCCTTCCGTTCCCTGCCGGACGAAGAGAACATGTCCAGCGAGGCGTCGGCGATGAGGAACACGCCCGTATAGAGCAGCGCGCCCAGCATACCCGCGGTGACGGCCTCCTCGTTGCCGGGAAAGACCATGAAGATGAAGGGCAGGCCGAAGAAGGCGGCGTTGGGGAACACGGCGGCCAGCGTGCGGATGACGGTTTCCGCGTCGTGCTTTTTCCACAGGCGGGAAAAGAGGAGGTAGGCCGCAAGATAGCAGAGGAGGGAGGCCGCGAGCGTCCCCCATACGAAGGGCTGCGCCCCGCCCAAGGGAATGGTGCACATCTGCGTGAAGATGAGGGCGGGCAGGCTTATCCAGTACACGAACTGGTTGAGGCACAGCGCCATGGTGGGCGCGAGAATACGGCGGCGTTCGGCCAGAAGACCGAGGAACATGATGCCGAACACGGTGATGAGGGCGGAGAAGATGCCGGACATGGAAAAGGCCTTTGTCGTTGTCGGGGTGGGAAGAGGTTGCGGAAGGCACGCGCCGGGCGCGGCCGCGCACGCGCACGGTACTCCCGGAGGCGGTCGTTTTCAAGGTGCGGCCGGGGGCCGGGCCGTCAGCGGTGCAGCAGGGCCTGCACCAGACTGTGGTGTATGGGGCGGAGCCTGTGCATGAACACGGCGATGAACACGCACAGCGCCAGGGCGCAGAAGAGCATGGTGTGCGGCGCGCCGATGAAGTCGGCAAGCGCGCCGAAGAACAGCCCGCCCACGGGGCCGAGCCCTGCCGTGCACATGACGTAGAGGCTCATGACGCGGCTGCGGCAGTCGTCCGTGGTGGTGGTCTGGCAGAGGGTGTTCACGCTGATGTTGGTGGTGGTGATGCCGAAGCCGAGGAAGAAGGCCGCGGCAAGGGAGAGCCACAGGTTTTCCGAGAAGCTGAACACGATGAGCGAAACGGCGGTGATGGCGGAGGTGCGCGCGATGAGCGCGGGGATGCGCCTGAGCACGATGAACACGGAAACCACCACCCCGCCGAGGAACGCGCCCGCGCCCACGGTGCCGAACAGCCAGCCCAGCGTCTGCGAGCCGCCGCCGAGAATGCCGGTGGAGAACATGGGGAAGAGCACGCTGTAGCACAGCCCGAAGAAGCAGAACGCGGCCAGCAGCCGGAAGATGTGGCGCAGGAAGAATTCCTCCTGCACATGGCGTATGCCTTCCAGAATGTCCTTGAGCATTCCCTTGCCGCCGGGGCGGGCCTGCCGTTCGCGCAGGCGCACCTGGAAGATCAGCATGTAGATGATGGGCAGGTAGGTGAGGGCGGAAATGAGGAAGCAGATTCCTTCGCCCCAGGCATAGATGGCCAGCCCCGCGATGGAGGGGCCCACGAGCTTGCTGATGTTGAAGGCCATGGAGTTGAGGGCCACGGCGCTCTTGATGGCCGCCGGGTCCGTGACCATGAGCGATACGGAGGACTGCCGCGCCGTCATGTCGAAGGCGCCGATGATGCCGAGCCCCAAGCTGAGGGCCACGAGCAGGGGGTAGGAGGCCATGTCCGCAAAGGTGACGAAGGTGAGCAGGGCGGCTTCCAGCATACACAGCACCTGCGTGGCGGCCAGGGCTTTTCTGAGGTCGTGCCGTTCGAGCCACGCCCCGGCCATGAGCCCGAGCACGAGAATGGGCGCAAGGCTCACGAATTCCACAATGCCCAGCAGAAAGGCGGAACCGGTGAGGCGGAAGACGAGCCAGCTCATGGCAAGGCGCTGCATCCACTGGCCCAGCATGGATATGGTCTGACCTATGATGAAGCAGAAGAACGCCCTGTGCGCAAGCGCAGGGAAAAGCTGAGTGATACGGCGCATGGCAACCTCAGCGTATATTTCGGAAAAAGGATTTATTGGGTGAGGGTAAGTCTAACCAATTTTTTCCTGGAGGGGAAGGGAGCGGGAAAATGTGCCGCAAGCTCCCCCTTTTCCCTGTATCGCAAGGCTGCGGAGCCAAAAAAGGGCATGGCGCGCCCCGCGGCTTTTCCGCGCCGGGAAGGCCGTTTGGGGCATGTTCCGCGAAGGAAGGGCGCGGAAGGGAAGTGTTCCCGGAGGGGAAGGGATGCTGCCGGGCGCACTTTTGCCGTGTGCCGCAGCCCGGTGCGCCTCCGGTTGCGCGCCGGGAGTTTCTGCAGGCGTTCCGGCGCGGGAAAAGCCCGTTTTCCGGGCATGAAAAAGGGGAGCCTGCGCTCCCCTGAAGTGCCTTGCGGCAGGTTATGTTCAGCCCCAGATCATCCTGCCCGCAAGGGTGCCTGCGTAGGCTACCACATAGGCCACGGCGGTGTTGAAGGCCATGCTGAAGAAGAGCCATCTCCAGCCGCCGGCTTCGTTCTTGAGCACCACGAGGGTGACGAAGCAGGGCGAGTAGATGAGGACGAAGAGCATGAGAGCCAGCGCCACGGTCTTGGACCAGCCGGGATCGGCGGCGAGCCTTGCGGAAAGGGAATCGGGTTCGTCGGGATCGGTTTCGCCTATGGAGTAGGCCGTGCCCATGGTGGAGAGTATGGCTTCCTTGGCGGCCACGCCGGAAATGAGGGCCACGTCGGTGCGCCAGTCGAAGCCGAGGGGACGGAACACGGGTTCCACGAACTGGCCGATGCGGCCGCCGAAGGTGTTCTTCACCTCTTCCGAGGCAAGGGCGTTTTCCACGCCTGCCTTTTCCTCTTCCAGGGCGCTCATGCGGGCGGAAAGCTCGGCAGCGCTCTGTTCCAGGGCTTTTTTCGTCCCTTCGTCCGCGCCGGAAAGGCTCTTCTGAAGGGCGGCAAGCTGTTCTTCCAGACCGGAAATTTCCGTTTCAAAAGCGGCGATCTTCGCCTCGAAGGGGGCGGCCTTCTCTTCGTTCAGGGCCGGGAAGGTGAGCGCGGCCCAGAGAATGACGGAGATGGCCAGAATCACGGTGCCCGCCTTCTTGATGTACATCCAGCCGCGTTCCCAGGTGTGGGTGAGAATGCTCCTGAGCGTGGGCAGGCGGTAGGGCGGCAGTTCCATGACGAAGGGCGTGGAGGCGCCGCGGAACACGGTTTTTCTGAGCAGCAGGGAAACCAGAAGAGCCACGGCCCAGCCGCACAGGGTGATGGCGAACATGATGCCTGCCTGATTGTCGGCAAAGAAGGCCGCGGTGAGCATGAGAAACACCGGAATCTTCGCGCCGCAGGTCATGAGAGGCAGGGTCATCATGGTGGCCATGCGTTCCTTTTCGCTTCGCATGGTGCGCGTGGCCATCACGCCGGGAATGGCGCAGCCGCCGGCAATGCCGCCCGCAATGATGAAGGGCATCACCGAGGCGCCGTGCAGGCCGAAGGCGCGCATGACGCGGTCGAGCATGTAGGCCATGCGGGCCATGTAGCCGCTGTCTTCCAGGAAGGAGACGATGAGGAACATGATGAGAATGAGCGGCACGAAGCTGAGCACGCCGCCCACGCCGCCGATGATGCCGTCCACGATGAGCGACTGCACGAGGCCTTCGGGCAGAATGCCGGTCGCAAGCTCGCCGAGCATGCCGAAGAAGTCTTCCACCCAGCCCTGCGGGTATGCGCCCACGATGAAGGTGGTCCAGAACATGAAGTACACCACGCCGAGCATGATGAGCGGGCCGAATATGGTGTTGGTGAGCACCTTGTCGAGCTTGTCGGTAAGGGCGAGGCGGTCTTTCGTGTTGTCCTTGCGGATCACGCCGTCCTTGAGCACGCTGTTGATGAAGCCGTAGCGGTAGTCGGAAATGATGGCGTCGGGCGTGGTTTCCGCCGTGGAGGAAAGGTGCGCGGCGAGCGTGTCGCGCACGGCGTCGAGTTCGAGCGCGGCCACGGAATCCACGGCCTTCACCTGGGCGCGGATGATGTCGTCGTTTTCCAGAATCTTGAGCGCCGTCCAGCGCGCGGGGTAGCGGCCGGTGAGTATGTCTTTATTTTTGATAATGGAAACCATTTTCAAAAGAGCGGCGTCCACATCCGGCCCGTAGCTGATGCAGAGCGGCTCGCAGCTTTTCTGCGCTTCTTCCAGAGCCAGTTCCATGGCCTTGTCCAGCCCTTCGCCGGAACGGGCCACGGTGGGCACGGCACGCACGCCGAAGCGGGAGGAGAGGCGTTCGAGGTCTATGCTCATGCCCGCCTTGCGCGCTTCATCCATCATGTTGCAGGCCAGCACCACGCTCTGCCCGAGTTCGCGGATCTGCACGGCAAGGAAGAGCCCGCGCTCCAGCGTGGCGGAATCAATGACGTTGATGACGGCGCGGGGCCTTTCGGCCTCGTTTTCCGGGGCGAGAACCTCGCGCACCACGCGTTCTTCCATGGAATAGGGCGTGAGCGAGTAGGTGCCGGGCAGGTCGGTGAGCAGCACCTTGTGTTCGCCGCAACGCACCCAGCCTTCCTTCTTTTCCACGGTGACGCCGGGGTAGTTGCCCACATGCTGATGCGCGCCCGTGTAGGCGTTGAAGACCGTGGTCTTGCCGCAGTTGGGGTTGCCGGCAAGGGCTATGCGGATGCCGTTCTTCTTTTCTTCCTCGGTAAAGGAGCGCGCGCCTGCGGCGCCGCGCTTTTCACACATGGGGCAGCTCATTGAACCTCCACATCGACAAAGTCGGCTTCACTGTTGCGCAGGGCGATGGTGGAACCTTCGATACGCAGGGCTACGGGGTCGCGCAGCGGGGCCTTGCCGACAACCTGTACGGACATGCCGGGCACAAGGCCCATATCGCGGATGCGGCGGCCGAGTTCGCCGTAGGCGTTTATTCTGACGATGTTCGCCTTCTGACCGGGGGCAAGGCGGCGAAGATTCATCTGAGACATGGTTCCTCCTCGATATAGAAATGAAATTCTTTTTCAAATTCAGGGCAAGGATTCCGGGAGTCGTTCCTTCCCCTGATGACGGCAATGCCGCGGCAGGCCCGCAGGAAGCCGTGCATGCGCTCCTCGCGGCTCCCGCGGAAGCGATAAGGCAGTATTAGTGAAATTGAAAACCAGTGTCAACTGAAAATAACGTTTTTTCTGAGTTTCCCGGCATTCTGCTCCGTCCAGGGGCGGAAAAGGCGTGCCTCTGCCGGAAAGAAGCGCAGAAAGGCCGCTTTTCCGGGGTGGGCTTTCCACGCAGCATCGTTCCCGAAAAAGAGCGGCGCGGCCGGGAAAGCGTGCAGCTGAAGGCCTTGCGAAGGCCTGCTTTTTTGGGGGGAGGAGCTGCGCCGCCGCGCCGTGCGGCATCTTGGGGAAAGCCCCGCTTCTGCCGGGCCGGCAGAAGCAGGGGGGCTGGCCGCAGTCTCCGGGCGGCCGTGCGGGGGGGGAATGCGGAGGCGCACAACGCGGGCCGGATTCCCCTGCACGAGACCGGAAGCATGCGGGAGCGGCGCTTTTCTGCTGCACCTGTCGGGATGGCCTTCGGAAATGCGGCGTGGCGCATCGTTTCCCGGCGGCAGGGCATGCGGGGAGGCAAGAGCTTTTTGCGAGGGGCTGCCTGCGGGCGGGCCTGCCCGGGGCTTTTTCTGGCATGCCGTGCTGCGCCTGCGCCGGGAAGCGGAGTACCGCAGCGGGCGCCGTTTTTTTCTGGGGCGCGCATCAGGCGGGGGAAAGCGGGCGGGGCGTTTTCTTCTGCGGGCTTTTTCCCGAAAAAGGGGGCAAGGCGCGCCTTTTTGCGGAAAATTCCCGAAATCCCTTGCGGCGCAACGGAAAAAAGGCTTTTTTCTTTGCGTTTTTGGGGCATGTTTTTTCCCGGAAAAACGGGACCGGACATGAAAAAAAACGGACAAAAATAAGGGCAAATTTTATTTTTCAAGGCGATTTTCAAGTGTTATCGAAGCGTTAAGAGAAAAAAGAGCTTGTGAAGGATGGTTGAAAAATTTTTCAAACATGATAACTAGTTATTCGTCCCTTCCCCTGTGGAATCGCGTTGCGGCATGGCGCTCCCCGTCCTTCATGCCGACGGTATTTTTTCCTGACCTTCTGCATCAAGCGCTGTTATGAAAGAAATCTGGTCCTCCATACTTAAAGAACTCGGCGGCAGGTTGCCCGAGGGCAAGTTCAAGGTTTTTCTTGAACCGCTCAAAGGCGACGTGGTCAGGTTGCCGCAGACCGACCGCTCCGGCGGGCAGGGGCTTCTCATCGTACCTGCTCCGGCCGTTGAATGGGAAGTCCGGCTCACCGCCATGAACGACTTCATGGCGGCCCAGGTGCGCGAACAGTTTTCCCAGGCCATTGCCGAAGTCGCCTCTTCCCTTCTCGGCGGCAGGGCCAGGGTGGTGGTGCGCGCCTCCTCCTCCCGCAAGAAGGCCGAGCTTCCCCGTCCCGCCACGCTGGAACAGGTGGCGGCCTCCATTCCTTCCACGGCGCCTGCCGTGCTCATGGCCGACAAGCAGCTCGATCTGCCCATTCCCCTTCCCCGCGTGCGCGCCTTCAACCCCGCGGTGATGAAGGGCTGGAAGCATTCGTTTGAAGATTTCGTGGTCGGCCCCTGCAATCAGATAGCCTATGCCGCCGCAAGCAACATTCTTGCCGCGAGCGCCCCTGTGGACATGGTGTTTCTGTGCGCGGGCGCGGGCCTGGGCAAAACGCATCTCACCCAGGCCGTGGGCCGCGCCCTCAGCCTCGAGGCGGACAAGCGCCAGGTACGCATGGAATACCTCACGGCGGAGGAATTCACCTCGCAGTTCGTGCAGGCCATGAAGTACAAGACCATCGACCAGTTCAAGGAACGCTTCCGCGATCTGGACATGCTGCTTCTGGAAGACGTGCATTTCCTGCGCGGCAAGGACCGCACGCAGGAAGAGCTTCTTTCCACCATCAAGAACCTTCAGGATCACGGCGGCCGCGTGGTGCTCACAAGCTCCTTTGCTCCGCGCGACCTTGCAGGGGTGGATTCCCAGCTCGTTTCCCGTTTCTGCTCCGGCTTCGTGGCCAGCATGGAACGCCCGAACCGCGACACGCGCCTGCATATCCTCAAGGAAAAGGCCCGCCGTCAGTGCATGGTTCTGCCTTCCGCCGTGGCCGACCTTCTGGCCGACCGCATCACCGGCGACGTGCGCCTGCTGGAAAGCTGCCTGCACAACCTCATGCTGCAGTCGCAGTTCATGGGGCATACCGTTACGGAAGAAATGGCCATCGACGTCATCCGCAACGTGGCCCGCACCAGCCCCAGCCTCAGCCTCGAAGACGTGGTGGAGCTCATCTGCCGCAGCTTCAATCTCACCTCCGCGCAGCTGTGCTCCAAGTCCCGCCGCCAGAATCTCGTGGTGGCGCGCAATACCGCCTTCTTCCTTCTGCGCAAGCATACCGACCTCACGCTCGAGGAAATAGGCGAACGCTTCAACCGCAGGCATTCCACGGTCATCAAGGGCATTACCGCCGTAGAACGCGAAATGAGCCGCCATTCCTCCCTGGGCGGCCAGATAGAACACACCGTTTCCATGATAGAACGCTCGGCCATGCTGGGCTGCTGATTCCGCCTTTTCGCCCCGCCTCGTGCGGGGCTTTTTTTGTCCGACGTGCCGGGGCGTTTCCTGCAGGAACGCCGGATGATGCGCCGCTTCACAGGGGGCTTTTCACGGGAAGGAAGCCTGAAGGGATGGGCAGAAAAATCCCGTGGGCACATGCAGAAAACAGAGCGGCGAACGGCTTGTGCGCGGCGGCCCTGAACAGAAAACATCCCGGGGAAGCGGAACGCTTCTTTCAGGAACAGGCAAGGCCCTGCAGAGGCGAAAGTGACGTCCGCAGTATTCTCCCGGGCTGTTCGACCAGTTCTGTGCGTAAAGAAAACGTTCCGCTCAGGAAAACATGCAGCCTCTTCCGTGGAGAAAAAACTCCCTCCACCGGATAAGGGCGACATGCCTTCCCGTGTACGGAAACAGGACGCCTATGGACGGGGAAGCTTGCCGGGATATGCCGAAGGTGAGGGGACTGCGGCCCGAAAAGCGTTCTGCTGGGCGTACGAAAACGGCCCTTCTGCCGGAGGCGGAGGAGCAGAATCGGGCGGAAAACAAGCCCCGGCAACGCCGAAGAGCGGCGTACCGCTGAGGAAGATTTCTGCGGCGCAGGGGCCGGAACAGGCAGTCTATATCTCCCGGCAGCACCAGATGACGCGGCCGATGACGCGCACGCTGTCGGCAAGGTCGCCGTGAAGATCTACGCTGATGGGCGAGTACTCGGGGTTGCGGCTTCGGAGCACCAGACGCCCGCCGGGCAGGGTTTCCACCTGCTTGATGTAGATTTCCTCATTGATGCCCATGGCATAGATGGCATGGCCGTAAATCTGGCATTTGCCCTGATCCACCAGCACCATGTCGCCGTGCCGGATGTCGGGTTCCATGCTGTCGCCGCATACCTTCATGAGCACCATTTTGGAAGGATCGCCCTTGCGGCACAGCCAGTCCTGCCGGAAGGAAAAGTAGGAAAGCACCTCGCCGTCGGTTTCCAGGCTGCCCTTGCCCGCGGCAAGCCGCGCCGCCACGAGCGGCACCATGACAAGCCCGATGGAATCCTGCCCGGAACCCACTTCCCCGAAAAAGCTTTCTCCCGGGGTGTGCGCCTCTTCCCGGAGGGCGCTTTTCTTCGCCTCCTCCGGCAGAGCATGAGCCGGGCTGGCGGAGGCCTCGCCCCGGCCGAAGAAAATCCAGTCCGTGGAAAGGCCGTACTGCGCGGCTACTTTCAGAACCCAGCCGTCGGGGATTTTCCCCTTGCGGCGCGCCTGACTCACCGCCTGCGGCGACACGCCGAGAATCTCGGCGAGCTGACTGTCGCGGCGAAGCCCGGCCCCTTGAAGGAGACGATCGAGTGTATCAGGTGTTGCGTTGCTCATGAAGTTTTATTTAAAGAAAAGGGGGTAAAAAGTCAATTGAAAATTAAAAAATGATTAAAAATTAAAAATGTAAATTTTTAGTTGACAAAATAAATAAAACTGGCAAAAGGGACTCGTAGCCACAAGCAACATCAATACGCCTTATCAAGGAGTTTCCTTATGGCCATGAGCGACGATATCCGCAGCGTGCGTTTCTTCCTGGGTTCTCTGAATAGGGAAACCTTCAGCCCCGCGCTGGTCGACCTTGCGTGCAGCAACCTTGAAGCGCTTGCCGAACAGGCCGAGGCGCTGGAAAACACGCCCCTCGCCGTGCACCGTCCGCGCCGCCGCCAGAGCGTCGCCCCCGCGCGGCGCATGGAAGTGCTTTCTCTGCTGCAATAGGCATGTTTCAGGCGGCTGCTTCCCCGGAGCAGGACAGATTTCAGGCGCGGACCTCGCGCCGGGGAAACAGAACGCCTGCGCCGGCTGCGGCGTTTTCCCGGAAGATTCCCGCATGTCCGCACGGATGCCGTGTTCCCTGTTCGTGTTTCCCGCAAAGGGGAAAAGGCAGGGGCGGGCACGCAGGGCGTTTCGGGAGCCTTCCGTCGCTGGCCGGCGGAAAACGGCCGGGCGCTTCAACGCGCCTCCTTCCGCCCGAGTGCGGAAGGGGAGCCGACGGCGGGCTTTTCCCGTGGGAGACCGTCGGCTCCGGCCGCATTCCCGGCACGGCCGAAACCCCGCAGGGGAAAGGACTATTCCCCTGCGGTACGCTGCGGGTTCTGCGGGCTTCTTTTCCCCGTCGTGCTGCGCCGTTCCCACAGTCGCATGGAGTGCATGTGGCTGCGCCGCGTTTTCTGCAGCGCGCGGCAGAGAAGAGGCGTATCCTCTTCCAGTCCCCATTTTTTCCGGTATTCGTCCGGGGTCAGTCCGTGTGTTGCCAGGTGTCGGATGGTGAGCATACGGAAGCGTCTGCCGCATTCCAGGCAGAGAATGCTCTGTTCGCGTATGGAACGCCGCGTTTTTTTCGGAACGGGCGGTGTTTCCTCTTTCTGTTTCATACCCCGCAGCAGGGAACTCAGGCGGCGGATCTGAGCGAGGATTTCTTCTTCCGTCATGGGGCGCACCGCGGCCTGAGCCTTCACAATATCCAGCGCTTTTTCCATGTATTCGTCCATCATGCCTCCTTGCGGCGTTCGGCCGCTGAGGGAAGAATGCAGGCCCCCTTTTGAGAAGACAAGAATTTTCTCATGATATATCAGTGTGTTGTTGTGATATATCCTGAGGGGCGTTTTCCTTTCGCCGTTTCGGAACTGCTTTGCAGACGCACGGATGCGGAAGGGGCGGGCACGGCGGTGTCGTTCTTTGGAACCTGCGCCGCAGGCATGGTTCCGTGCCGCGGATTTCACCGCGTTCCGTATGGCTGTTGCGGGCCGGAGGGGGGCTCTGTCGTGGAAGGCCCGGCGCTTCCCGCGGCGGCACGGCGGGGGAAGCGCTGTTTTCCGAAGGAACGGAGCGGTACAAAAGCGTGTGCCGGGTATGGCCCGGCATGGAACGTGCAGCCCGGATGTCTCAGCCCGGCTTTTTCGGTAACCGTTTCGCTTCCGCCTCCGTCCCTTTTCTTTCCATGGGCTGCGGGGCGTTTTTCCTGTGTCCGGCGGTCAACAGGCCGGGGGCGGGGCTGCGCGCGCCTTCCGGCCATGGCGGGGCGTGGGCGGCATCCGGCCGTGGGGGCAGAGATGGCGTTTTTCCGCGGCATTTCTCCGTACCCGTCGTGCGCGTGGGCGGAGCGTTCGCCGTGCACGGCGGGGCTGCGCCGAAGTCGGAAGGAGAAGGCAGGGAACCGCGGCCTTTCGCGGCGTCCGCAGGGTTCCGGCCCCGTATGTTCCGGCGAAAAAAAAGCCCCGCCTTTTCGGAAAGGCGGGGCCTCGCGTTACATGTTTTTGTTGCGGTATACGAACTGGTGCGGGTCGATGCCGTATTTTTTCACCTTGTAGTTCACGATGCGGTAGCTCGACTTCAAGTCGCGCGCGGCCTTGAGCATGTTGCCGCCCGCCTTGATGAGGGCGTCCACAAGCAGTTCCTTTTCAAAGCGGGTCACGGCGTCGCCGAGGGAAAGGCCCGCTTCCGTGGCCGTGCTTTCCGCCGTCTGCAGCGAAGGCGGCAGATCGCCCGCGCGGATGACGTGATCTTCGCAGTACTGGGCGGCGCGCTGGAGGCAGCTTTCCAGTTCCGAGATGTTGCCGGGCCAGAAGTAGCGGGTGAGCAGTTCCAGCGCAGGGTAGGAAATGCGCTTGATTTTTTCGCTGTGGTAGTCGGCGTTGCGCAAAAGCAGGTGTTCCACCAGGGGCACGATGTCTTCCCTGCGCTCACGCAGCGGGGGAATGTGCAGGGCGCAGACGTTGAGGCGCGCATACAGTTCCGCCGAAAAGCGGCCCTGTTCCACAAGCGCGTCCAGCGGAGCGCTTGTGGCGGCGATGACGCGCACATCCACGGGCACGGGATCGGTGCCGCCCTGGCGCAGAAGGGTGTGTTCCTTCAGAAGGCGCAGCAGGCTTTCCTGCGCAGGCGGGGTAAGGGCTTCCACCGCATCCAGGAAGATGGTGCCGGTATTGGCCTGTTCCAGAAGGCCCTTCTGCGTCTGCATGGCGCCGAGGAACGCGCCTTTCTGGTAGCCGCAAAGCTCAATCTGCAGCCGTTCCGGGGGCAGGGCGGCGCAGTGGCACACCACAAGCGGCACGTCGCTTCTGGGGCTCGAGGCATGGATGCGCCTTGCCAGCTTTTCCTTGCCCACGCCCGGTTCCCCGCACAGCAGCACCGGGGCGCGGCCCTGGGCGATGTGCGCGGCCTGTTCCAGAATATGCCGCATCACCTTGGACTGGGCGATGAAGGCGTCCGCGCGGGACTCCTCCGCCGTGATTTCCCCTCCGCCGGAGGAGGGCAGGCGGCGCTGATGGCTCAGTTCCTCCTGAAGGTAGGCGGCCTCGTTGGCGATGAGCGCGGCGGCCACTTCCAGAAAGAGACGGCGCAGTTCCAGATCTTCCCGGGAAACGAATTCGGTGTCGGCGTTCAGGGTGCCTATGACCTCGCGCGCGGAAAGCGGGCCGTCGCCCGCGGGGGCGAGGATGGGCACGGAAATGAAGGAAAGCCGTTCCATTTCCTCATCGCTTCTTTCAAAAAGCAGGCTGAGGAACAAAGAGTCGCCCTTCAGTTTTTCCACGATGACGGAACGGCCCGTGGCGAACACCTTGCCCGTAACGCCCACGCCCGGCGCATAGCTTGCGTGGTTGGCGCGGGGCTGCGTTCCGGCGAGGCTCAGGCGGAGCATACCGGTTTCCGGGTCGAAGAGCACCAGGTGGGGGCGCAGAAAGCCGTGGCGTTCGGAAAGTTTGCTCAGAAGGGAGGTCAGGCTTGTCTGGAAGGGGCGCTTGGGCCCCATTTCGCCGGCCATGAGGCGCAGCGTTTCCAGCCAGGGGCTGACGTCCTGATTGGCGGCATTGGCGGGAAGCTGAGTCATGGAGGCACTCCGACATCCGGTTATTTTCTGAGTTCGGCGATACGGGCACGCAGGAAGGCGGCGGATTCCTGATCCGCCGGGGGCAGGGCGGCGATGGCCGCTTCATAGGCAGCGGCGGCGCCGGCCTTGTTTTTTTTACCCATTTAGATTGGTTTAAAGAAAACCCCCGGNGTAACGCAGGACATACGGCAGGCCGTGCGCCTTGCCGGTGAGAAGGCGAAGGCCGCTTCCCGCATCATGGCGGCGGCAAGCCCCGCAGCCAAGAAAAAGGCCCTGGAAACGCTGGCCGAACTTCTTTCGGCGCGGGAACACGCGCTTCTTGCCGCCAATGAGAAAGACCTTGAGGCCGCGAGGGCCGCACGGCTCGACGGCCCGCGCATGGACAGGCTGCGCCTCACGGCCGCCGTTCTGGCCGACATGGCCGGGGCCTGCCGCCATGTGGCCGCGCTTCCCGACCCCGTGGGCGCCATGGACAGCCAGTGGCAGCGGCCCAACGGCCTTCTGGTGGGCCGTATGCGCGTGCCCCTCGGCGTGGTGGCCATGGTGTACGAGGCCAGGCCCAACGTTACGGTGGACGCTTCCATTCTCTGCCTCAAGGCGGGCAATGCGGTGATTCTGCGCGGCGGCTCCGAGGCCCTGCACTCCAACGTGGCCCTTGCCGCGCTGCTGCATGAGGCGCTCGTTGCGGCGGGCCTCCCCGGAGATGCGGTGCAGTTCATCGACATCACTTCCCACGAGGCGGTTTCGGAGCTGTGCAGGCTTGACGAATATGTGGACGTGCTCATTCCCCGCGGCGGGGAATCTCTGGTGCGCGCGGTGACGAATCAGGCCACCATGCCCGTGCTCAAGCACTACAAGGGCGTGTGCCACGCCTTCATCGACGAAGGGGCCGATCTTTCCCAGGCGCTCGACATCGTGTACAACGGCAAGGTGCAGCGGCCCGGCGTGTGCAACGCGCTCGAATGTCTGCTGGTGCACGAGGCCGAGGCAAAGGCCTTCCTGCCCATGGTGGGGGAAAAGCTTTCCGCGGCGGGCGTAAGCTTCCGGGCGGACGAAGCCTCCCTTGCGCTTCTCGGTCCTGCGGCCTCCGCCGCCGCGCCGGACGATTACGGCAGGGAATTTCACGACCTCATCCTCGCCGTGCGCGTGGTGCGCGACATGGACGAGGCCCTTGCCCATATCGCCGCCTATGGTTCCCACCATACGGAAATCATCTGCACGGGGAACCATGTCAACGCCATGCGCTTTTTGCGCGAGGCCGACGCCTCCATGGTGGCGGTGAACGCCTCCACGCGCTTCAACGACGGCGGGCAGCTCGGCCTCGGTGCGGAAATAGGCATAAGCACGTCCAAGCTCCATGCCTACGGCCCCATGGGCGTGCAGGAACTGACCACCACCAAGTTCGTGGTGTTCGGTCAGGGGCAGGTGAGGGAATAAGTGGGCGCCACAGGCATTCTCGGCGGCACCTTCAATCCCGTGCACAACGGGCATGTGCGCCACGCCATAGAAGTGGCGGAAGCGCTGGGCCTTGAGCGCGTGCTGCTCATGCCCTGCGCCATGCCGCCCCATAAGGAAAGCGCCGGGCTTCTGCCCTTTGATCTCCGGGTGGAACTTCTGCGCGCCGCGGTGGAGGGGATTTCCTTCCTCGATGTGGAAACGCTGGAAGGGGAGCTGGAAGGCCCCTCCTACACCTGGCGCACCATGAACGAATGGGCGCGCCGCCATCCGGGCGAACCTCTGCCCTATTTCATGATGGGAGCGGAGGCCTTTGCCGCGCTGGATACCTGGAATCACGGGCTCAGGCTCCCCCATGTGGCGCATCTTGTCATGGTGCCCCGGGGCGGGGACGACGGAAGCGTGTTCCATGAAAGCATACGTTCCTTCTGGCCCGGGAGCCTGCCGCCCAGCGTGGACGTGCCCCTCGGCCGCGAAACCGTGGAACTGGCCTGCGGGGGAAAGTGCACCTTCCTGCCCGTGCCGAGGCTCGACATCAGTTCCACCTTCATCCGCGCGCGCTGGCGTTCGGGCCGCAGCCTTGCCGGACTCATGAGCACCGGCGAGCTGGACGTGCTCCACGCCCATGCGGAAGAGGTTTCCGCCTGCTGGGCCACGGCCAGAGTGCGCTGAAGCGCCTTTTCTTTCTTATAGACCGGCAGAAAAACGCCGCCTGCGGACTGCGGGCGGCGTTTTTTCGGGTATCTTTTCCGGCGGCAGGGCCGGGGTTCGGCCTCCGGGAGGCGCGCCGTTTTTAGGAGGCATCTGCGGGGACGAGGCCGGGGGAACGGCGTTTTCGCGTGTCAGCTTTTCCAGAGCCTTTCCACCCCGCCGGGAATGACGATGCGCTCTTTGGGCAGCACATGCCAGGGGAAGGGCCCGCCGATGCGTTCCGCAAGGGTCGCCGGGGTGACGGGGGAGGGCGTCTGCTGAAGGCCCGCCAGATGGGCGAGGTGCCCCACCACGGCTTCGGGACGGCAGCCCGCCTCGCGCAGGGCGGCCAGGCTCAGGCTCCTGTGGCGCTTGGCCAGCCTTTCGCCTTCCTCGTCGTACAGCAGCGGAATATGGGCGAACGCCGGGGGCGTGCCGCCGAGGAGCCGGTACAGAAGAAGCTGGCGCGGGGTGGAAAGGAGTATGTCCTCCCCGCGTACCACCTGCGTGACTTCCATGCGCATGTCGTCCGCCACCACGGCGAGCTGATAGGCCCACACGCCGTCGGAACGGCGCAGGGCGAAGTCGCCGCCGCAGCTTTTCAGCGACAGGCGCTGCGGGCCGAGCACAAGGTCGGTAAAACATTCCTCATCGTCGTCCGGGCACAGAAGGCGCAGGGCGGGGCGGCGGCCTTCGGCCTCCTTGCGCGCCCGCTGCTCCGGGGTGAGATGGCGGCAGGTGCCGGGGTAGGCCGCGCCCGCATC